>NZ_SUTK01000008.1 GCF_015062905.1 Methanobrevibacter thaueri
TAAACAAAGAGTTAAAAATCAAAACACGCAACTGGAAATGTCAAAAATGCGGAAAAACACTTGATAGGGACACAAACGCAGCAATTAATATTCTAAACCGCTGGTTCAACGGGGATAGCCTGAAAAATACTTAAATTAACCATTATTAAGTGAAAAAAAATTCAGGAATCCCCATCCTCTATAGGATGGGGTGGTTCAATAACTTATTCTTTTTATCGTAAACTTTTTTTTCATTAAATATTTAAACATTAAAAATCATATTTAATTATAATATTGACTTAGTCAATGTAAGATATTTTCAAACCAAGAGGTTATATTTTATGTATGTAAAAAAATTTGAGGAGTTAAGCAAATCCGATATTGGAATTGCAGGTGGAAAAGGTGCTAATTTGGGTGAATTAACTCAAGCGGGCATTCCAGTACCGCCAGGTTTTGTAGTAACTGCACAAGCTTATAAATATTTTATGGATGAAGCTGGAATTAATGATCAAGTAATGAGTATCCTTGATGCAATCGATATCAACGATACCAAAGCTCTTCAGGCTGCAGCTGAAGAAATCAAAACAATCATTATTGAATCTCCTATTCCAGAAGATTTGGTTTTATTCATCCGTGAATATTATAATGAACTTTGTCAAAGGGTTGGCGAGGATGACACCGATGTTGCAATCAGGTCATCTGCAACTGCTGAAGATTTGCCTGAAGCATCATTTGCGGGCCAACAAGATACTTTCTTGCATGTTTCCGGTGATGATGAAGTAATTGAATACATCAGAAAATGTTGGGCATCATTATTTGAAGCAAGAGCAATCTTTTACAGAGAAGAAAATGACTTTGAACATTCAAAAGTTTACATTGCAGTAGTTGTTCAAAAAATGGCAAATGCTGATAAAGCAGGAGTAATGTTTACTGTAAATCCATCCACTGGTGAAGAAATTGCATTAATTGAAGGATCCTGGGGACTTGGAGAATCAGTAGTGTCCGGAGATGTAACTCCAGATAACTATCAAGTTGATAAAAAAGACAACGAAATCATCAATGTAACCATCAGCGACAAAAAAGTAATGTATACTAATGATGAAGCTGGTACTAGTGTAAAAGTTGATGTTCCTGAAGATAAAAGAAAAGAAAGAGTATTGTCTGATGATGAGCTCATTGAATTAACCGAAATGGGTAAAAGAGTTCAAGCTCACTACGGTGAACCAATGGACACCGAATGGGCATTTGAAAAAGACATGTTATTCTTATTGCAAGCAAGACCAATCACTACATTAGGCAATGCCGATGAAGATGCTGGTGAAGCTTCATCCGAATTAGGGGATGTTTTAGTAAGAGGTCTTGGAGCAAGTCCAGGTATGGCTTCAGGTACAGTTAAAATCATTTTAGACATTGATGAACTCGATAAAATCAAAGATGGAGACATCATGGTTACAACAATGACCACACCAGATATGGTGCCTGCTATGAGAAGAGCAAGCGGTATCGTAACTGACGAAGGTGGAGTAACCTGTCACGCTTCAATCATATCAAGAGAACTTGGAATTCCTTGTGTTGTAGGAACCGGTGATGCTACAACCGTATTAGAAGAAAATTCCGGTGTTACCTTGGACGGTAAAAAAGGATTAGTATTTGAAGGAATCTCCCAAACTAAAGAAGAGGCAACTGTTGTTGCAGGAACTGTTGAAGCAGCTCCAATCATAACAGTAACTGAAGTTAAAGCTAATGTAAGTATGCCTGAAGCAGCTGAAAAAGCAGCAGCAACCGGTGCAGATGGTGTTGGACTTTTAAGAACTGAACATTTAATGTTAACCTCTGGCGTTCACCCTGGTAAATTCATTGCTGATGGAAGGGAAGATGAATTGATTGATACAATTGCAGACAATGTTCAAATTGTAGCAGATGCATTCTATCCAAAACCAGTATGGTACAGAACCTTGGATGCACCAACCGATGAATTCATCACATTAGAAGGTGGAGAAAACGAACCTAGAGAACATAACCCAATGCTTGGTTGGAGAGGAATCAGAAGAGAACTTGACCAACCTGAAATCCTTAAATGTGAATTTAAAGCAATCAAAAAATTACACGAAAAAGGATACACAAACATTGGTATCATGATTCCATTATCACAAAGTCCTGAAGAGCTTAAACAAGCTAAAGCACTTTGTTCCGAAGTGGGCTTCGAACCTCACAAGGATGTTGACTTTGGTATGATGGTAGAGATTCCAGCAGCTGCAATTATGATTGACGAGTACATTAAAGTTGGAATAGACTTTGTAAGTTTAGGAACCAACGACTTGACCCAATACACTCTTGCAGTTGACAGAAACAATGAGTTTGTAGCAAAACACTATACTGAAGAACACCCTGCAGTAATGAAATTAATAGAAAGAACTATTAGAAAATGTGCTGAAGCAGGTGTTAAATGCAGTATCTGTGGTCAAGCAGGTAGTGTGCCTCACATTGTTGAAAAACTTGTTGGATATGGAATTTCAAGCGTATCATCAAATACTGATGCTATCGCTGATGTGAGAAAAACTGTTGCACGTGCTGAACAAAAAATTATTCTCGACGCTGCCCGTAAACGTCTAGAATAATCTTTTTATTCTTTTTTTATTTTTATTTTTATTAAATTATTTTTAGATAGGTTACTTTATGGACGATAAGCCAATAGATAAGCAGGATATATTGAAGGAATTGGATGAACTTCACAAATTGGACCATAACTATGCTGATGGAAGGATATTAGGTTCAATGTGTACTGAAGCACATCCCTTTGCAAAGGAAGTATTTTGCAAATTTCTAGATACCAATTTGGGAGATCCTGGCCTCTTCAGAGGCACTAAACAAATTGAAAATAATGTCATAAAATCTATTGGCGAGTTATTGTCTCTTGATGATGCTTATGGCAATATTGTCACTGGCGGAACTGAAGCCAACTTGATGGCAATGAGGGCTGCAAGAAATCATGCAAGAAAATATAAGGGAATAAGTGATGGTGAAATAATAATTCCCGAATCTGCTCATTTTTCATTTAAGAAAGCTGCGGACATGCTTAACCTCAAAATTGTTGAAGCTAAAATCGATGAAAATTATAAGATTGATGTCGAATCTCTTAGGGATGCAATATCCGATAAGACAGTGGCAATCGTGGCAATTGCAGGAACCACTGAATTGGGATTAATTGACCCTATCGAAGAGATTTCCGAAATCGCTTTTGAAAACAATATTTATTTCCATGTCGACGCCGCTTTTGGAGGATTTTCAATTCCATTTTTAAGGCAAGCAGGTTATGATTTGCCTGTATTTGATTTTTCATTGGACGGAGTTTGCTCTATAACTGTTGACCCTCACAAGATGGGACTGGCTCCAATTCCTGCCGGAGGGATTATTTTCAGGTGTGAGGAATATCTTGATGTGATGGCAGTCGATTCACCTTATTTGACTGTTAAAACACAATCCACAATTGTTGGAACTCGTTTGGGCGCTTCTTCAGCTGCAACCTATGCAATAATGAAATATTTTGGAAGGGAAGGTTACACTAAGTTGGCTCAAAATCTAATGGAAAACACTAAATTCTTTGCCCAAAACTTAAAAAAATTAGGTTATGAAATTGTTTGTGAACCTGAACTGAATATTGTTGCATTCAACCATCCAGATATGGATACCAATGTTTTGGCTCAAAAATTAGAAGATTTGGGATGGAAGGTGTCTGTTGCAAAATGCCCTGTTGCAATCAGGGTAGTCTTAATGAATCATATTAAAAAGAATCATTTGGAAGAATTATTGAAAGATTTAGAAGATATATATTAATCTTCAATACTTTCAACATACATTAAAGGATAATTTAACTCTTCAATAAATTCAATTCTGATTACTGCAACAACTTCATCCACTTTTGTATGGATTTTAACGTCAAGCATATCTCCTGTAAGTGAAGTGTAGTCGAATTCTGTCATTGATTCTTCCAGCTTGTCAAATCTGATTTCAACTTCCACCTTTTCAATTGCAGGCTGCAGGTTTAGGGAGTCTTCCATTGCTTTTTCTAGACTTCCTTTTGTGTCTTTATTGACGGGTGTTCCTACAAATTGATGAAATAATGCTCCCATGCTGATTGCGCCTTCAAATATGGCGCGTTCACGTGTTGTTATATTTGAAAAGTATTCCTTGTCAACGTCCATTATAATCCTCCGTTTAAAAATATTATCTTATCGTATATCAGCTCTGATGGTATTGGATTTATGCAGCAATAGAACAGCACGGCTGAGATGATTATTACTGTTGCTAAAATGTATGGTCTGTTGTCTTTCGGATAGATTAAACTGAATATGAATCCAACAACCATGAATATTGCTGAAATTATCCATGCGTTTGATTCCTGCGGATTATCTTCCATGACTTGTATATTAACCGGACCTTTCTCGACCAAATCTCCCTGAACGATTATTCTGTTTTCAGTTGAACCGATAGGGTCACATGTAATCAGGTAAGATGAATTGGTTCCTTCAGGATAAAAGTCATATGTTCCAGGCACGATTTTTGTATCCACCACATTATATTTCAGTTCTCCAATTCCCGGCCATTCAATCAGGAATGTATCTCCAACACCCAGTTCATTCAGCCTTAAAAATGGGGATCCCTGAAGTGTCCTATGACCATATAATGCAACTGATTCTTCAGTTGGAATATTCTCTCCCGGATCGCTTAAAACTCCATAATTTAAAGTTTCATTGTTTATTTTTTCATTAACTCCAATTGAGGGGATTACGATTTTGGGAGAATCGACATTCACGCTTTTTTCAACAACGACTTTTGTTGAAAAATAATTCACTTCCCCCATTGCATATAATCCAATTATCAATAAACAAATTATAACAATTATAGTTGAAATGCTAGGTTTATTCATATTATCAAATTTGTCATCACTACTATAATACTATTTCTTAATTTTGGCTTGTTTCGCTGATTTCTTTCACAATCCAATCAGGTGCTTCTGATGTTGGAATTGTCAGAACGATGTTATCCATGTTGTTCAATATGAAATTGACCTTGTCTTGCGGTGTTTCAATCAAAAGCATATACTCTGCATCCAAATCGCCCAAGTTTATCTGTCTTTCGTAATTTGATAGTTTCACACCGTAATCCTCAAGCAGTTCAAAGGTTTCTTTTTCATCATATCCATTGATGATTGAAGCTTTAATCATTTCCAGGACATCTGATGAGAACGCCTTTGTGTCTTCATGGGGATTTGTGGAATTTCCTTCAACATTCATCTTGGATTTTGAATATTCCGAATCAATCTCTCCATTCTCCTCATATCTCATTATTGACAAGACGGTGCACCCTCTGATTTCGGGGGATGTCGAATTTGTAGCGTTTTCATCTGTCGAATTTGAATTTGTGTAGATGTCTACAATGCTGCCTTCCTTTACAAGGCCTGCCCCCGCCTGGAGACGTGAGACTAATATTGGAACTGAAACGGTGTTCGGCTCTTCAAATTTGATTTGTGAGAGAATCCTTGCGTCATTTTCATTTACAATTTCCATGGCTTCATATGTTGGAATGATTGTGCTTTTGTTTTCATTTTCATAAACTGCCATTGTTCTGTTGTATTTGTCCTGATGCAGATTAATGGATTTTTTGTGATGCTCCTTCCAGTCTTTTGTTGCGGGAGTCAAAATGTTAATTGATTCAACTTCATGTGCATTTCTGCCATCATTGATTTGGTTTTCAAGTAGTAATGCATTGGGGGAGGTTGTTAGCGCTCCGGAATACAGGTCGTGAAGCTCATTTAACTTTGTAGTTTTTGCTAGTGACAATGCCTCTTGTGCAGGTTCATAGATTATAAAATAATATGCTGTGATTATCAATGTCAATAGTATCAATGTTGTAATAATCACGCCTATTTTTCTTTTTTTCTCATCGTCAGTTATATCGATTGATTTTGGAGATAAATATATGCCAATTTTTCGATTTAACTTTTTCAGTGGTGTTAATTCATCAGTTTTTTCCTTTTTCATGGGTTTTCGAAGTTCGCTGGAAATCTGCTTTTTCAGTTCCTGTGTTTCTTCAAAACCTCTGGGATATAGTGGATCACGCGGTTTTTTGGTACTCATTTTAAAATACTCCTAATTTCAATTATTGATGGTTAACTTAATTAAATAGGAGTAATAATTACTTATCTTTTAATTAAATTAATTATTAGGTAGTAAAGACAGAATAATAGTAATATTAATGCAGGTATGTTAATATTGAATATTATAATGTTAATTGGAAGAATTAGAATCAGTATTAATACTGCAGATATTGCAATTATTGGTATGTTGTCGAATTTTTGATATCTGATATTACTTATCATCAGCAATGAAATGATGATGCTTAGTATTAACGCAATATATGGGTTAAATAATCCACTTAGGTAAAATGTAGCTATTACAAATGAAATTCCTGGAATTGGAAAACCGATAAAATCTGTTGTATCTAGTTTACCGGCAATTACATTATATCTGGTCAATCTTAAAACTCCACAAATAACAATGAATAAGCTGGTTAGAATTACTATTGCTTGAAATATGCCTGGGGTGGTGTTAATGCAACTGTAAATGAATATTGCAGGTGCTACTCCGAATGAAACGATATCGGATAATGAATCGATATTTTTCCCGAAGCCTAAATCGTCCTGTCTGTTTATTTTTCGTGCTACCCAACCATCTGAAGAGTCAAATATGATTGCAATAAGCATAAGGATTGCAGCCAGCTCAAAATTATGATTGATTGAGCTGATGGCTGATAAGAATCCAGAACTCATATTTAATAAGGATATGATGTCTGACAGTGCTATAAAACTTTTCATATCTGTGTTCATGTCGCTCATAATTTAACTCCAGTATTACTTTCTACTTCATTTCTTATTAATGTTATCTTATAATCCATGTAATTTTCACTTATATTCACATTTATTAATGCAGATATGTTATTTTTACCCAATTTGATAAATTTCTCTTATATATAAATATTGAGTTTGTATTATATAGTAATTTTGCTTAGATGTTATTGGTATTGTTTTAATATGTTAAAATCACGATTTTTCCAACTTTTTTTTAAAAAAAGTCCAATAAAAGATAAAATATATATAATAATGTTTTTAATAAATATTAATGGTTAGACTTTATAAACATCAATAAAATTCTTTATTTATGTATTAAATTGGGAAGTTCTTTCCTTAAATTTAATATTTTTAAATAATGTTTCTTGTTTGTTTAAACGACTAATTTATATTAATATATTGCGAGTAGTTAAATGATTGAAGATAATATACGTATGCTCAGAGAAGCCGCAATGGCTACATCAAGCGAAGACTATGTAATCGAAAAGGCTTGGGGTATTGTTGCGGGAAATGTTGAATTGGTTGACAATATGGCATATAAAGCTATTGCATCCAATTATCAAATTAAAATTCTATTCAGAGAGCATGTTATATTAACTAGTGGTAAGATGGATAAGAAATTCGATTTTATCATGTTTCATGGAAACGCGCTCAAATTAAAGGAGTTCAAGTCTGAAACCATAAGAGATGGTGGGGCATATGTTCAGGTCTCTAAAAATATTCTGGAAAAGAATCCCAATTTAATGGTATTTGTCGCTCCGGATGATGTGATTAGAAACATAGTGTCCACTATTGAAAAATTGAAGATTTCCTTTGCAATCTTACAGGAATCACAAACTACTGGATTTATAGATATTGATATAAGTAGCGAAGTTAAATTACCAAACTTTATTAAATCCTTTCTCAGGCCATTTTATGATGCAAATGAGGTTGTTTTATCAACAGTGTTATTGTCTGTTGAAAAAAAAGAGGCAGTTAGTAGAGTTCAAAGTATAGCTACATCTAATAAGGTTTTCGTTATCGATTTTAGAGACATTGTAACGGAGGATTAATCATGAATATTTTTGGAAATGAAGAGGAAGAACCACAAACTGAAAATACTAAGGTTATTAGTAACAGTTTAGGAATTGATTTAGGAACTTTAAACACAGTAATTGCAAAGCCTTCAGGTGATAAATTTGATTTATATCAAATCCCATCTGTTGTTGCAGTTAAAAAAGACGATCCTGCAGAAGTATTGGCTGTTGGTGAAGAAGCTAAAAAAATGCTCGGTAGGACTCCTGAAGATATTCTTGCAGTAAGACCTTTGAAAAAAGGAGTTATAGAAAACGTTGTACAAGCACAGGCATTACTTATTAAGGCAATGCAAATCGGTATTAATGAAGGTGAAACTGTAGGTAGAATCGTCATTGGTATTCCTGGTGATGCTTCTGAAGTGGAAAAAAATGCTGCTGAAGAAATCGGAAGAAAAGCTGGTGCTCAAAACATTTTAGTAATTAGTGAAGGATTGGCTGCTGCTATTGGTGCAGGCTTGCCTATTGCAGAACCAAACGGAACTATGGTTGTGGACATTGGTGCCGGTTCAACAGATATTGTAATCATTTCCCTTGGTGGTATTAATGATATTGAAACCGTTAGATGTGGTGGAGACGACATTGATACCAAAATAGTTGAACTTGTAGCGGAAAAATACGATGTAGCAATTGGTATTCATGATGCAGAGGCTGCAAAGATTGAAGTTGGTATGGTACATTGTTCCGAACAGCTTGAAAACTTAAGTGTTGAAGTAATCGGTAAGTCTCTTGAAACTAACAGGCCTAAAAAAGTTGTAATTGATTCAATGCTCGTTGCAGATGCAGTAGAACCATATATGCAACAAATCGTAGATGGTTTAAATGTGATTCTAGAAAGATTATCTCCAGAATTGATGATGGGTGTTTACAATAACGCTGTTGCTGTTGGTGGAAGTTCAAGACTTCGTGGACTTAAAAACAGAATTTTCGATGAAATTGGTATACCAATAGAAATTTCTGAAGATCCTATGACTGTTGTGGCAAAAGGTACTGCAATTGTTGCTGCTGAACCTCTTGCTTTAGAACCTGAAGTCCGTCTTAGGGCTATGAAATAAATTTATTTTATTTCATTTCTTTTTTTTATATTTTTTTTGATTTTTATGGATATATTAGGCATTGATGAGGCCGGAAGAGGATCTGTTTTAGGTCCTATGGTGATTGCAGGAGTAATTGTTCCTGAAAAGATGGAAAAGGTACCTGGAAGAATGGGCGTTAAGGACTCCAAAAGGCTGACTCCAAATCGTCGTACAATCCTGTCTCGTAAACTACGCAAAATGTTTGAATATGACATGATAATAATTTCAGCCCGTGAAATCGATGAGATGAGAGCTGATGGAATCAATCTCAACGAAATAGAAAAAAATGCTATGGAAGAATTGATTTTAAGATTGAAACCGGAAAAAGCCATTGTCGATGCTGTTGATGTTAAGGCTGAAAGGTTTCAGGAAAACCTTAAAAGGGATACTGGTTTTGATGTGATTGCTGAGCACAAGGCTGATGATTCGTATATTCAAGTAAGTGCAGCATCAATTATCGCAAAAGCTGAAAGAGATGCGCAAATTGCTGAGATAAACAAGGAATTCATCAAATCCGGAGGCATCGGTTCAGGCTATCCATCCGACCCGACAACAAAGGAATTCCTGGCTAACTATTCCTATGATGAAATGCCGGATTTTGTTAGAAGGTCATGGAATACTGTAGCAAAAATGAAATAGTTTCCAATCGTTTTTTAAATAATATTTAAGTATATGAATTGATAAAACATTACTTATAAACAATTTTCAATATAATATATTTAGGGATAAAAATGATTATTGAGTATATTATGCCATTAATTGATGGAATAGTTGACATTTTTACTCAAGGGGGAATTATCACTTATATAATTCTTTTCATAGGTATTTATGGTCTTATTATTGCATTGAGGAAAATAGCATATCTTAGAAGGATTAGTAAAGTTGATACAACCGAAATATTCGGTGTTGTTACCGCATCAATGGAAAGAGGCGGTGCTGTAGAAGCTTTAAAACAGATAAACGGTTTTAAAAATCCTATTTCTAGAATCATTTCCGAAACTTTAAAAATAGGATATAAGAACAAAACTGAAGTTGAGGAAAGTATGGAGCAGATCTTCATCGTTGAGGTTGCTAAGATGACTAAAGGTTTAAGCACCCTCAAGACCATTATCGAGCTTGCTCCATTTTTAGGTTTGATAGGTACTGTTATCGGTATTTGGATGACTTTCAAATCATTAGGGGTTCATCCGGATTCTGCTGCAATGGCGGAAGGTATTTATGTTGCCTTGACAACTACAATCATGGGGCTTTTGGTGGCTATTGTTCTATTGCCAATATACACATATATTCAAGGCCTTATTGAAGCGGAAATGGATAAGATTGAACTCGCTACAAAAATGACCAACTGGGGATATGCTGTTGTAAAAATTAGAGTTGATTCTAATGTAGAATGTGCCCTTGAAGCTCTTCAAGAAGCTGAGGGTGTTGTAAATACCAGATTAATTTCTGACCCTTATGCTAATATCAAGGTTTCTTTTAAGCCAAGTATGTTAGATAAGAGTATTGCGAATATTATTTTAGAAAAGTGTAATGTTAATGCTGAGATTACCGAAAGTAAACTAAGACAATAGGTGATTAGATGGCTATTGATGTAAAAAAGCATAAAAAGAAATTTTTAAATCAACAACCAAGTATCAATTTAGTTCCTTTTATTGATATCCTTTTCACAATCATGATTTTCTTAGTTGTAACTAGTAATTTTTCAGCTACAGATGTTCAAGCGGATGCTGCGGATGATGTTGAAGATTCCGGCGGAAAACCTAATGTAACTGATGTTTCTGGGGACCAGGAATATTATGTTATGCCAGTGGCCAATCTGCATAAGGTTACTGTAAACGGTCAAGATCGGTCGGATGCGATTGCGGGCAGTGCCGTGGGTGTTCAAGCTAATGTTATTGATCAAGGACAAGTTACCATTAAACCTGGTGAAATTGTTATAGAAACTCCTCCAGGTGTGCCTCCAGAGGTTGCTGTACAACGTCCTGAACTTAATTAAGGAGATATAAAATGTATACTGGTAGAATTTTATCAACTGGGATGAATAGTGAAGGTAAACCTTTTGTAGCCTACAGGGTATCAAGCAGGTCATTTCCAAATAGGGATTGCTATAAATTTGATGACCATGTGGCTGTTGTCCCGAAGGAAGGTTTTGAAAAAGATATTTATAAGAGCACTTATATTTCTTACAATTGCATCTGTTTTGCAAATGATGTTGCAGTTGTATCAAATGGTTCTCAGACAGATGTTATAGCGGATAAGATTCGTGTAGGAATGAATATCAGGGATGCAATGGCATATTCATTGCTTACTATGGATTATGAAAAAGATGATTATAATACTCCAAGAATTGCCGCTGCTGTAACTGCAACCGACAATGAAGATGAATATGAGTGTTATATTGGAATTGTTAATGACAATAAAATATTAGTTGAACAAGTGCCATATGGTGAAGCAGCATTTATTTCAACATACGGCAGTCAAGTGCCTGATAAAGTAGATTTCGAAGCTAAAACTTCTGAAGAGGCTGCAAAATATATTTTTGATGAAGGTACTTTTGCAAATTATGAAAAACCTGTCACATCCAGTGCAGCTGTTTTTGATGGAAAATGGACTACTGCGGTCTATGTTCCATAATTTTTTCTTTTTTTTAAGTTTTTTTAGATGATTATTATGAGTATTGAATTGTTTGGTTTAGAAGGTATTCCCATTATTGACGGGGATAGTGACATTTCTCAAATTATTAAAGAGGCTATTGAAAAGCAGGGTTGCGGTTTAATTCATGGTGATGTTGTCTTAATCGCAGAGACTCTGATTTCAAAGTCTGAAGAAAATTTCATCAGGTTGGATGAATTGACACCATCCGATTATGCAATCAGGCTTTCAAATGATTCCGGCAAGGACCCTAAACTGGTTGAAGCTATCTTAAACGAATCAAATGAGGTCGTACGTGTCGGACCTAATTTCATCATAACCGAAACAAAGCAGGGTTTTGTCTGTGCTAATGCAGGTATCGATGAGTCCAATGTTGGCGATGGACTTGCCACTCCAATGCCAAAGGATGCAGACAAGTCTGCTCGTGAAATTCGAGAATATTTGGAAGATGAATTCGGAGAAGAGATTGCTGTTATAATTACCGATACTCAGGGAAGAGCGTTCCGATTTGGAGCAATCGGTACTGCAATCGGGTGTTCTGGAATTTCACCTATCTGGAAACGTGTTGGTGAAAAGGATTTATACGGAAGGGAATTGGAAACAACTGAAATAGCAACCTGTGACGAACTGTCTGCAGCTGCATCCCTTATTATGGGACAGGCTGATGAAGGTCTTCCTGTTGTTATTATTCGTGGTTTCGACAGTTTTGATATATTGAGAAATGTTGATTCAAACATTAAACCTGTTTTAATGCCTAGAGAAGCGGATGTATTTAGAAAGTAGTTGATATTATGATTACTGTTTTATCTGGAGGAACTGGCACTCCAAAATTATTGCAAGGGCTTAAGGAAATTGTTGATCCTAAGGATTTGACAATTATTGTAAATACATTGGAAAACAATTACTTTTCCGGAGTTTATGTCTCAGCAGACATTGATACTGTACTGTATACTATGTCTGACATGATAAATGATGAGTTTTGGTATGGGGTTAAGGATGATACATTCATAACTCATGACAGGCTTGAAGAGCTGGGTTGTCCTGAACTGCTTAGAATAGGCGATATTGACCGTGCCACAAAGATACAGAAAACCCAACTGATGGAAAAGTATGGCCTTGCAAAGGCATGTGAAATCCAGGCCAGGAATATGGGAATCGAATCCAAAATCATTCCTATGAGTGAAGAGGACTCTGAAATAAAAATCGTCACCGATATCGGCGAGCTTGAGTTCCATGACTTTTTAATAAAGCACCAATCAGAACCTGAAGTGTTGGATGTCAAATTTTCCAATGTCAATCCAGCAGAAGGAGTTGTTGATGCCATTAGAAATTCAGATGCAGTAATTATCGGACCATCCAATCCAATCACTTCAATTTTACCAATATTATCTCTTGAAGGTGTTCGCGATGCTCTAAAAGACACTTATGTCATTGCGGTTTCACCAATTATAGGTTCAGGTGCTGTTTCAGGACCTGCAAACAAGTTCATGAAAGCTTTGGATATTGATGTTTCAGCTGTTGGCGTTGCATCACTATACAATGATTTCCTTGACAATATTGTTATTGATGATAAGGATGTTAATCTGAAATCACAAATAAAACAAATAGTTAATAAGGTAACAGTTACAAATACAATAATGAATAATTTAGGTGTCAAAAAAAATTTGGCGCAAATTATTGTAGATAGTATTCCTTAATAGAAAGAGGCGATTATCAAATGATACAAATGACATTAATACAAATTGACAATTATGGGCCTTGGACCGTAACTCCGAGACCAAGAACTGAATCCGACTTACAGATGCTTCAAGCAAGCTTATTTGCAGATTTAAATAACCATTTTGGAAACAAGAAAGGTTTAGTATTCTTTACAAGATTCGATAATTTACTTGCTGTTTCAAATGGTTTGGATGAAGAGGACCATTTAAGAATTCAAAGGTCTATCAGAAACAGATACCCAATTACCATAAGTATGGGTGTCGGTGCTGCTGAAACTCCTCATGAAGCTCAAAAATTAGCTACCATTGCACTTCAAAAAGCAGGAAGCGCTCAATCAGGTGAAAGAAAAGAAATTTTAGCTATTGACAGTTTGGTAAGTGAGGAAGACAGTTTTGTTCAAGCTGCTCATATTGACATCAACAGTGTTACAGAAACTTTAACAGATATTGAATCTGCTTTTGATACAAGTTTCATGGTTAATAAGGCTCAACACTATTTAATGACCAAATTGATTAAAAAAGGAGCATTATTGTTCTTCATCGGAGGAGATAATTTCATGTCTCCATGTAACGGATTGTCCGAACAGGAAATTGAAGACATCATGGTTGAAATTGATGAAGAGATTGGCATTAAACTCAAAGCAGGTATTGGCAGAGGTAAGAATGCTGAAGATGCTGCTTACATGGCAGATATAGGTCTTGAAGAAATCAGAGCTAATAATAATGAAATGTGGACCTGGGTAATCGAAAAAGAATATTAAGGGATATTATGATTAGAGTAGTTGCTCCAATGGCCGGAATAACTAACGCTGATTTTTTAAATAAGGTTATTCCATTGGGTTTTGATGTAGCTACTTTGGGCGGATACAGTTTAGATGCGCCTACAATTGAAGCAAGTAAAAAGATCATCGAGAGGGGAAGGGCAGAATTTGATTTTCCTTTAGATGAGATTTTTACCCATATTCAAAATGAAGTGAATTCAATAAAAAGTGTTCACAGTGATGTAAAAGTTTCAGCCAATGTGAGGGCAACAACCGCACAGCCGATTATTGATGTAGGCAATATCGAAAATTTGGATATTGTTGAAATTAATTGTCATTGTCGCCAAGAGGAAATTTTAGCTATTGGCTGTGGTCAGGAAATGTTGAGTCGTCCGGATTTATCTAATTTTATTTCTCAAGTCGTTGATAATGTAAAAAGCCAAGTGTCAGTCAAAATTCGGGCAAATGTAGAAGGAACTGATACTTTGGAAATTGCAAAGTTGATAGACGATGCCGGCGCTGACTATTTGCATATTGATGCAATGAAGAAGGGTGTTTTTGAAGCTGACTGGGAACTTTTAAGTGAAATTTCTAATAATGTTAATATTAAGGTTATTGGTAATAATTCAGTTAACAGCAGGGAAAATCTTGAAAAAATGATTAATACCGGTGTTGATGGATTTTCAATAGCTCGTTCAGTTATTTCTGGAAATTTGGATTTTAATATTACTGATTTTTAAAAAATTTAAAACAATTGTTATTAGAAAGTATTATTAATAGTTTAAAATAAAGATTAAATCAATAGGTGATTTCATGGATTTTATAACTCTTAAGAATATTACAAAAACTTTTGATGGTGTTGATGTTCTTAAAGATATTAATTTAAAGATTATTGAAGGAGAGACTTTAGGTATTTTGGGACGTAGTGGAAGCGGAAAATCTGTTTTAATCAACATGCTTAGGGGAACAAAGGAATACACCCCTGATGCAGGTAATATTATAATGAATATTGCTGTTTGTCCAGATTGTTTGGCTGTTGAATCCCCATCTCATGAAGGTGAAAAATGTAACTGTGGCGGAACATATGAAGCTAGGGAAGTTGATTTCTTTAATGCTGAAAGAAAATTATTTGCAAGTATCAAAAGAAGAATTTCCATCATGTTACAACGTAATTTCGCTTTGTATGATGAAGAAACTGTTATTGAAAATGTAATGAGGGCAGTGCCTGATAATGTAGAGTATGAAGAAGGATTATATTTTGCTTTGGAATTATTGGAAATGGTTCAGATGAACCACAGGATTACCCACGTTGCCCGTGATTTGAGTGGTGGGGAAAAGCAGAGAGTTGTGCTTGCAAGGCAATTGGCTAAAAATCCTATGATGTTTTTAGCAGATGAACCTACTGGTACATTAGACCCTCAAACTGCTGTAAAACTTCACAATACCTTGAAAGAAGGTGTTAAAGACAAAAATATTACCATGCTTATCACTTCTCACTGGCCTGAAGTAATGACAGAACTTGCAGACAATGTAATCTGGTTGGAAGACGGTCAAATTAAAGAAGAGGGAGATCCTCAAACAGTTGTAGATAATTTCCTAGAAACAGTTCCTGTTCCTGCAAAACCAGAAATTCCTGAGTTTGGTGAAGAAGAAATTATCATTAAGGACCTCAAAAAACATTATTATTCCATTGAACGTGGTGTAGTTAAAGCGGTTGACGGAATCAACCTAAACATCCACCATGAAGAGATATTTGGAATTGTCGGTTTAAGTGGTTCCGGTAAGACAACTACCACAAGAATGCTAATCGGATTAACTGAGCCAAGTAGCGGTGAAATTGACATCAAACTTGGTGATGAATGGATTGACATGACAAAAGGAGGTCCTCTCAACCGTGGTCGTATTGTTCCTTATATAGGTTTATTGCACCAAGAATATTCACTTTATCCTCACAGAACAATTTTAGGTAACTTAACCGATGCTATTAGTTTGAACTTGCCTGCTGAATTCGGTAAGATTAAAGCTATTCATGCATTAACTACTGTTGGTTTCGGTGAAGGTGAAGCTAATGTGATTTTAGATAAATATCCTGACCAATTAAGTGTGGGAGAAAAACACAGGATTGCTTTGGCACAGGTATTAATCAAAGAACCTAAAATCATCGTTTTGGATGAGCCAACAGGTACCATGGACCCTATTACTCGTGTTAATGTTACCGATTCTATTCTAAAAGCCCGTACAGAATTAGAACAAACTTTCATTATCGTTTCTCACGATATGGACTTTGTTTTAGATGTTTGTGACAGAGCGGCTTTAATGAGGGGAGGAAAACTCTTGGATGTTGGTACTCCTGAAGAAATTGTTAATCAATTAACTCCAGATGAAAAAGAAGATATGCTCAAAGACAGATAAATCTTCTTATTCATTTAATCTTTTTTTTATTATTTTCCAATCAGGACAGAATTTGTCCATCAGTTTTTTAAAATTTTTTCCATGATTGAATTCAATCAGATGGCACAGTTCATGTATCATCACATATTCAAGGCATTCCTTATCTTTTTTTGCAAGATTCAAATTAAGTGTGATTCTGCCGTCCTGCTTGCAGTTTCCCCAGTTTTTCATCTTTCGAACAGTGATGCTTTTAGGTGTTCTTCCAACGATTTTGCTACATTTGTCTAAAGCTTCTGGAATTGCCCTTTTCAGTTCCTGCCTGTAAAATTCGTCTAGAATATTTTTTCTTTTTTCTATTGTGCTTCTTTTTGGAATTGGCAGATAAATGATATTTTCATTAACCAATACATGCTTCACATTATGGTTTGAAATTAGCTGCAGTGTATGCTCCTTTCCCCACAGGTAGTGTTTTTCACCATTGACATATTTTAGGGGGGCTTTTATGTCATTTTCCAAAATGTACTTCTGTTTTTTCAAGATCCATTCCCTTTTTGACTTGACAAATGCAATTATCTCCTCATCACTTACAAACAAGGGTGCAGATACTTTTACATTTCCATCTGGTGGCTGGATACGGATATACATGTTCTTAATGTTTTTTCTATTTACGGTGACGGCAATATTTTCGATTAACATTTCATTAAAGAATAAGTTTTATAAGATATTTAAAATTTGTGTAGGTAAGACCTAATGGTATTTCTACAAAAAAGATTATATATTCATACTTTAAATAAATTATATTATTATTTTATAAATTTACTTGGAGAAATGAAAATTATTTTTGGAGGATATTATGACTTGGGAAGATGCACCATCTCACATTTGTAGAGGGGGAGATGTAAGAGGACTTGCTTTTTGCTGTCCGCCAGTAAAACCATGCCCAGTTTTAAACGCATTACAGGAAGTTAACTTAACTCCTCAGGAGTTCATTAACATTAAGATTCAATTTGGTAAAGAAACTAGATTAGGTGAGGGGGCTGGAACCTGTTTCGGTTCACTTGTATGGTGCTGTAAACCATCAAAACCATGCCCATTGAGAGACATGACTTTAAGGAATATGGGAATGAGTCATGAAGAGTATTTGGATTTAAAAAAGCAGTTATCCGAAAGATTGGTTGGAGTAAAAAAACCTGATCCTGATCAAAGAGCTGAAGCATTGGCTGAAACATTCAATATTTCCAAACTTGAAGCAATGAATGTTTTGACTGAATGCAATAATGATTTGAGAGCTGCTGTAAAAGTATTGCATGCAAAATCTCTTGAAAATTCTGATTAAAATGGATTGGACATCTATTTATCTAAAAACATCAACTTTAAATGTTTTTATTTTAGGCACCGGTGAAGTTGCAGCAAGAAGGGCCAATAAATTCTTGGACCATGGAGCTAACGTTAAGCTGGCCGGAAATAATCTGTCTTCCGATTTGATTGATAAGGGGGCAGAATTATGCGCCACAGAGGATGTTGATGAGCTGGTCAACTGGGCTGATTTGGTTGTGGTTGCCAGCGGTGATGAAGAAATGTCTGATTATGTTTCTAAAATTTCTGGCGACAAATTAATTAATCGGGCAGATTATCCATTAAAGGGCAATGTTATTGTTCCTACAAGTTTTAATATCGCAGACATTGAAATATCTATTTTTACCAATGGAAAAAGTCCATTGATGGCCCGTCAATTGAGAAAAAAGATCCAATCCATAATTACTGAAGAGGATATTTTAGAAATTGAGCTTCAGGATTATGCAAGGTTAAAATTAAAGGATGTCGTTGAAAATCAAAAGGAACGCAGAAAGTGCCTTTATGAGATTTTTGAGGATGAAAAGATAAATGAGTTAATTAAGAATAGGCAGATTGATGACGCTAAAGTTTATATTGATAATTTGATAAGGGGATTAAATTGATACTTAATTTGAGGGTTGACCACAAGATTGCAGATATCCAATCCATGGAGAATATTTCAAAGGACATGGATGAATTGTTTGGGCAATTGCAGGAAAAATATTCTATAAATGAATATGTTGAGATTTCCACCTGCAATAGGAAGGAATATTACATTAACAATGATTTCATTTCAGAAGATGATGAGCTTTTGTCTCATGAAAATCAAAGCATCATAATAGAATATGGACAATCTGCTGTTATGCATCTGCTTAGGATGACCTCAGGTCTTGAATCAATGATTGTTGGAGAGGACCAGATTTTGGGCCAGGTCAAGGATGCCAAGCACAAGGCGGTTAAAAACCATCATTGCGGCAAATCTCTTGATGCTGTTTTTACAAAGGCAATCCATGTTGGCCAGGTTGTCAGGAACAAGACCAATATCAACAAGGGTGCTGTTTCCATAGGTTCAGCGGCAATAGACTTGGCAGAAAAGCACATCGGCAGTTTGGATGATAAGTCTGTTCTTGTAATCGGTGCCGGAAAAATGGGTAAATTGGTTGCAAAAGCTTTGGCTGAAAAGAATCTGAACGCTATTTTCGTTGCCAACCGTACTTATTATGTTGCAGTTGACCTTGCCAAGGATTTAGGTGGTGAAGCGATACTATTTGCTGATTTGGAAGAGTATTTGGCCACTGCTGATTTGGTGATAAGTGCTACAAGTGCTCCACATGCGATAATTACAAAAGAGCGCCTTTTGGGAATAGATATGGATTATGAAAACATAATGATGGTCGATATTGCCAATCCTCGTGATATTTCAGATGATGTTTGTGAATTGGGCGTCAAGTCATTCAATATTGATGACCTGCGTGAAATTGCCGATGAAAATACCAGGCTCAGAATTAAGGAATTCGGTGAAGCGGAAAATATCATCAATGAAGAGTTCATTTTGCTTAAAGAATCGTTTAAAATAATGGAAGTTGATGAGATTCTTGGTAATTTAAGAGCATCTATGGAAGAGATAAGAGAACGCGAAACTCTAAAAGCATCAGTTAAGTTGGCTGATGTAGATGGAAGTGTCAAAATTCTAAATAATTTAACAAATTCCATCGTCAACAAAATTTTCTATGATATTTCTAAAAATCTGAAAAAAGCTGCAAAAGAAGAAAATAAAGATGTTATTGATGCAGCAGAGTATATTTTTGATTTTAATTAGAAATTTACTCAAACATTCCTTTAACATCACTATTTTTAATTTTAAATGAATTTAAGGCATATTCGATATTTTCCATTGTGATTGTGTATGAATCATTGGATATTGCATTGTGAAGTGAAGTCTTCAATATCTTTTCTTTGATGTCCCTGCCGGACAGTCCTTTGGTTAATTTGACAATCCTTTCCAAATCCAATTCATGATCCAGAGGCATTGTATTGAGATTTTTTTCCAAAATTTCCAGTCTTTCATTTTCGTCAGGCAATTTGAATTCGATTTCCTCTTCAAATCTGCTTCTGACTGCCAGATCCAAACTGCTTTGATTGTTTGTGGCTGCTATTGTAATGACTGATTTGTTTTCTTCAATGCCGTCCATTTCAGTTAAAAGTGAGTTTACAATCTCGGAGACGTCCCCCCTTAATGACTGAAATGACCTGTGAAGTGCAATGGCATCAATTTCATCAATGAATATTATTGAAGGTGCATTTTCAGACGCCTTTTTGAACAGGTCATGGATTTTAGATGAGGCATCTCCAACATGTTCTCCAATCAATGAGGTTGCCTTGACCAGATATAACGGAACGTCAAGCTCATTGGACAGTGCCTTTACAAGCATGGTTTTGCCTGTGCCGGGAAGTCCATAAAACAGAATGTTTTTTGGTGCCCAAGGTCCAAAGCTTTCAGGGTCCTCAAGGTATTTTGTTATGACCTTGACTTTGGATTTGGCATTTTCCTGGCCGACAATGTCATTCAGGGTGATGTCGAATTTGACATTTTCCTGCTTGTTTTCTATTTTATCCACAATAATCTTGATTTTTGTGTTGTCGGAAATTATTGAGTTGTTCGGTTTTGCAGTCACGATTTCAAAACCGTAGTCGGGGATTATTTTTTGATCAAATAAAAATGAGTTTTCACAGACAACCAAACCCAGCCATTGTTCCCGTGCATACTCTTCGAATAGATTGATGTTTTTGATTTCAATGTTTTCATCCATCATCGTGAAATCGAATGGATAACCAACAGGTTTGACTACAACCAGTTCCGCATATTCCTTATTTTCGCTTTCGATTTTCGCTGATTTTTGATTGGTTGTTTTGATTTCTGGTATTTTATTGTCACTTTTCAAATAATCACCTCCGAGTTTTTGTTACACATTCAAACATTAGCTTTAATAATTTAAATAGTTGTGGTAACAAAATTGTTTTTAGGAGTTGGATTCATGAGTTCTAGAATAAATAAGGTTATGTTTATAACGCCATTTTACATGCTGTTTGAATTTTTCTTGCTTAAATATATCTTTTTGTTAGTGGGAGGCATTGAAGATGGCTATTTATTAATATTGACTTTATTCATAGGTCTGAATCATTTCGTGCCGATGTTTTTTGAGTTAAAAAAATCCAGAGCGCTGACAAGATTTTTAATGGCGGTTGACGGGCTGTGGATGTGGGCATCGGTGATGTTTTTTATAGATATTGTAATCATTTACATTGTTGGAAGATTCATAACCCTACCGATTGAAGTTATTTTCATATTATTGGCTATTGTGCCTGTTTTGGGAATTTATAATTATTGGAAAGCCCACAATTTGGTTGTTAATGAGAAAACTTTGGAATTAACAAATCTAAAAAGGGACATAAACATTGCACACCTTTCAGATGTGCATTTTGGACCTATACGTCACAAAAAAATTATTTCAGATATTCATGACAAATTAAATGATTTGGATTGTGAACTGGCCATCATTTCCGGTGATTTGGCTGACGGGTCATCTGTTGTTGAGGAAGATGATTTGATGGCTCTAAAGGATGTTAAGATGCCGGTCTTGTTTACTCCGGGTAATCACGACTTCTATCATGGAATAGAAAGTGTAATCAACGCATGCAAAAAAGCGGGAATCACTGTTTTGGATAATCAGTCAATGCAATATGAATGTTTAAACATTCATGGCCAAACTTTTAGCTTTGATGATAGGGACGAACCTGAACTTGACGAATCCGTAATCATGGATGATATGGTAAACATTATTATTTATCATCCGCCTTATTTCTGGGAGAAATTTTCCTCGTTGGGCTTTGATGTTCAATTGTCCGGCCACACTCATGGCGGACAGTTTTATCCGGTTGTTTGGATAGGTGATTTGATATTCAAATACAATAAGGGCTTGTTCAAAAATGACTTGGGAAAATATATCCATGTAACAACGGGTGTCGGTTCTATGGGCACTCCGATGAGGTGGGGAACTGATTCCGAGATTGTAGTATTAAGGTTGAAAAAAGTTCAATAGTTTTAATGTTATATAATTTGAATATTAATTTTGACATAAAGTTATTAGTGTAGTGTATATAAACTTAAATATCATTTTGGAGTTATTAATTATAACCGGAATGATAGTATGGACGACAATACACTAAAGACGCTTGCTTATATAAAGATTTCCTCGTATAGAGTAAAAGCGATAAAAGCAATGAAAGAGGGAAACGAAACTCCAACTCAAATTTCTAATCATGCAGATATCAGATTGAGTCATATTTCAAAAGTTTTAAAAGAATTGAAAGATTGTAAAATTGCCGAGTGTATTAATGAGCAAGACCGTAAGAACAGGATATATAAGTTGACTGACTTGGGTCAGGAAATTGCTGATAATCTGGACTGAATCTAATACTTTTTTAAATTAGTTTAATCAAATATGTAGTCATGGTAGAAGATAATCACAATCATTTTTGTATTTACTGTGGGGCGAAGTTAGTTCCAAACCAGCATTTCTGTTCACAATGCGGTAAGGAAGTATATCATGACCCCGTTCAGGGTTTTAAAATTCATTCTAATTATGAATCAAAAGTCAAACAACTGGAAGAGGAATATAACTCAAAACAGGCGAAAGCTAGGGAACTGGTTGATAAGCTGTTTGACCCATCACACATATCATATTCCAATTTCACTGCAGCAATAGACAGATCCAATCAGTTATTTGCAAATCAGTTAAAGATAACCCAAAAGATGATGGAACTGGAAAGCAGTGAGGTTGTCAATAGGCAAATTGAAGATAAAATAAGGGTATTAAACACTTTCATTGATAAGATGGAAGAGCTGATAAACGAACTTGTAATCCAACTAAGCTCCAATAAGGATGACAATGATGACATTAATGCATTATTTAAGGATATGGATGATCTAATAGGCTCTGTTAAAGACTATTAAATCATTTCTTCATATATTTCCTTCATTTTAAGTGCATCCAAATCTCTTTGCGGAGTTTCACAAATGATATTTGCATTCCAGCCATTGTCGATTAGATTAGAGAGCAGATCTCTAATGTTTGGACCGTATTCATCACTTTCGTCCAATGTGTGATGCTTTACCTCACCGCCTTTGCCATATTCTATGGTGGTAAAGTGACAGTGCAGGATGTCAATGTCCAGGTTATCTTCAATTATTGAAAATATGCAATTGTAATCCTCTTTTTCATTTAAGAATCCTCGGCCTCTTGCATGGACATGCGCAAAATCAATTGTCGGCTCGAAATGGTCGAATGTGGCGCATAGTTCAACAACTTCTGAGACATTTCCAAGCTGAGTACGTTTTCCTGTAGTTTCCGGGGCAAAAGTAAACTCTTCAATGCCTTCGGCTTCGAGCTCTTCAAACAATCTGTTAACAGTATTTTTTGATATTTCCATTGCCTTTTCCGGCTTTCTGTTAAGGTAAGCTCCCGGATGGAACACCAAACGGTATGCTCCCATCCATTCGCCGGCACGGGCTGCAGATACCAGATGTCCGATGCTCTTATCGAGTTTTGACTCTTCCTTTGCACATAAGTTAATGTAGTATGGGGCATGCATTGAAATTAGAATGTCATGCTTTTCAGATTCCTCTTTTAATGTGGTTGCTGCCTTTTCACCAATCCTCACACCATAGGGTGATTGGTATTCATAGGAGTTTAGCCCTTCGTCTTGAATGTATTTGGGTGCCTTATAAGCTGCACCTTTATAGTTTACAGGGCTTCCGGCAGGTCCAAAAAGTACATTATGTTTCATGTTAAATCAGTAAAAAAATAGTAAAAAAAGAGGGAATTTAGAATATTCCCATAGCTTTGTTGGTTTTTGCAATTGATTTTTCGCTGTCACTTTCCATTTCTAAAAGTGCACGAATTGCATCAATGTTTTCAGGTATTACATCAGATTCCTGATGCACTGCTTGCATGTAGAACAGTTCATTGTCCACAACATTTATGGATTCTCTCCAAACTGGAATTTCGTATAGGTCATTTCTGTTTCTTCCAAGTTCTTTGGCATATTCCATTAGCTCGGCAGTTGAACCTAAACCTTCTTCAGCGGACACGACAATCACTCTTGAGCGTTTTTCCAATGCTTCAATGATTTCTTCGGTTTCAACATCGTTGTTGATTTCAACCATGATGTTGTGTTGGTGCATTAGTGTAGTAGGCACGAGCAATGCCATGGTTGTAACGTCGATACCTTTCATAACGGTTTTTACGTCTGGTCCGTGGTGAGATGGTACTTTTGGAGGGTTTGGGACAATAGCGTTGATTGGTCCTTTTTTAATTTCAGATGGGTCTGATCCTCTTCTTACCATTACTGCTCTCACTTTTTTAATGTCTGCAATCGGATCAATTGTTGATAATGTACGGGTTAAACCAGTAGTGTTACATGAAACTACTCTTGTGTAGTCTGCACCGTAGGAGTCATCATAATTACCAAAAGAATTGAATGAAAGACCTGTTAGTTCATGGTCTTCTCCACCTTGATAGATAGCTTTTACGCCAGCTTTCTTATACATTTCAAGGTTTTGCGGACCGATGCTTCCAGGGGTACAGTCAACAACAACATCAGCTTCCTGAATCATGTCTTCAACGGTACCTGCTATTTCAATTCCTGCATCTTTGAATAATTGTTCTCTTTCTGGAATTCCGATGTATAAAGGATATCCCTTTTCTTCAACAGCGGTTCTTGCTTCGTAGTTTGGTCTAGTTTTACTTACACCAATTACTTTCATATCATCTTGAGCGGAGACAGCATCAGCCACTCTTTTACCGATGGTTCCATAACCATTAATTGCAACAGTTTTCATTTTTATCCCTTTTTTTATAATAATTTAAATATTATATGGATTTAAATCTGTTTTTTAAATTATATATAATTTGATATTTTCAATTGAGGTGATTTTGTAAAAAAAGAAAAAAGTTTATCTGAATTTGATGGATTCAGCCATTGTTTTCATTAAAGTTTCATTATCACATTGGATTAATAGGTACTTGGTGCTGTCCCCGGAAATGGCCAGGTCATGATAATTCTCCTCTCCAATGATGTTGTTTCCTTTAAAATGGATTACTGTGGTGTTGTTGTAAGATTTTATGGTTATATTCTTATCATTTTTGGCGGTGTCCTCATAATATTTTAACAGATTGTCTTTAGCACCAGATTCGGAGTAAATGATGTTGATTTTTTCGGTATAGTTTTTGTAGTTTACACTGGTGTTGGTATTATTGCTGGGAGACCCTTCCTTTTTTTCAAATGTGATTCCTTTAGGAACTTTCATTTTAAAGTGGGAATCGAAATCCTTCTCTTCTAAAGTGGCATTGTCAACGGCATATCCTGTGCCAGCAACCAGGAGTGCGGCCAATGCCAAAACAGCAAGCAGAATTAAACTTTTATTAAATTTCATATTTGTAATTCTCTTCACAATTCTATAAAAATTTTGCTAAAAATTATATATATCATCATTTAAACTTAATTGTGCTGTTATTTTGAATAGGATAAATTTGAATTACAAACTTGAAGGAAGTGGTGAAACTTTGGTTTTTATCCATGGGCTTTCGGACAATCTATTGTATTGGGAATTCTTGGCTAGCAATCTTAAAGAGAATTTTCAGGTTTTAAGGGTTGATTTGAGAGGACACGGCCAGACAGAGTTAGGGGATGATGAAATATCAATCGGCACTTATGCTGATGTAAGGCACAACCTTCTAATCGGCAAAAACAATGAAATATTGGATATATTAAAAAAAGAATTTAAGTAGAATGATTATTCTACTTTAAAGCCTGCTTCTTCAACGGCTTCATTAATGTCTGCATCACTTACGTCGCCAGACATTGTGATTGTTGTAATTCCGGAATCCAAATCAGCTTTTGCTTCTTCAATTCCGTCAACATCTGTTAAACATAATTCTACAGCTTTTACACATGACGGGCAGTGCATGCCCACTACTTTGATTTCTTTTTCAGCCATGATAAATCACCTTATTATCGATAGTTAATATTATACTTTTGACTTATTTAAATGTTTAGTCATGCCTAACTTTCTTGGGTCCTTGCAGTCTCTTCTTGAAAGCTTGTATTTCACAAGGGTTGATGAGTAGATAATGACTATCACAGACCCTATATTGTGAATCAGTGCACCTTCAATCGGGTTTAGGATTCCTAAAATTGCCAGTGCCATTGCAATGAAATTCAGGGCCAATGCAAAACCAATGCCTATGCTGATTATTCTTATTGTTCTTCTTGCAATTCCGATTAAATGTGGAATGTCTTCAATATTGTCATTGATCAAAGCTATATCTGCCGCATCAACACTGACATCACTTCCAATGTCTCCCATGGCTATTCCGACATTGGCTTTTCGTAGTGATGGGGCATCGTTTATCCCATCTCCAATCATAGCCACCTTGTGCCCAAGGGTCTGCTCTCTTTTAATGTATTCGGTTTTATCTTCCGGAAGGCAGTTGGATAAGACATTTCTGACCTTCACCTGTTTTGCAATGTGGTTGGCGGTCTTTTCATTGTCTCCTGTAAGCAGGGTAGTCTTGACTCTCAATCCTTTCAGCTTTCTTATTGTCCTTTTTGAATTTTTACGCAGGGTGTCTGCAAGCTCTATGCTTCCAAGTATTTTCCCATCCTTTGCAACAAATATTTGAATTTCTCCATTTTGAGGTCCCATATCGGATTCTAAATCAATACTTTCCTTTTTTAGAAGTTTTTTGTTTCCCGCCATTATTTTTGAGCCGTTTATGATTCCGCTGACTCCATTGCCGAGATGCATCTTGAAATCTGTAACATCAGCCAAGTCATCATCATTGTAATATTTGACGATTGATTTTGCAATAGGGTGTTCAGATTTTGATTCGAGTGATGCAAGCAGATACATCATTTCCTTTGGATTGTCAGATATTATCTTAACGATTTCAGGAGTGCCGTTTGTCAATGTTCCGGTCTTGTCGAATACCAGTTCGTCAACTTTCGCCAGTTCTTCCAGTGATTCGCCGTCCTTGACAAGAATTCCATATTTTGTCAGATTTCCAATTGCGGCCATTATTGCGGTCGGTGTTGCCAGAACCAGTGCACATGGACAGAATACAACCAGGATTGTAACTGACCTGTATATTTCGAAGGTATAGAGATAGGTCAATACAGCTGCAGCAAATGCTATTACCACTATGAGTGTTGCCCATTTGTCTGCAGTCCTGACGATTCTTGCATTCTCAGGCTTGGATGATTCAACCAATCTTATTAATTTTTGAAAGGAACTCTCTTGGCTGATTTTTGTTGTTCTCATTGTAAATGATCCGTAAAGATTGATTGTGCCACTGAACACTTCATCATTTTCTTTCTTGTCTATTGGGAGGGATTCTCCGGTTAATGTGGATTGGTTGATGGAAGCTTCGCCTTTTACAATGACTCCGTCGGTAGGTATGCTTTCGCCTGGCAATACTTTCAGTATATCTCCAATTTGGACATCTTCAACGGGAATTGTCTCTTCAACTCCATTTTTGATTCTTGTTGCGATTTGTGGGGTCATTTTTACTAGTTCTTCAATTTTTCCCTGGGTTTTTGATACGGTATACTCTTCTAGAAATCCTCCTATTGCCATGATTGTTGCAATTTCACCTGCCGCAAAAACTTCGCCAATTATTATTGATGCTATAATTGCAATTGAGACAAGCAAATCCGCTTTGATATCAAATTCAGTTATTAATCCTTCACAACATTCTTTAATTATTGGTGCCCCACATAGAATTACAGCAATCCATGATATATAATCGAGAGATAGGGTAAAACTGGTGATTAAACTTATTGCAGAAATTGCAATAATTATGATGTCAATTTTTTCTTTCTGTGTGAATTTCATTTTTATCAACCTCAAATTATAGGTATACCCCATAGGGTATAAAGTCACTTTAAAAAAAATTAAAGTCTAGAGTAGTATTCCAAAATTGTTGAAATGTCACTTATTGCTTCATCAGCATCTTTATCTTTAATTGCTTGCTTTACGCAATGTTCGAGATGTCCTTCAACAATAATGTGTCCGACTTTGTGCAATGCTGATTTGACTGCATTTACTTGCATTAATATCTGTTCACAAGGGATGTCCTCATCTATCATGCGATCAATTGCATTGACTTGGCCGTTGATTTTTTTGAGTCTTCTGTGAAGGTTGTCACTATCCATACATTCTTTCATGATATCACATCCTATACCTGTAGGGGTATATGTTAGAATTAGTATATAAACATTTGCATTAATGAAATGTTAAAAAATAAAAAAAGGAGGAAAATATCAAGACTATGCTTGATTTTCCATTTCTTCAAATTTGGCTGGGAAATATTCGTCTACAACGTATTCAAGCCCATATTTTGAGAAAGATTGCTGTTCTGCTTTCTTACCAATTTTAAGCATCTTTTTGATTTCTGTTTGCCAGAATTCATCTTTATACCTTGGGTCTTTAGAAAGCTCTTTGAGTCTTAGCACATCAACATCTTTGAGTTTATCTGTTGGTAAATCATAATTGATGATGTCTGATGCAGTTACTCCAATGAATTTAGCATCAGGGGTTGCTAAATCCTTATTAACGTGAGCTAATTTTGCACTTCCAGAGATGATTACCTGTGCAATGTGGAATCCCCAAGGGTCTCCGTCGTTACAGATATAAACTGGTAAGTTAAGTTCTGTATTGACTCTTTTAAGGAATCTTCTTGTAGCACGAGCAGCCTGTCCTTTAAGCCCAACAATCAAACAGTTAAATCTTTTGTGTGCATCTTCCTGCACTAATCTGTGGAACATTCCCATGGTTTCCACTGCAAGTACTTTATCAACGTTATGGTCAAGGAAATCCACCTGATCTATTGTTGGTGAGATTGTATAACCTGATTTTCCCATTTTTGAAGCATTGATTTCCACTTCATCATGTAAGGTCAAGTCTCCATAAACGGATGCTCCGTCCTCTTCAGGCATTAATCCTAAATCTTCACGGGTGGTACCGAGGGTTACTTCCAGGTCTTCTCCAACAATGTTTGATTCCTGCTGGTTTTTGAAACTGATTCCCCAACCTTCGGAAACGTAATACATTTCCCTGATGGTTGCGGTTTTTTCACGAGCAACAAGGTCTTTACAGAAATTGGCAACATAAACCATTTGGCCCATTTTTCTGATTTGCTTTACGTTACCTAATGATCTTTTACCGTACCTGTCACCTAATACGTAGTATCTTTTAGCTTCATCATAAACGATGTTTCCAGTACCACGGGATGGAACTCTAACTGAAGGAACTTTATTCTTTTCAATGTCTTCAATAATTTCCTGACCTAATCCTTTAAGCTTATTGAAGGTATATTCTTTTCTTTTTTCTTTGTGTGATTGTCCTCTTTTTTCAGCCATCTAAATCACCTAATCCTCAAAACCATCTTCAACATCATCTTCCTGGAAGTTGTCTAATGCAGATTGACCTTCTTCAACTGCATGTCCGAATTCGTCAACTTCCTCCATGATGATTGCATCAAGTTCTTCTTCTTCCTCTTCCTCTTCAACTGTTTCACCAAGCAACTCTGCAAGAGCTCTCTTGGTCACTTTTGCAAGCACTTCATGGTATTCAGGAACTCCGGTTTCACCGAGCTTTGCAGCTTCTTCGATAATGACCGGAACGTATTCTTCAAATACTTTTGAACGTTTTTCCTTTTCTTTAGCTGCTCTTTTGGCTCGAATATGCTTTTGAAGTTTACGGGCTAATTTCATGGTTGCTTGTCTGATTTCATGAACGATTTCAGGCTCAGGGGATACACTCTGTTTACCTGTTGAAAGGTATGGCACTTGAGTTGAAATAATATTGACAAATAAAGTCAATGGGGTATTGTCCATATCTTTTAAACCGTAACGTCTCCAGTCAATACTTTTGAGTGCTTCTGTAATGGCACAGCTTCCAGCATCGAATGTTAATGGAACCCTGTTTGCAAATCTCATGATTTCGGATTTTCTTTTCTCATTTACAACTCTTCCGGAATCTCCACCATATGCAAGACCTGCTTCAATAATGAATGAAACACCACCCTGATAGGTCACTGGTTTTCTTGTGATTGTGGTAACGAATTCAGGTTTAAGGATTTGTTTCATACCTTTTTCCACCTGTTCAGATCCGATTGGTATAAGTCCGTCTGTTGGAGGTGCCATGAATTTCATCTTCTTAAAGCAGTGAACGATGGCTTCTGCTTCAGGGAAGGTCATGGCTTTCGGACGTTTGTTCATGTCGATTCCAGTCATCTCTGCAATTTCATCAACCCTCTTGTTGGACATTCTTGACATTGATGAAGTCAGCATGCTTTTGTATCTTCTGCTGTCTGTATTTTTTGCCATTGTCATTAAATCGTCAGCGCTTACACCTTTAGGGTGAGGTAACACTTCTTTTGGTTGTACTGGAACAACGTTTGCTGCCCTTTTGAAGATGTATTTGTGTCCGGATGGGTCTCTGAAAGTGATTTTTGCATGAGGGTTTCCAATCATGGTTCTTCTGATGTATTCAAAAGCACCCTGTTCTGCAAGTGAGTATGATACGTCTTTAAATTGCAGTTCAATGCATACTCCAGTCTGTTCTGCAGGGTAATCTTCCCTTTCCATTAAAATTCCACGGTTGTTTTCAACATCCATTTGGAATTTCATTTTCACTCCTTTTATTTCGTCTCCATCCTTGTAGCATGAAATTACACGGGCAGGCTTACCAGTAGTCATTTGTGATAAGAGCACACAACCACTACAACCTAAACCTTGCTGTCCTCTGGATTGGATGTTTCTGAATTTGGATCCTGCAAACATCATACAGTATACCTGCATTACATAGTCTTCAGGAATACCTGGTCCGTTATCCTTATGTCTTAAGATGTAATGTTCCTTGTCGACACGTTTTAATTCGATGTCGATGTCTGGCAATATTCCAGCTTCTTCACATGCATCAAAACTGTTTGTAATCAGTTCGTGGAAGACAATAGTCAATGAACGGATTTTTCCAGTAAATCCTAACATCTGTTTGTTCTTTCTAAAGAATTGGGACGGAGTCAATCTGTCGAAATCCACATCCCAATCAATTCCTTGTTGAGCCAAAATTTTTCCTCCTTCATAATTGATATGATTAAATGTATTATAGTTACTATATTTAAATAAAGTGAGAGAGCATTTGAAAAGTAATATTCATACCCTCCCCTATCTATCTTATCTAAATTTATGGTAAAATAATAATTTAAAAACATGTAAAAAACATAGTATTTACACTGCACTATCTATATATGTTGGTTACAGTATATAAAAGTTTTCAACTATTAACATAATTTTTATATGTAAGTATTATTTTAATTGACTCATGGTTGTAATATTTATTTGATGGGGAAAATTGAGAAAAAAGTATGACTCTAAATATATTATAGAATATTGTCTTAAAGAGTAATTTTGTGAAATAGGGATTATTGTCACTCCTAAAGAAATGACATATGTTCATGTTCACGATTATATTAAAAATAAGTGTTAGGAGCAGTTAACTCCTAATAATCCTTCTCATCAAAGTCGATGCCGTCCTTGAACTCAATCTTGTCATCATCAATTCCGACAAGGTCCTTGAATTCTCTCATCTTCAGGTCTTCTTTTTTGTGTTCTAAAAATCCGTAAACTGACTTGTGCCTTGATCCGTTAAGAATCATTTCAATGGCTTCCTTTGCAACCATGATGTTGTCCATTTCACCGATAAGTGAAACTGTTTTTCCATAGATTGCCATGTCAACTTCAGCCATTTCCATGATGATTTCACGTGTTTTTCCGTCTTTTCCAATAATCCTTCCTTTGTGTCTTGCAAGGGCCTTTTTGGATTTGCCGATGTATAATGGTAAACTGATCACTTCTAAATAAATGTCATCGCTAATTAGCTTGAGAGCAACTTCCGGATTGAATCCACGGGCTACCGCTTTAACAATATGATTTGCATTCCAGACTCCCAATGGGTCTTCCATGTCATCTCTAGGTGTAATATAGACTGTGCCTTCATCACTATCAATATCTAGGATGGTTCCAGTTGCTTTTTCAATGGATTTTTTAACGTTACCATTGCTTCCTATTAATGCCCCCACTCTATTTTGAGGTATTTTCAAATAATCTGTTTCTGGCATAAATATCACCTTATTAATATTATCTTATTTACCTTTAAATGTTTAAATGTTTTGATAGTTATTATTTTCGTTAAATCAAGTGGTCTTAAAGATAACATAACTTAAATAAGATAAAAAACTTAGTTATATTTGATGGCGAATAATAAATTTTTAAACAATTCAAATGATAGGCATGCTGCTGTTACTGATGGTGTTTTTGCAATCGCCATGACCATTCTTGTTTTGGAATTTGCTGTTCCAACAATCAACGATATTTCATCAGGGGTTGCTTTAAACCAATATTTCATTAATTATTTGGCACCGTCCATTTTGATATATTTCGTAAGTTTTTATATTGTATATAATTTTTGGGAAAATACCGTCATTCTTTTTAATTTCAATAAGATAAGCTATGGAATATTGACATTGAACATGGTTACAATGGCTTCTGTCTGTCTGATACCCTTCGGAACAGGATTTCTTTTCAAATTTTACCATTACACTAATGCAAACATATTCTTTTCATTATTGATATTGATAATCAGTTTACTGTACATACTGTTATTCTTTTTATTGGTTAAATCTAATTTTGAGGATTATTTCAAAAACAAGGATTTAATAAAAACAGCCGTGCAGGATTCTTATGATGATGGAATTGAATTAACAAACTTGAAAATATATATGAGGGGCGTTACATTAACATTGTTCTATCTTTTGTTGGCTCCGGTCATAAGTTCACTGTTATCCCTTTTATTTGCATTTGTATCTCCAATTGCCAGCATATTGTCTTTTTTATTGACTTTAATTATGGTATTCATAATTCGCACTAGACGTTTTGCCAATGACAAATTGGTGGAATTAGATTTAACTGATGACGAAAAGGAATTTCTTGAAAATATCCGAAGAAGTATCTATGGTGAATAAGCGGTCAACCTCTTGAATTGGCAAAAAAATTTTAGCATATTTCTAAAACTGTGGGTTCACATATTCCCAAACTTCTTCAAAGCTGGTTTTAACGCCAAGTTTAGTGTATTCACGAACAAGTGTGTTGATGTCTCGCTCAAGCAGTTCCTTTGAAATCGGATTGTCCAGAACCACGGATTGTGAAACGTCAATAATAACAGGTTTTTCATCCAAATTCAGGATATTATAGTTGGAAAGGTCTCCGTGAACGAGCTTTGCATCATTCACGAATCGTTTTAAATCAACAAGCAGCAGGTTCCAGAATTCATCCGGATCTTGTGGAGGCTGGTTTCTGACAGGCTGTGCAGGATTTCCATTCTCATCTCCAATGAATTCGATTAGCAATACATTGTTTGCACTGGTTATAGGTTTTGGAACTCTGACTCCCGCATTTTCAAGTCTTGTCAGGTTTTTAAACTCCTTTGTCACCCAAGAGTAGATTATTTTTCTTTTGTTTTTGGTCTTTACATTGAATCTTGGGTCGCCCTTTAGGTAGTAATCCATCTTTTTAAAATCAGAAGTGGCAATCCTATAAATCTTGACCGCAACGAATTTTTCTTCATCTGTGATTCCTGTTAAGACATTTGCCTCTTTTCCGGTACTTATGGCACCGTTTAAAACATCAATGTATCCCTGATTAGCTAATTTGTATAATGTTTCCAGTGTGATTTTATCAAAAACTTCATTTCCGGTTTTTCTATCGGAGCTGTCCTTTCTTCTTTTTTCGGAATGAATTTTTGCATGTTTTGCATCAGCTTTAGCTACTTTAGGATCCATCATAATCAAAAAAATAAGTAAGTGAGACTACATTTTCAAGTAGCCTTTTCTTTCAAGCCAATTTGATTCTGTTTTGGTGTATCTCCAGATTACATCGGCTTTTTCGTCAGATTGGAAATCCCATGGTTTTACTAAAATTACATCTCCTTCACGTATCCAAATACGTTTTTTCATTTTTCCAGGGATTCTAGTCATCCTGATGTGGCCGTCAGCACAACGAACTTTTAATTTACCATGTCCCATGATTTGTTCAACTACTCCAGGTATTTCTCCTTTTTTGGGAGTCCTTACCCTTCTATACTCTTGCTGTTGATTGTTGTTAGGCTTAGACAAATACTCTCCTCCAAAATAATAATATAATTTTATCCATTAGATTAAATTATTTATATTTATAGTAATATATTATATATTAATTTATTGGATTTTACTATATTGTGATATTATGGGAACAGAATTTTTAAAAATTAAGGAATGTGATGAAGCTATTGATATTATTCAGGATTTATTCGATGAAAATTTAAAGCCTCAAAGCGAAGAGATTGAAGTTAGCGAAGCTTACGGCAGAATACTATTTGATGATGTTTATTCCCGAATGGACTTTCCGCCTTTCAACAAAGCCCTGAAGGATGGGTTTGCAGTTCTTTCAAGCGACAGTTTCGGAGCTTCAGAAGAGTCACCGAATACTCTTGATGTCATTGACTTTTTGGAAGCCGGTGCCACTACCGATAAAAAGGTAGAGAAGGGCAAGTGCATTGAAATCAGTACCGGTGCTGCAATGCCTGAAGGCGCAGATGCAGTTGTTATGGTCGAATATGCCGAAAAAGGTGAAGGCACTGTTAATCTGTTGACTACTGCAACTCCATTTCAGGATGTTGCCAAAAAAGGTTCAGACATTGAAGAGGGAAAATTGATTCTTGAAAAGGGTGATTTCTTAAATCCTGGCAAAATCGGTGTATTGCTGTCACAGGGCTTTGAAACCATTGAAGTTTACAAAAAGCCTAGTGTAGGCATACTTTCATCAGGTAATGAAATAACCCTTCAAGGCGAGGACTTGGAATATGGTAAAATCTATGATGTGAACGGCGGAATGATTAAAAACGATGCCGTTTCCTGCGGTGCAGATGCCCACTTTTTGGGGGTCATGAGGGATGACTATGAAGAGGTCAAGCAAAAGATAACCGAATCATTAAAGGAAGTTGACGTATTGTTCTGTTCCGGCGGAACTTCCGCAGGTCTTGGAGATGTGCTGAAGCATGTTCTTGATGAATTGGGTGAAGTGCATATCCACGGAATTTCAGTTCAGCCTGGAAAGCCGACAATTGTTGGTGTTATTGATGGCAAAATCGTAATAGGACTTCCTGGAAATCCGGTGTCCGCATTGATGATATTCAATGCTTTTGTAGCTGAACCTTTGACAAGATTGGCAGGAATCGACAGAGACTTTGAGTTAAAAACCCATAAAGGCAAAATCACAAAAAGAATCCATTCCCAGGTTGGAAGAATGCAATATCAATTGGTCAAGGTTGATGGGGAAAATGTCCAACCGATATTCAAGGATTCCGGAGCAATATTCTCCCTATCCACTGCGGATGGTTATGTGAAGATTCCAAAATTGGTCGAACTTGTAGATGAAGGGGAAGATGTCGAAGTATTTTTATTCAATTAAGATGATAATTTAATGTAGGTGTAATTATGGATTATGAAGTGAAGGTAATTCCAGAACAAAAGTTAGGAGTTATTAACTGCAAAACCCCAATCGGTGATTTGGACGTATTCTTATCCATGCTGATGGATTGGGTTGATACTGAAGGAATTGAAACTGATGGAGAACCGTTTATCGTATATTTCTCACCAAGACATGAAGTGAATCAGGGCGATGTTGTTTATGATGTAAGTATACCAATTAAAGACGATGCAGATGAAACAGACAGGATTCGTGTTGTCGACATGATTGAAAATAAGGTTTTGGCCGCCAAGCATTTCGGCGCAACTGACAGCATCATGGATACTTACGCTGAGCTTGTTGAAGTTGCCCAAGCCAATCACTATGATATTATCGGATCACCTAAGGAAGTCCTAATCAAAGGCGTCCACAACTGTGATGATGAAAACGATTATATAACTGAAATTCAATTGCCTATCATTGAAATGTAGGTGTTAAAATGGCTAAAAAAGACGAATTGGATATTGATGAGGAAGTCCGGAGGATTTCCCGCAAAACTAATGTAAATATTAAAAAAGCCGAATATTCATTTTCAAAACAGCTCGAAAGATTAGATAAGGAAGTCGACAAGGCGGTAAATGATAAGATTAAGTTATTTGATCAGGATAAGGAGCTGACTGAAAAATATTTGTCCATTGAATACAAACATGATACAATTGACAGATATAGAGAAAAATTGAAAAAAATCTAATTTTTCTCAATCTCTTTTTTTGACTATTGGCCAACTACCCTTAGATTGTGCACCAATAATTTTGGAATGATGAATGACCCGTATTGTTTTATGTCGCTTTCAAGGCCTTCAACGCTTTTCATGATTTCAAATACGTTTCCGGAAATCATTGCTTTTGAAATCGGATCGGTCAATTCTCCATTTTCTATTTTGAATGCATTGCTTGCCTCTACAGAGAAATCTCCTGAAATAGGGTTTGCAGTGTGTGCCCCTAGAACGCTTGTTGTTAAAACGCCTCTGTCAATTTCGCTCAGGTCCTTCATTTCGCTGAACTTGAACTCAAGGTTGGTCGGGCTGATCATAGGTGTTGAGAAATATGAGCCTCTAAGTCCGTTGGAGGTTGTTTTGACGCCTTCACAATTTGCAGTATAAATGTCGTAAATAAATGAATTTAATTTTCCATCCCTTATCAAATCTGTTTTCTGGGATGCACTTCCTTCACCATCACATTTTGAGGAATACATTCCCTTTTCAAGAAGAGGATTGTCTGTAATGGTCAATTTCTCATTGGCGATTTCCTGGCCGGTTTTGCCTTTCAGGAGTGATCTTCCCCTGCGCACATTTTCTCCATCGAAAGCGCCCAAAAATGTTTGAAGCAGTCCTACTGCAGCATAGTAATCGAGAACAACGCTGTAGTCTCCAGTCTCTACAGGTTTTGTATTGAGTGAACTTTTTGCCAAATCGCAAACGTCATTTGCCAATTTTTCACCATCTAGGTCGAAAAATCTTGAGGATTCGGAGTTGTATGCAGTTGCTATCTTTCCATCTTCCTGCATTATTACGGATAATCCTATACCGTATCCTGTTCCTTTGTTTTCGATTGAGACCCCGTTTGAATTCACAATCAATGACCTTCCTTCGCTTGCGCTGAAACCGGAACCGGTCACTTCACAGCCGCTGTCATTTGCAATGGCTATTGTGTCCTTTAAAAATTCGACAGATTCGTCAACACTCAAGTCACTGAATTTGCTGTCATAAACATTTTTGACTTCACTTACCTTTTCCACTTCTGCAAAGGCATAGTTTTCATCGGTTTTGGTTAGTTTGGCATTTTCAATGGCTTTAAGAGCAGTTTGTGAAACTTGATTAATGTTTGATGTAAATGCAAAGCCCTGTTTGTTGTCTTTAATGATTCTTACTCCAAGGCCCAATTCAATTTCCTCTTTTGCAAAGTTCAATTCATCCTTGAGGGAATCCAGTTCGATTGTTCTTCCCTCATCAATATAAATTTCGTAATCGTCACATTTGTTTTCAAGTGTCTTCTTAACGTCTTCCGCAATTTCATATATCATTTTATCACTACAGTGCAAATTTTTCAATGGCTTCTGCCACTCCGTCGCCAAACATGTTTTCACAGGCATATGTGCTTATCTCTTTTAGCTTGTCGTCTGCATTGCCGACAGCTATCTTGTATCCTACCTCTTTTAGGAAATCTTCGTCGTTTTCACTGTCCCCAATTGCCATAACGTTTTCCATGTTTATTCCGTTTCTCTCACAAAGGTATCTTAGTGAACTTCCCTTGTTGACGCGCTTGTCAGTAATGTGGAGCGCAAATCCGCTGTCATAAATTTCAAGCTGGTCAAGGTATTTAAAGTCTTTCAGGGCATCTTCCAGTTCTTCTCGGGCAAGGGTCTTGTAAAATACGGTTTCGGTTAGTCTGTACATGTTGTCGTGGGAGGCATGCTTGTCGAACTTTTCACCAAGTTTCTCCTTCAAGTGGTCTTCGGCAGAGGTTACGAAATCCCTTTCGACCATGGTTTCAACGGCGTTGTTGTTTTCTCCTTCCTTAAAGACGACTCCTCCATTTTCTGCTACAAGGCCTCCGCTGCAGCCTATTAGAACTTCTGCTGCATAGGCATAGTTTACGACGTTTCCGGTCACTATAATTGTTGGAATTCCTTTGGCTTCTGCCTTTCTTAAAGATTCAATCGCTGAGATGCAGATTTGCCTTTTGTCGTCTGTTATTGTTCCGTCGATATCTACTGCTATTGCTTCGATTGCCATTTTATCCCCTTGAATACCTGTGTGCAATGTTACATGTTCCTTCCTTACTTACCATACATGCTCCTATAGGGTGCAGAGGATTGCACGCTTTCCTGAATAGCTTGCAGTCTTCTGGTCTTGCAAGGCCTCTTAAAATAGGTCCGCAGATGCATCCTTTTGGAGCTTCATTAACGTCCTGGACTTCAATGTCGTATTTTTCACGGGCGTTGAAGTCTGCAAATTCCTTCTTGACTTCAAGAATGGAATTAGGTATTTTTGGAAATCCTCTCCATTCCCTTGATGTAACGTCAAATACCTGGTCAATCATGTCTGTTGCTATTACGTTACCTTCTTCCTTAACGGCTCTTTTGTATTCATTTTCTATTTTCGGTGTTTCGTTATGGATTTGTCTTAAAATCATGTAAACAGACATCAGTATGTCCAATGGGTTGAATCCTGCAACTGCCTGTGGTATTCCGTAATCTGTTGAGAAGTATTCGAAAGGTTTGGTTCCGATGATTGTACATACGTGTCCTGGCTGAATCAATGCATTCAATGTGGTTTCGCCTGAATTGATCAAAAAGTCGATTGCAGGTGGAATCATTCTGTGGCAGGACAGTACTGAGAAGTTTTCCGGAGGTGTTGAGAGCAGCTCTGCAGCGGTTGTTGGTGCAGTTGTTTCAAAACCTGCTGAAATAAATGCAACATCATTGTCTACCTTTTCAGCTATTTCAATTGCCTTGTTGATACCATACACAACCCTTACGTCTCCGCCTTCTGCCTTTGCGTCTGCAAGGGATCTTTCTGAACCTGGAACCCTTAGCATGTCTCCGAAAGTGGTTATTGTAACTCCCTTGTCAATGAGTTCCAATGCTTCATCGATTTCACGTGATGGAACCACACATACTGGACATCCTGGCCCTGCGATGATTTCAACTTCCTCTGGAAGCAGGCTTCTAATTCCGTTTTCCATGATTGTGTGTTCGTGGGAACCGCACACGTGCATTATTTTAACGGGTGTTGCTAGGTCGTTGATTTTATCTATTAACTTTTTTGACATTTCTTTCATACTCATAATAACACCGAAGATTTAATATTATATCATTACTATATCTATTATTGTATTAATTAAATTTATTGTATTTTAAGGGAGATATATGTTTAACAATAATAAAATTTTAGTAGTTATTCCCGCAAGGGGAGGTTCAAAAGGCATTCCACGTAAAAACATTCGTTTGCTTAATCATAAGCCCTTGATTTCCTATGCTATCAATATAGCCAAATCATCACAGTACGTTGATGACATTGTGGTAACTACTGATGATTCTGAAATTGCATTGTTGTCAGAAAAGTTCGGAGCAAGTGTAATAAGGCGTTCTGAAGAATTAGCCGGCGATGAGGTTCCGCTTGATCCTGTCATATATGATGCAATGGTTAAAAAAGAAAAACAAGCTTTTGATGAGTATGATCTTGTAGTAACGCTTCAGCCGACTTCACCTTTGCTGAAATCATCCACTCTTGATGCTGCAATTGAAAAATTTGAGGATTTTGCGATTGACAGTGTGCTGTCAGTTGTGGATGACAGACATTTGAGTTGGGGATATGATGAGAATAATGAAAGGTTTTTCCCGAATTACATCGAGCGAAAAAACAGGCAGTACCTTCCAAAGGATTTCAGGGAAACCGGAGCAATTCTAATAACCCGAAGAAACTTTGTTCATGAGGATTCACGTTTGGGAACCAATCTTGACCTGATTGAAGTGTCCCGCCAGGAAAGCGTTGACATTGACAATTATGAGGATTGGTGGATTGCTGAGAATTATCTGCAGAAGAAGAAGGTTGCAATCGTTGTAAATGCCTATGATGAAATCGGAACCGGACATGTTTACAGATGCCTGTCCATAGCTTCAAAACTGGTTTTCCATGAGGTTTTGTTCCTGATGGATGAGCAGCGCCAGCTTGGAATTGACATTGTCGGCAACTACAATTATCCATATAAGCTCTATGATGGTGAGGATGATCTTGTAAAAATATTAAGGGAGTACTCTCCACAGATTGTCGTCAATGATATTCTGGATACTTCAATTGAATATGTGTCTCAATTGAAGGAGGACGGATATTTTGTAGTAAACTTTGAGGACTTGGGAACCGGTACGGAAGCGGCTGATGTGGTCTTTGACGCATTGTATGAACATGATGTCGGCGAGAAGAACATATTCACAGGCCATAAGTACTATATCCTGAAGGATGAGTTCTACTTCCAGCCACAAAAGATTATTGCTCAAAAGGTTGAAAATATCCTCATCACATTTGGAGGAACTGACCCGAACAATTTCACGGAAAAGGTAATAGATTCAATCTTGGCAACCAGCTATGACGGAAGAATCAATGTGATTCTTGGATTAGGATATGATGGTCTCGAAGAGTTGATTGACAAATATGAATCAAATCAATCCATTCAGATTTACAGAAATGTTTCAGACATCAGCGAATTCATGTTTAAGGCGGATATGATATTTACTTCCGCAGGAAGGACCATGTATGAGGTCTGTTCACTGGGAGTTCCGACAATCTGCCTGTGCCAGAATGAACGTGAGTTGACTCATGTTTTTGCAAATGAGACAAACGGGTTCATAAACATGGGTCTGGGTGCTGAAGTTGGAAAACAGCAAATCATTGATGAGTTTGTTAAGCTGGTAAACGATTATGACTTAAGGCTTGAAATGAACCAAAAGATGTTGAATGTTGACTTGAAGGATGGTTTTGAAAACATCTGGTCAATTATTCGTGAAGAATACAGGAAATTTGAGCTAAGAGGTAAAAAGCATGAAAATATTCAATAAATATCCATATCTGATTGCGGAAATCGGTGTTAATTTTTATGACATTGCCAAAAAGGAAGGAATCTCAGACATGGATGCTGCCAAATTCATGATTAATGAAGCAAAGAAATGTGGTGTAGATGCGGTTAAATTCCAATCATATAAGGCGAATACAATTGCATCCAGGAATTCTCCTGCATATTGGGATTTGTCTGAAGAGCCTACAACATCCCAGTATGAGCTGTTTAAAAAGTTCGATAAGTTCGGTGTCGATGAGTACAGGGAGCTTGCCGAGTATTGCCAACAGATAGGAATAAAGTTTTTATCCACTCCTTTCGACTTTGAATCTGTGGACTATCTGGATGAGTTCATGGATATTTATAAGATTTCATCTTCCGATTTGACCAATATTCCATTCATAAAATATATTGCAAGTAAGAATAAGCCAATCCTGCTTTCAACCGGTGCGGCAACATTAAATGAAATCAAAGAGGCGGTCAATGCCATTGAAGAGGTTTCAACTGTTGATATTGCAATAATGCATTGTGTTTTGTCATATCCTACTGCATATGAGGATGCCAATTTGCTGATGATTAAGGATTTGGCTGAAAATTTCCCGGATTATGAGATTGGCTATTCCGACCATACAAAGCCGGATAAAGACATGGCGGTTTTAACAACTGCATATAATTATGGTGCCACAATCCTTGAAAAGCATTTCACAGTGGACAAGACCCTGCCGGGCAATGACCATTATCATGCGATGGATCCGGATGATGTTATCAAATTCAAGTGGAATGTTCATTTCATATCCAAAATCAACGGTATGAAAAACAAGCAGCCTCTGATTTGTGAATCTTCATCAAGGCGTCAGGCAAGAAGATCTATTGTTGCAGTTAGGGATATCAATAAGGGTGACGTTATCTGTGAGGATGATTTAACATTCAAGCGTCCGGGCACTGGAATTTACCCTTCAAAGATTGATGAAGTCATTGGAAAAACTGCCAAAGTTGATATTTCAGAAGATACATTGCTTGATTTTGACATGTTAGAATAATCGGTGTTTCAATGTCAGTTAGTGTTAGAGATATTTGTGAAGTTTTCTTCGACCTTGAAAATAAATACGGTCTTAATTATCAGGAAATTCAAGGTTGTTATGCATGGAAATTAATCAGAATGCATCTCTATTATGACATTACACGCAAAACAAAAATCTTCGGAGCCCCTCAGCAGAAATCATTGTCTCTTGCAGATAAATTCAACACATTCTTACCTTTTTTTAAAAATTCAGTATTGCATAATCCATTCAATGGAAAATACCAAAAGGATATTCTGATTTTTGATCATCCCCGTAAGGTAATCTTTAATGGGGAATACTGTGACATCTACAGCAAGTTCCTGGTTGATTTTTTAAATGACGATTACTCTTTTCAAGTTTTGGAATCCCCTTATCTGAATCATCACTATACTCAAAAGCAAGATTACATTCGCTATACTGATGCAATCCAATTGGGGTCCTATGTTCACAAGAAGTTTAACAAGGTCGAATTCACTAAAGAAGAGGAAGACCTTATTTTAAAGGTTCAAGGCGAATTGGAAGCCGCTTTCAATATAAAGCTCAATATCCCATGGATGCTGAAGACCCATATCCTAAATTTCCAGTATGATTATAAAAAATACATTGAATTATTCAAGAAAAGAAAGCCTAAACAGATTTTTGTTGTTGTAGCATATGAAAATCATGCAATTGTTGCGGCGGCAAAGCATTTGGGCATTGAAGTCATCGAACTTCAGCATGGAACGATTACATATTATCATTTGGGATATTCATATCCTGAAAAAACCAGATTGGATGGTGAAATCCCATATTTCCCTGATAAGATATTGTCTTTTGGGGAATACTGGATGAATGGCGACATGTCCCCTATAGATATGGAAAACATCATTCCGGTGGGATTTCCATATTTCGAATATCAGTCAAAGGATTTCATTGACCTTGATGCCATCGACAATCAGGTTCTGTTCATATCCCAGGGAGTGATTGGGAAATACCTCTCCAAACTTGCATTTGAGTTTGCAAAGACTAATGATGATTTAAATATTATTTATAAGTTGCATCCGGGAGAGTATGAAACCTGGAGGCAAAACTATCCTGAACTGGTTGAGGCTTCATCTTTTGACAACTTTGAGGTCATAGACAACAGTGAGATTCCGTTGTATAAGATGCTGGCCCAGTCCAATTATCAGGTTGGCGCATTTTCGACAGCTATTTATGAGGGAATGATGTTCGGCTGCAAAACATTTATCCTTGATGTTCCGGGTGTCGAATATCTCGATGATCTTATTGAGAGAGGTTATGTTTTTAAAATTGAAGATGCTGATGACTTAACTGATAATCTGGAGAATTTCAAACCTACGGATTATGATGGAAATTTCTTCTTTAAGAATTTGGACAAGGAACTGTTGAAGATGGTGGTTTACAATGGATGAGTATGTCAAGTTCATTAAAAGGATGGGAGTAGTAGGTATTGCAAATATACTGATTTCCCTAAGTGGATTGATATTCATTCCGATTATCACCAAAAGCTTTTCAACAGCGGATTATGGTGTTTGGGCTCAGGTAAACACCTTTGTATCACTTGTTCCGAATTTTGTTAATTTGGGCCTTCCATACACTATGGTCCGGTTTTTAGCGGCTGAAAAGGATAAAACGATTATTAGGCAATCATTTTATTCAATGATGCTATTGGTTTTGGCATCAACAGTGATTGTGTCATTCGTATTCCTGATGTTTTCAAATCAAATTGCAGGGGCCCTGTTTGATGGAAGCATGCAGATAATGTATATTGTTATTGCAATGTCATTTTTCGCATGTTTGGATTTGATGCTTTTAAGCTATTTCAGGACATTTCAGCAAATCGTTCTTTATTCAGCATTTCTGGTATTGCAGACTTATATTGGGGTAGTGCTCAGTATAGTTCTGACTTGGATGCATCAGCCTATTGATGTGGTTGTTTTGGGACGTTTCTTCGGTTTCTTCTTTGTATTTGTCGCAATGGCCATTTTAATTGTTCGTGAATTGGGCGTTACCACTAAACTGAAGAGTTTAAGGGAGGAATTGAAATTTGCAATTCCAACAGTTCCGAATAACATATCCTCATGGGTTGTTGATTCAAGCGACAAATTTGTAATCGGAATATTTCTTGGATCTGCTGCAGTCGGATGCTATTCACCGGGATATGCGTTGGGAAATATCATTCTAATGTTTTTGACTCCATTTGCGGTTTTGCTTCCTGCAGTGTTGCCGGAATATTATGAAAAAGGAGATATGGGTACTGTAGACACATTTTTAACATATTCCATGAAATATTATCTTTTAATCACTATTCCCGCAGCAGTCGGCTTAAGTCTTCTTTCAAAGCCGTTGCTCTACATATTGACAACAACCGTCATAGCAGACAATGGGTTCATGATAACTCCATTGGTGGCATTGGGCGCACTATTTATGGGAATCTACGGTATTGTAAACAATATTATTATTTTAGAGAAAAAGACAACAATTCTTGCCCATATTTGGATTGCTGTAGCTATTTTGAACATCGTTTTAAATGTCTTTGCGGTGCCGTACATCGGAATTTACGGTGCGGGGCTTGCAACACTGATTTGCTATTTCTTTGCATTTGCCGTTACCCTGTTCTACTGTAAAAGGTATGCTAGATTGCCGTTTGACTATAAATCCATTGTAAAAATAATAATTGCCTCCATAATCATGGGAGTCTTTGTAATTTTCGCAAATCCTACTGGTATCATCAATATTTTAATAGTTGTTGCCGTTGCCGTTGCGATTTACTTTGCTGTGGTGTTCCTCTTAAAAGGAATTGACAAAAAAGAGATTAATTTAATTAAGGGCATGATTTAGTGGAACTTTTTTTCTTTTTTCAATTTTTCGTAATGGTCGATATCTCTATATTTAAAGACTTTTGCAGGATGGCCTCCAGCTATTGCATATTTTTCAATGTCTTTAACCACTACGCTGCCCGCCTGGATGATTGCGCCTTCACCAATCCTTACGCCAGGCAATACTGTAACGCGATTTCCCAGCCACACGTTATCTTCAATAATGACGTCTTTTGAGATTATAGTATCATCATATGGGATTGCATTGCCCTTGTCATAATTGTGTATGCTTGTGATTATCATGCACTCTATGCCTGAATGGAAATTGTCTCCGATAATTACATTACCATTTCCCTGAATTTTCATTCCATTAAAATTAACATTGTTTCCTAAAGTGGTATTTGGTGTAACGTAACTTTTACCATTTACCTTGAAGTTATTTCCATAGCTTTTTGCAACACTCTCACATCTATGTTGATAGAGTTTTTTCTTAATATTGCCAAAAATCATAGTATCAAAAAAAGAAATTAAATTTCTGCAGAACAGTCTGCAGAATATTTACTAAGTAAAACAGCACATTTGTCAATGGTTTCTTGATCTAATTTGATTGTACTATTTTTGATTTTAAATAACAGTTCTTCCATAAATAAGTCTTCATCAGTCAAAGGCATATTTATTACAACAACTTCATTATTAATAAAACCAACTAAAGGTTCAACAAAGCAATTTTTGATATTATTATCGTTTAAGAAGTTAATTAAATCTTCACCTAAGGACAGTGCTTTTTGTTTGATTTTGTCATCTTGAGAAAATTTAGCCTGTTTTGTAGTGTATCTAAATCTTCTTTTGTTTCCATCAACAGGGATTTCTTCAATTTTATCCTCATCTAATTCAGTGGAACCAATTAAATTTAAGTTTTCATTTTCAGCTTCCAATCTGAGTTTAGGATTATATTTTTGTGAAAGAAGAGCATAAATTCCAGTTGGACCAACTACTACGTGGTTAATGCTTGAAGAAGATGTAGGGGTTTTCAAATTGTAGAAAACGTAGTAATCATTAGAAAGGGTTAATAAGTGTTCTCTAATAATTCTTGTTCTTTCTTCTACCTGTTTTTCATCTCTTGTTTTATAGAGTCCATAACTGAGCATTATGACTCCAAGAAATATTGCAACAATACCTATACCACTATTGATGAGTAAAATCTCAATAATACTAATTATGAAAATACCAATTCCAACAACTAAAATGATTGAATTTGTATCCATGTTATTAATGTCAAATCCGATATCAGGATTATGAATGGAGTTTTTCTCAGGTATCACTTCGCCATTATCAGGTTCTGCCATACTTATTTTATCCAAGAAACTTCCAGATGATTTTTTGGAGAATTCGTTGTCGTCCGGATAATAAACTTTCATGCTTTTGAAAAATTCATTTTTGAGGAAAGTCTTCAAAACATTATAGTCATTTGTGTTCGGAACTGCAAATTCTTTTCCAAATTTGGATAGGACTTCCGCAGGAATTGTAGTTCTGGCAGTGTTGTTAATGTTCTCATTTGTTTCTAATTCTTCTCTTATTTCGTCATCTGCAATTTTTTGCATATGCTCTTCAGAAAAGAATTTTCCAAGTCTATCGGTGAATGATTTTATAGAGAAATCTGGTTCATCATTTGTAAATTCTTCAGATGTTGGGGTTTCAACTTTAGAGTTTTGCCTAATGGTTTCTAGTTCAGTTTTTCTTTCTTCAAGATATTTATCCAATTCCTTATTCATTTCGTCATCCAAATATCTTAAAGGTCCTCCACAACTGTCACATTCGTAATCAAGTATGCTATCGCTACTTCTTATCTTATATTTTAATCCACAATCTTGGCATTGCACAATATAGGAATTATCATATTTTAATGTGCTAGTGTATGAAGAATTTTCGCTGGTTTCGTCATTAGAATAATCTTCTAAGTATTCTAAGTCACCTGCACATGAAGAACACTCAAATGTTGTGATATCGTCATCATCATCGAGTTGGTATTTTGCACCACAGTTCTTACAGCATACAACTTTCATAATATCCTCTTAAAATTGCTTTATGATATTAGTTATAAATTTTTTTTATTATATATGTTTCTAATAATTATTAATGCAGTCATGGTAAATGCCTTCAATTTGCTTTGAAACCTTGTCCCAATCATATTTTTCTTCGATTAGTTTTCTTCCATTTTTTCCAAATTTTTCACACAATGAATCGTCATTTAATAATGTTTCAATGCAATTGAACAAGTCATTTTCATCAAATTCGCAAACGAGGCCCACATTATCCTTTACCCAACTTTGGATATGGTTGTTTTTTGTCAATATCAATGGTTTGAAACAGGCCATGGCTTCAAGTCCGCTTGTGGTGAATGATTCGTATCTTGAAGGCATGATGAATATATCACAGTCAACCAGTGCTTCAATTTTATTTTTTCCGGTCAGGACGCCTGGAAACAGTACTTTGTCTTTTAAATCAAATGTTTCAATTAATTTTTCCAGTTCCTCTTTAAATCCATAATCTCCGCCGACTATGGCCAATTTGACGTTGTCTTCGGATATCCTGCTGAAACTTTTAACCAGTAGGTCAAGGCCTTTTATTTCATGGATTCTTCCTAAAAAAAGAATCAGCTTTTCATCGCTGCCGATATTGTGCTTTGATTTGAAGTTGCCTTTTTCAGGCAAATTATTGTACTCATCTATATTGATTCCTAATGGAACGATTTCAATTTTATCTTCTGGAACTCCCATTTTCAGATATTGTTCCTTTTCCACTTCTGTCAGGGCGAAAAGCTTGGATGCATCATGCAATATGTCGAATCCCCACATATTATCGAATATCTCTTTCAATTTTTCTTTTTGAAAAACCAGCAGAACAGATCCGTGGGCCTGAAGGACATAGGGGACATTATTTTTTTTGGCATACCTGTGGGTTGCAATGGCCAGGGATTGCCTGTGTTCGTGGATATGGATTATGTCGAATTCTGTGATTGTCTTTTTAAGATAGTTGATCAGACTGACGGGAGTGTCAATTGTCATCTTGTTTTTAAAGGTATTTGACAGGTTTTTAAAATAAAATACTTTAATGCCGTCAACATCGACATTGTAATTGTCTTTGAATTTCAATCTTTTATCGCAGCTGTCTGTTGTATAGACGCTGACATTATGTCCGTTTTCCACCTGTTTTTTGGCAATTTGATATGATGCGTTCACGACCCCTCCATGTGAAAAGCAGGGAGCAAATGACGGCACAACATGTAGGATATTCATTTTAAACACTTTTCTCGTATATGTAAACATTGCTTATGTTTTTTGTCTCTGTAAAGTTTGTCAGATTCAGGGTTCTGTCCGATATGTAATATGTGACGTTGCTTGAGTCAATCGTTTCGGTATCATAACTTTTTATTGGCACGAGATTTCCTCCCAGCCACCAATTGTAGGCTCTAACATTGTACACTCCAATTGAAATGTTTTCATAATCGGGATGGGTGGTAATGATGTAATCTGAAACGTCTTCTATTGCTTTGAATTCGCTTGTTTCTTCAAATGTATATGTAAACGCGAAAGCTTGAATGATGAACAAAACAACCAGTATGAGAGGTATTATATTTTCATTGATTTTAATACGTTTGTTGATTGTGTCGACTGAAAGCAGAATGAAGTACACTATTGCCGGAAATGCTGGTAAGAAGTATCTGTTAACTTTAATTGAATAATAACTGTAGAATATCACATTTGAAAATATCCAGGCGAGCATAAAACATTCGTTTTTATTTTCACTGTCTTTGCCCAGGAAATAAATGCCTATTAGAACCAATACTGTTGTGATTACAGAACTGATTCTTGTAAAACTCGCAATTGCCAATATGAAGAATAATAATGGAATGATGTCCTTTTTTTGTGGTTTTCGCTTATTGTCATATAGCCACAGCCCAATTCCAAATATTAATATGCCTATTATTCCCCAGGCCAGGGGTGTTGGATCCTTTAAAACAGGATTGCCATCAATTACCGTGTGTGAATTTGATATGAAATTGATGAAATTGGTTGCATAGTAGCTTACGTCTTCATTATATGCGGGATCTTTCTGTGACCCTTGGGCTCCACTGACTCCGGATGAAATCTGGCTTCCGACACCAAAATTGCCATGCCCCATACTTACTATTGACGCCATGATAATTGCTGTCAAAATCAAAGCTATTGCAATTCCTCTGAGAATATATTTTAAATCATTTTTATCGATTTTAAACCCTTTTTTGTAAACGTAGTAAAGTGCAAGCGCAGGTAAAACCAATAGAATTGTATATCTTGTAAAGATTCCCAATACGATGAATACTATGGCATGCTGATAGTATTTGGGATTGTCATCTATTGCAAGGATTGTAAATAAGACTATCCAGATAATCATTGACACGGCAGGAATGTCCAAACTACCATTTGCCAGCCAGGTAAGATAAAGAGTCAATGAACAGTAAATTACAGTGCCCGCCAGGCTTAGTGTTTCATTGAAGTATCTCTTAAATAATAGATATAATCCAAGATTTCCAAAAACTGCAAACGCTCCTGTCACTATATAAATGGCATTCTTGTCTACAAATCCAAAATAAAAGAATATTGATGTCAATCGACATATCAATGGGGATAGGTAAATAGTTCCTGTCGCGCGAATATTTGTTCCTGTATAATAAAGCGCATTTAAAAGATAAACGTAAACGTCGGAACAGTAAATTCCAATGTTATTGTTGAAGTTAATGTAGTATCCGACCAAAATAATGCTGTAAATCAGAATAAACAGCAAACAGTATTTATCCTTTTGTTTTATATTAAATTCCTCAAACATTATTACTATTTTTTTTAATTAGTTTTATTTAAATCTATGTTAGAAAAATGATCCAAGGGCAAAGGATAGAAATGCAATAAGCATTCCAATCTTCAACAGTTTTGAGGATTTGTGGGCTACGGATTCTTCCTGTGATTTCATAATCAAGATTGCGGAGTAGAGGAATATTATTACTGCAATTGCAATCACGACCAGATATAACACTCCAAAAATGTGGTAGATGTATAGCAATGGACATAATGCGCAGTCGATAATGATTAGGACTGTGGCAAGTATTGCAGGTGTCTTTTTGCCAATCAGGATAGGCAGAGTTCTTGCGCCATCCTTTTTATCTCCTTCAACATCTTCGATATCCTTGATGATTTCACGTGCGGTTGTCATGACGAATGCGAAGAATCCTAAAAATATGGAGGTCATCACGATGTCAGGATTGTTTATTGTAAATCCTCCAAAAACAAATCCGAAACCGGTCATGAATCCCACGGCCAGGTTTCCAATCAATGGGGTTGCCTTTAATTTATATGCATATAGGTAAAGGACCACATCTGCAATCAGAACAATTGCAAAAGGAATCCAATTGCCTGTCAGATAGCTGATTAGAAATCCGCAGATGGTGCCTGCCAAAAACAGGAGATATGCATAGTTTCTTCCATTTTTAAGGGAAATCCTCCCTGAAGGTATGGGCCTTTCAGGCTTGTTGACCAAATCTATATTGTAGTCGAAGTAATCATTGATGACATTTCCTGCGGCGGTTTCAAAAAATACGGCAATCATTGCAAGCACGATTGGTATGCTGATTGTTTTGTCTATGATTGCTATTAAAATAATTGAAATTGCACCCATTAGTGCATTTCCTGGTCTTAAAATTTCTATATATGGATTCATATGACTTCCTCAAGGATTTTTGAAAAATTCTTTGCAGTATTTCTTAAAGAGTAATCTTGTGCAAATTCATTTCCGGTATATTTCAGTTCATTTTTATTATATTTTGTGTAATAATCATAAATAGCTTTTTTGCAATCTTCAACATTGGACACATGATAGCCTATGTTGGTTTTGTCAATCAGGTCTTTAAGGGAACCTTCTTTATACCCTATTGAGAGAATAGGCTTTCTGCAGCCTATGCAGTCATAGACCTTGCCTGGAATGAACATCTTTTCGGATTCGTTCATCCATGAAATCAGCAGCAATACATCTGAGTTCATCTGATGCTTGAGAACTTCACTTTGTGTTATCCTTCCGTGGATATTGACATTGTCCGTGATGTCGTATTTCTGGGAAAGTTCTCTGAGATTGGTTTCATCACCATAAAAGTCAACAATGATCTTATCGGAATCTATTTTGTTTTCGCTGATCAATTGCCCTATTGCATCAAACAATATTGACGGGTCCCTTTTTCCACTGTAAAGTGATCCCGCATACATCAAGGTTAGCTTTTCGCTGTTTTTTGTCTGTTTTGTTTTTTCAAAATCCTCTGGATCAAATCCTGAAACCACAGTTGTGATTTTTTTATCTGGATGGATGCCCTGCAGGGTTTCTTTAGCCAATTCGGTTGTTGTTGTCAATGCGTCGACATTCTTAAATGTTTTCATTTCCAATCTCTTTTCAAAATGTCTTCTTATGAACGTGTGGTTGATGTAAGGATTCAGGTTCCATAAATCCCTCAAGTCTGCCACCCATGGAATGTTGTACTTTTCCTTCAAGTCATGGGCTATGATATGTGAAGTGATGGGGGATGAGGTTGAGAGTATCGCATCTATCTTTTCGTTTTCAATGATTTCTGAGGCCGCTTCTACTGCAGGCTCTTTCCAGTATTTCATGCTGTCCGGATATGCAAAAATCTCTCCTGCGAGGGATAATGATTTTGAAACGAACTTGTTTGTCTGGTCTCTTCCGCTCACCTCTCGCTTGCGGCCGGTATTATTGGATTTTGGCATGAATCTTGAAATCATGTCCTGATAATCGGTTTCAATGACTCTGACATTATCCATCTTTACAGTATCGTTGGATGTTCTCGGCACAATCACAATCGGTTGCCATCCGAATGAGGGCAGGTATTTTGAAACTCCCCTTAATCTTTTTGATGCAATTCCCGTATCATGATTATAGTTAAACGCGATATAAATGACCTTTTTCATTTTTTTATCTCAAATATTTTTAATTCAATATTATTGTTTTTGCTTTATCTTTTAAATTAATTTTTCCCTAACTTTTATTATTCAGTTTTTAAAAATATAATTATCAATCAGATGATTATTTCATCGAGGTTTTTTAATTAAATAATTGGGGGAAAACATGACTTTAGAAGACTATTATCTCAAACTTCCTGACTTTATAAAATTCAATCCGAAAATTCTAAAATTGAGTTTTGATGTTACAGATAAAATCAAGCAATCCAATGGAATCTCCACTGAGGATTACCTTTCAAGATTGTCTGAGGAATCTGAAGTCAACAATATGCGCAGCAAATTCCGCCAATTATATGTTGACCTGCTTATTTTCATCGATAAAATTTGCAAAAAATATGATATTGGCTATTGGCTGGGTTTCGGTACACTCTTGGGTGCTGTAAGGCATGGAGGATTCATTCCATGGGACGACGATATCGATCTGGTTGTCCTTAGAAAGGATTACAATAAGCTGATAGAAGTGCTGCCGAAGGAGCTTGAAAAATATGATTTGAAGCAATTCTGCGGATTAACATTGCTTCGTGAAAACCGGCGAAATCATTTCAATGATTTCAGAAGCGTTTATGATGTCCGGAATAAGGACGGCAACAACATGGTTGACGGAAAATATAACTTTCTGCAAATTGCCTGGATGAAACCATTCGTTAAAATAGACATATTTCCTTTCGATTTTATTGAAGATGACAAGCTGGACGCCATTTATGACAAGTTTGCTCCTGCCCAGTACAGGTTCTACAATGATATGCTAAAGAATAAGGTAAAATTTAGTGATAGGATTGATTCTGCACGCGGTGAAGTTGGATTTACGGATTCAAAGACTAAACAATTTTCAGATACTATTGAAGGCGTTCCTCATTGGAAAATACGAATTTTTGATTATGATAAGACGTTTCCATTGGAGTCCATTGAATTTGAAGGACACATGTTCAACTGTCCTAAGGACTGCAGTCATCATCTTACCAGCATGTTTGGACCTAATTACATGGAATTTCCCAAAGTAATTGAAAATCACAATACCCTTGAATTGATTGAGGCCCAATTCAGTTCAGCTGAAGAGATGTATGGTGCTTTTGAAGATGCAATTAAATGCATGGAAAATGTCAATGAAATTTTCGAATAAGGATAAATTATATATATTCTAGAATTGATATCATAATATAGTATTATAAATTAAAGAATTACTTTTTATAATTTTTAGTTGGTGTTATAATTGAATAAGATTAAGATAGCCATTGTCGGATTAGGAAACTGTGCAAGTTCCTTAATTCAAGGTATACATTATTATGATGGTAAAAATCCAGAAGATGCAATCGGATTGATGCATTGGGACATTGGAGGATATGCTCCTAGTGACATTGAAGTGGTTGCAGCTTTTGATGTAGATGCAAGGAAAGTTGGAAAAACAATCGATGAGGCAATATTTGCCAAACCGAACTGTACAACTGTTTTCCAAAAGGATATTCCGAAATATGATGTTAAGGTAAGTATGGGTCATGTTTTAGACGGTGTTGCTGAGCACATGTCAAATTATGATGATGAATACACATTTGTTGTAAGCGACGAAGAGCCTGTAGATGTTGTAAGCGTCTTGAAGGAAAGCGGTGCTGAAATATTGGTAAACTACTTGCCTGTAGGTTCCGAAGAAGCTGCAAGATACTATGCTCAATGTGCACTTGATGCTGAAATCGCATATGTTAACTGTATGCCAGTATTTATTGTAAGTGATGATGAATGGGATGCTAAATTCAGAGAAAAAGGAATTCCTATTGTTGGAGACGATATCAAAGCTCAAATTGGTGCTACCATTACTCACAGAACTTTGGCTAGCTTATTCATGGATAGGGGAGTAAAATTAGACAGGACCTATCAAATCAATACTGGTGGTAACACTGACTTTTTAAACATGCTTAATCGTGAAAGGTTAGACTCCAAAAAGGAATCCAAAACCGAAGCTGTCCAATCTGTATTGACTGAAAGAATGGATGATCGTGATATTCACATTGGACCTAGTGATTATGTCCCATGGCAAAACGATAATAAATTATGCTTCCTCAGGATGGAAGGCCGCACATTCGGTGATGTTCCAATGAACATCGAATTGAGATTGAGTGTGGAGGACTCTCCGAATTCAGCAGGATGTGTAATTGATGCAGTAAGATGTTGTAAAATTGGTTTGGAAAGAGGCATTGGCGGACAATTGACTTCAATTTCCTCATACACAATGAAACATCCTCCGATTCAATACACTGATGACGAAGCATATGAAAACGTTGAAAAATTCATTTCCGGCGAATTGGAAAGATAATTTTTCAATTTTTCACTACTTTTTTTTTATTTATTTCTATAACTTTTTTTTAAGCCTTTTTTAATTAACTTATATATTCAATTTATATATTACAAAAAACATATATTATAGTTGGATAATTTAAGATTATTTTATTGATGAAAAATTAAAAGAGGTGTAATTAATGGCAAAAGTGAGATTTACAGAAACAGCACTTCGTGATGCTCACCAATCTTTACTTGCAACCAGGATGAGAACTGAAGATATGATTCCTATTGCAGAAGAGATGGATAAAGTCGGATATTTCTCTGTTGAAGCTTGGGGTGGAGCTACTTTTGATACTTGTATTAGGTATATAAATGATGATCCTTGGGAAAGATTAAGGGATCTCAAAGCTGCATTTAATCGTACTCCAATACAGATGCTTTTAAGAGGGCAAAATTTAGTTGGTTATAAGCATTATCCTGATGATATCGTAACTAAATTCGTGGAAAAATCCTATGAAAACGGAGTTGATGTTTTCAGAATTTTCGATGCTTTAAACGATGTAAGAAATATGGAAAAAGCAATTAAAGTAGCAAAAGATCAAGGTGCACATGTTCAGGGAACAATAAGTTATACTATAAGTCCGGTTCATTCATTGGATAATTTTGTAGAACTTGCAAAGGAATTGGAAGCACTTGACTGTGATTCAGTTGCTATTAAAGATATGGCCGGTTTGATTACTCCTTCTGCTGCTTTTGATTTGGTTACAAAATTGAAAGAAGAAACTGATTTGCTTGTAGACTTGCACTGTCACTGTACCAGCGGAATGACTCCTATAAGTTATTATGCTGCCTGTCAGGCAGGTGTGGATGTTTTGGATACAGCTATTTCACCTCTTGCATGGGGTACTTCACAGCCACCAACAGAAAGTATGGTTGCGGCACTTCAGGGAACTGAATTTGATACAGAATTGGATTTGAAATTATTAACCTCCATTAAGAAATACTTCGATAATCTTAAAACAAAATATGGAGGACTTATCGATCCTATTTCAGAAAGTGTCGATACTGACGTATTGCTATATCAGATTCCTGGTGGAATGCTTTCAAATCTCATATCTCAGTTAAAAGAACAGAATGCCATGGACAGATACACTGATGTGCTTGAAGAGATGCCAAGAGTAAGAAAAGACATGGGATACCCTCCACTTGTAACTCCTACCAGTCAGATTGTAGGTATCCAATCCGTAATGAACGTCTTGGGTGGGGAAAGATATAAAAACGTATCCAATGAAGTTAAAGAGTACATGAAAGGAATGTATGGTAGGTCTCCAGCACCGGTCGACCCTGAAATATTTGAGAAGGTCATTGGTGACGAAGAGGTCATTACCTGCAGACCAGCCGATCTGATTGAAGATGAGTTTGATAAATTCAAGACTGAAGGTGAAGAGGCTGGATTTGTTAAATCTGATGAAGATGCATTGACTTATGCGTTATATCCTCAAATAGCTCCAAAATTCCTTAAAGGCGACTTGACACCGGAACCAATCCCTGGAACTCATGGAGGTCCTGTAGAAGTCGTTATCGCTAAGGAAATTCCAAATGAATATGATGTTGAAGTTGACGGAGACATCTTCAATGTAAAAATATTGCCTACCGGAATTGACATAGGTCCTAAAGAGGAGAAAAATGACTGCAAGGATAAGGAAGGCGCAGTATTGTCCTCAATGCAAGGTATGGTAATCAGGCTCACTGTTGAAGTTGGCGACGAGGTCAAAGCAGGAGACACCATCTGTGTTGTTGAAGCCATGAAAATGGAAAACGATGTCCAATCCGAAGTGGATGGGGTCGTTGAGGAAATTTTCGTTAAAGATGGTGACGAACTCAAGAAAGATGACTGCATAATGGTAATCAAATAGATTACCTTTATTTTTTCTTTTTTTTAGTAATTTTAAACTTACTTGTAAATTTATATGTTTTTAAAATTTAACTATTGTAGTGAGTAGTTATTTTGGTGATGATTATGAAAGATATTTTTGATGAATGTCAATTAGGAGATTTAAAACTTAACAGCAGAATTGTTAGAACCGGGACTTGGGAAACCGAAACCGAAGAGGGAGGATTTTTATCCCCTGCAGTCTATGATAAGTATGAAAGAATTGCAGGCAGCGGAACCGGTCTGATAATTTCTGAAATGTTTGTGCTTGACCGAAAGGACCGTTTTGCACCATATTCAGCAAACCTGAATTATTTGGGTTTCGTTAAGGAATACAAGATGGTAACCGACATCTGCCACAATCATGATGTGCCTATTTTAGGTCAACTGGCATTCTTTTACTATGATGACGGTGACAATCAGAAAGCGGAGCCGAATGATTTAACCTCTGAAGGAATAAGGAAACTGCAGGCCGAGGTGATAATGGCAGCCAAGAAATTCTCATTTGCAGGTTTTGATGGAATTCAAATCGACATGGGTAACAATTTCTATTTGGCACGTTTCATAAACCCTTACTTCAATCAAAGACAGGACAATTATGGTGGAAGCACCGAAAATCGTGTAAGGATTGCATCAGAGATTATTAAGGTTATCAAAAAGACAATGCCGGGTTTTCATGTAAGCATCAGAATCAATCCGTGGGATGTGAGAAAGGACGGTATGACTGCTGAAGAAAGTATCAGGGTTGCAAAGGAATTGGAAAAAGCGGGAGCTGACAGCATACAATTGACCGCACGTACAATATCCTATCTTTATGACGGCAAGGAAAAGAATCCATTTTTGGTATATGCCGATGAACTGATTGGATCTTTGGATATTCCTGTTATTCTGGGAGGATCTTTAAGGGACATGAAATCAATGAATGATGTTTTGAATCATAGTGAAGTCGAGTTCATGTCAATGTCCAAGCCGTTTGTGGCACAGGCTGATTTTCTGGCCGACTGGAAAGCTAATGGTGAGGGAGAATCAATCTGTCAAAGCTGCAATAACTGCTACTCTAAAAAAACCAGTACCTGTTTTAAGTATGGGGTCAATACTGACTAATTATTGTAGCGGGTTTTAACTAATTTTTTTTACTTATTTTTTCATTGTAATTTTTGCTTTCGGCATTCTTGTTGAAATGTGGATATAATCACTATTTTTTTCTTTTGATTTGCTTGGTTGTGCTTGACATTAATGGCATTGTTTCGGATTTCATTTTGCAACTTTAATATGATATTAATAAGGAATAGTCAGTTCAAAAATATCGCTTTATCAGATAATAGAATAATGAAATTAAAGATTTAAAGAAAAAATAATTTTTCCAATAAACTTATCTATTTTTTTTGACAAAGTATTTACCAGGTAATATAATTTTTTTATCAAGTATATAAAGGAGTGGTGCAATGAATAAAAATAATGTAATGATAATTTTCTTATTGACAATGGCATTATTCTGTTTGCTTAACGTTGCAGCTGCAAGCGATTTTAATGATACTTCAATAAGCGAGGTT
>NZ_SUTK01000054.1 GCF_015062905.1 Methanobrevibacter thaueri
TGCGTCAACATCAAAAATGTATTCCGCCTTAAGCCAGTCTTCACGACGGCGGGGGTTGTTGTAGAATGCAACTGAAATATAGGCTGCAAAAGGTGCCTTGTATCTTAGGAATTTGCGCAATGCTTCAGTTCCTCCAAAGACCTTGTACCTGTCGTTAGGTCCGCGTCCGTTGTGGTCAAATCCGAATTCCCTTTTCTTGATGTCTTTTGATATGAAATCTGGAAGGTCCTTCGGGTCCCATTCCTCACGGTAGTACTGCCTTCGCTCCTTTATTGTAGCCTTGGAAAACATAATAATAGTTATATTCCATAAAGTATTTATTTATTCGCCAAATGTGCATCGGTGATTTTTCACATATTATATTAATCATGACGGATATAATATGCATATGGAAGAGATTGTTGAAGTAATCGGAGTGGAGCATCTAAAGACCGTACTTTCAGGACTGACACCCGAAGAGATAGTGAAGCCGGCATACGACAATTGGATGGGAGGCATCAAGACAGGCCATACAGTACTGAACCTTGAAAACGGAAATGTCTATGGTCTGGGCATTGATTTTAATGATCTTCCTCTTCATGACAATATATACATCGAACTGTTCACCATCGATTCTCATGAGACTCCAGTCAGTGAGGAAGACTTCTTTTCAAAACATGAATATGATGAGTTTCTGGAGTTCAGCAGCAATGACCCCTGCGAATACATTCCGGACATCATAACTGAATTCTGTGAAATGAAGGGCATTGACGAGTATGAAAGGACCATCGGCGTTCTTGCATATAACTTCGAAAAGAGAGAACAGGGAAACTACAACATGTGGGAATCCAAGATTCTGAACAAGTATTATGATGCCATTTACGAAAACCACAATCCATTCGAGTTTTCCCAATCAAGTCTGTAGGCCATATTATGTTGAGTTTTGATGAAAACAGGGATTTTCCATTTTACAATGAAAATCCGAGGATGTCAAAAATAGGGTGGCTTGTTTTATTGATCAGCATTCCGGTTTCCTTTTTTGCTAATGTTTTTGTTAGCTCATTAACGAATGATATTGTTGGAAGCATATTTTTCCTTTTGATAATGCTTATTCCATTGCTTTATTTTTCCAATTGGAACTATTCACTGTTCTTTAAAAAGCCTACAAAAGACGAACTGATACTTGCAGTGCTGATGTTTATAGCATATTTCATATATTCATTAATTATGAGCAATCTTTTGGATGCAAGCGGCCTGGCCAGCACAGGAAGTGCCGATGCGGAAATTGTTCCAATCGTCACACTTATATTTTCCATGATGGCTGAAGAACTGATAAAGTTCATTCCATTGATGCTTTTGCTGAGGGTTTTCTTTAAATACACATCAAATCGCAGATTATCAATTATAGTATCATCTGCAGTTACATTAATCATTTTTGGTTTAATGCATTTGGAACCGGGCATTTCCTTAATATCAGTGCTTTTGATTCAGGGATGGGGTTCACTAAGCCATCTCTATGTATATCTGAAAACCAAAAATCTCTTTGCATCATACATATCCCATCTGATGACTGATGCATTTATTTTAATAATGGCACTGTACGGATTGTTCGCTATTTGATTTAAGCTATTCCTTAGGAGCTTCCTTGTCCAGCTGGAATTTTTTTCGTCCGTAGCAAGACAGCGGATTGTTTATTCCCTTGCAGGACTTGTCCGGATGGCAAAGGTTCGGCAGGTGTATCTTTATTTTCTCGCAGCTCATAGGTGTGTACCATTTGGTTTCCCCTTCATGGTTGATGTCTACCCTTTCATGCATGCCGAAGCCCAGTTTTGATATGATGTTGATTTTTTCCTGAGGTTGGTCGTCGAATAATGGAGGTGTACAGTTGTCTGCGGCATCAAAAATCAATGGCAATATCTCATTTTCAGTGATTGATAAATCTGGATCCATGTCTGATACCTTTACGGTCTCATCTGATGCGAAAATTCTAGGATAGAGCCTTGCATATGATGCAAATGATGTTAAAAGCAATACTATTGCATCGTTACGTCCACCTGATGAGACTCCCTCGACTGTCGCCTTGATGCATGGCGGGAAGGCTTTAGGGTTAAGTTTTCCGGCCTCGACTGTTCCGTATATTCCTCCGCTTCCTGCATAGTACTTGTTGTATTTGCTGATTTCCTCAGGTATGAATTCCTTCAAATCCTCTCCGATTTTAATGATTGCAGGATGCATTTCAACCCTTGCTGACATTTCCTTGATGCGCGCAATGTATTCCTCGGTCTTCTGCATTATCAGCCTTGAAAGAATCTGTTCCTTGACGCTGTCTCCTATCAGTATGTTGTACATCCTCTCAGGGCTTCTGTCTGTGAACTCATCGCCGAAACGGTAGAGGAAATCATCCTGCTGGAGAACTATGTCCCCCTGATCTATCAGCAAATCGGTAAGCTTGAGCTTTTTGGTTGCAATGACCTCGCTTAGGGATTTCCAGGTGATTGCACCGTCGACTTTTACCTCGTCAAGCACTTCGTCGATGATTTCTGCCCTTGACATTGGCGGGATTTTTGAAAGCTTTTCTAAAATAAGTGTTCCCTGGGATTCGATGAAGAGTCTTGTTTCACGTGAGCCGAGGTTGAACTGTATGGCGATTGCCTGGCACAGTATATGGTAGGTCACCACATCATGGGCATAGATGTCCTGATTGGTGAGGTATTCGAATTCGGCCTGTGTGAAGTTGGTGTTGTTCTTTTTCTCGATTGCCCAGAGCATCCGTTTCATGCATAGGTCATACAATGATTTTGGTATCAGGGAGTCGTCTGAAAACTTCTGGTTGGTTGTGCGGATGCATATGTCTATAAGTGATTCGTTCTCATCGAATATCTGATTCAAATCTCCGTATTCCCTGATAATCAGTCTTCCCTCATCGGATAGTGGATTTATGAATGAAACTTCTGCCATGCTTTTAACTCTTTATTTTATGTTTTAAATAGCTAACCTATTTTTAAAGTCAATATTGTTTCCGGTTCATATTCTGACAATTGATGCAATATTAAAAAATTTCATTTTTATGTTTAAATCTAATTTTCTTATTAAATAACACTGTTAAAAAATAACTATTATAATATATGAGCAACATAATTATACTATGTTTAAAATAGATAAGGGGATTAGATAAATGTCAAAGATTTTTATTTCATGCGCACTTCCTTACGCAAATGGACCATGTCATTTGGGCCATATACGCTCAACATACCTTCCTGCGGATATCTATGCAAGATACAACAGGATGATCGGCAATGATGTGCTTATGGTCTGTGCAACCGATGAACATGGAACTCCAATTGCAGTTAAGGCAGACAAAGAAAAGAAAAAGCCGATAGAGATATCAAAAAGATACCACGATATGATTGTAAAAGACGTGGAGTCAATGAACATATCACTGGACAATTTCACAAGGACCACAGATGAAGCCCACTACGAGCTGGCTCAAAACTTCTTCAAATCATTATATGACAATGGATACATCTACAGGGAAGACATCCAGCAATTATACTGTCCTAACTGTAACAAGTTCCTTCCGGACAGATACGTTGAAGGATTATGTCCTGTCTGCGGTTCCGAAGCAAGAGGAGACCACTGCGAAAAATGCGGAAAGGCCCTGAATCCAACCGAACTGGACGAGCCACACTGCATTACCTGCGGAACCACACCGATTATCAAGGACACCTTCCAGTATGCATTCAAGCTTTCAGAGCTTGAGGATGCTCTTAAGGAATATATCTCAACAAATGACAATCTTCCTGCAAACGTAAAGAACTATGCAACAAACTGGCTCAATGAAGGACTGACCGATTGGATTCTGACCCGTGACATGGACTGGGGAATACCTGTGCCGTTGGATGAGGCAAAAGGCAAGGTGTTATATGTATGGATTGAGGCTTTTCTCGGATACATATCCTCCGCAAGCCAATGGTCAAAGGTCTCAGGCAAGAAATGGGAAGAGTACTGGAACGATTATGTGGTTCATTTCATCGGAAAGGACATCATTTACCACCATTCAATATTCTGGCCGGGACTGCTGAAGGCATACGGCTGCAAGCTTCCTGACATGATATATGCAGGAGAATTCCTTTCCCTTGAAGGCGAAAAGATGTCAACCAGCAAGAACTGGGTCATATGGATAGCCGATTTCGTAAAGGACTATGAGCCGGACCTGCTCAGATACTACCTGACAATAAACGCTCCCCTCAACAGGGACTCAGACTTCTCATGGGATGACTTCCAGAGAAGAAACAATGACGAGCTGGCTGACGTGATAGGAAACTTCCTGCACAGGACATTCGTATTCACCAAAAAGCAATTCGACAGCAGAATACCTGAATATGTGAATCCGACAGAAGAGGATGAGGAATTCAGAAAGGCAATCGAAGAGCTTCCGGACAGTGCAGGTGCATATATAGCTGATTACGAATTCAGGGAAGCCCTTCTTGAAATATTCAAGGTGGCCAAGAAAGGAAATAAATACTTCAATGATGCGGAACCATGGAAGGCAATTAAAGAAGATCCTCAAAAGGCCGCAAACTGCTTATACTTATCTAATCAATTAGCTAAAACATTAGCTTACACCCTAAAACCTTTCCTTCCATCAAAAGCGGACAGGATTGCTAAAATAATGAACCTCGGTTCACTTGACAAATGGGAGGATGCAAAGATTTTCCTGGAATCCGGCCATGAGATAAACAAGGCAAAGCCATTATTCAAAAAGATTGAAGATAAGGAAATTGAAGCCCAAAAGGCAAAACTTAAAGAAAACCTAACTGAAAATGAGGATGATAACATGAGTGATTTAGTGACAATAGATCAATTTGATGAATTTGTAATAAAGATAGGAGAAGTTAAAGAGGCTGAAAAAATCGAAAAGTCCGACAAGTTATTGAAGCTGCAGGTCGACCTGGGTGAGGAAAAGCCTAGACAGATTGTTGCGGGATTAGCAAAATTCTATGATGCAGAAGATTTAATCGGAAGAAAAGTATGTGTAGTCGCCAACCTTCAGCCTGCAAAGCTATTCGGAACATTATCAGAAGGTATGATTTTGGCAACCGGAGCATCAGGAGCACTACTAAGTCCTGATGAAAATGCTGAAGTAGGCGAAAGAATTCAATAAATAGATTAAAATGCCTGAATCTGTCCTAGTCAACAAAGCCGAGAACTACTTAAAAGAGATTGCAGAGGATTCAATCAGTCTGGATGACATTGAAGAGTTTGAATCCTTCAAGAATCTTTACTTTAAACTAGATGACAGATTAAACTATTTGCAGAAGTTAAGGAAAGACATGGACCGACAGGGGTACACCACACCATTCACATCCCTAAGCAAATACGGAACAAAGACTTTGGGCGAAGTGCCTGCCGATGAGATACGGGAAACCAGCCGCCATAACAAGATATTCAGGAATATAGCCAACGCCAAAAAAAACATCCTGGACCGTGTGAAATCAGCCATTGACTCACATATGATTGCACTTGGAAATCTTGAGCAGTTCGGATATGTGAAATGCAACTCATGCTATAAGAAATATTCAATGAGTGAATTTAAAGACAATGAAGGCCAATGCCGCTGCAAAAGTAAATCATTTTCATTTAAGATAAACAAGGAACTTACTCACAGGCTTGATATAATACCTTACCTGCCACTTTCCGGAAACTATATGGTTCTGAAGAGTGAACTGTCACAGTATGCAAGGGAATCATACAAGCAGGTTTTGAACATCCTGAAGCAGGAGCGAAAGGGTCACGTCAAGACAATAACCCTTGTAATCAGATTCAAGGATGAAAACAACCGTCAGATTCGAAAACGCATAACATTAGGCTCCGAATATGTTGACAATTATGAGGAAGAGGCAAGAAACCGGTATGGTAGAAATGTGCGCATAGAGGACATAAAGTTCAACAGGACAAAACCGGCAATCATTGACGACAATCATGCTAGAACCGCAATAGCACTGGCTTATGTCGGTTATGCCCAGAAAATAATAACTGAAATTGAAGACGACATATTGAAGCGTAACCTGACTGATTTCAAAAGGATTAACAAGTATGATGAAATCCTTGAGGAATATGAAAACAAGAGGCCTGATTTCATTGATGAATATGACCATGATGCGATAGAAGCATGGAGAAAATCCGAAATCGAAAAGAGATTCAGAAGCCTTAACTATATCGACAGGTTCGGAAACATTACCCGGTCTCTCAGGCGTGACATAAAGGTCAGGGAAAACATCTACAGGAACATATTCCAGAACATCGCATACACCCTCATTGTATGGGACATGTTCAGATATTACATGACAACCTCAAACAATGCCAGAAAAATCAATCTGGGACCGTTTCCATATATACGAGTGGAGCTTGACCGTGAACAGAGAAAGGCCTTCCAGAACACATACGATAAGGTCATTGAGATTCTCAAGGAATTCACCGACATCAAGATTATCCCGATTCCTGAAATGGACCTGCTTCTATATGAAAAGTTCAAGTTCGAAAAGGAAATGCACAATTCCCGCATCAAGTTCAACCATGTTGCACTGGGTGCCGCATTGATTAATCAGAACTCTGAAATCGAGCTTGAAAGCATAAGCTATGCATTCAACATAAACGAATCAAGAATCAATAAGGAAATCAAGCATATAAACCAGATCAGGAATCCGAAAAGCGACAGATCCCAGCAGTTCGTTGAAATGTTAAAAAAGTGATATTATGGATGAAAAAGTAACAACAATTCATATCACTAAGGCATTATCATTTTCAATAATTGTGGATTTGATGGATGAGTATCCAAACCTTCAGGAGATAACATGTGCTCCCAGCGTATATAAGAGAACCCCAGAAAAATATATCGAAGCACTGAAGAATCTGGACATTGAGGTCAGAACAAAGTACAATTGGGGAGCCAAATCAAGAAGCAACGACATCGAGTTTTATGTAGCTAAACTTTCCAATGAAGGTCTGAGCGCAAGACAGATTTCACAAAGGCTTGAAATTCCACTCAGCCGTGTTTACTATCTGCTTAAAAAAAGCAAAACTAATTTTGACAACAGAAAAAGGAAACATGACCACACCAAAATCAAACAACTGAAAGAGGAAGGATTGACCGCAAAGGAAATTTCCGAAATGTTGGACATTCCTTTGAGAAGCGTATACTATATCCTCAACAAAAAATAATTGTTATGATTAATTATTTTAATCAGTAATAAGATATATTACATTATGATGATTTTACCCCAACTTCCATTATATGCAATTGCAATAATCTGTGGCTTATTGTCTTTTGCGGTAACAAGATTGACAATGCCGAAAATAATTTCCAAGCTCGAAGCGGCAGACATTGTCGGAAAGGACATACATAAATCCTGGAGACCGGTCGTTGCCGAAATGGGAGGATTTGGAATATTGTTCGGTTTCATTATAGGAATGTTTTCAGGAATATACATGCACGATATCCTGACATTTCCATTGGTGATTGTTCTGGTCGTTATCCTGCTTGTAGGAATGATAGGAATTGTTGATGATCTGCTTGCACTCTCATCAAAGGAAAAGTTCTTCCTGCTCTTTCTTGCAGGCCTTCCACTGATATGGGCTGCACCGCCTAATGTAGGTCTTTTGTACTTGATTACCATCCCTATTGCATTGTCGATAGGATCCAACCTGACCAACATGCTTGCCGGTTTGAACGGTATCGAATCAGGTTTGGGTGTCATTTCAATGACTTCACTTACAATAGCATGTATCATTTTGGGCAAATATGACGTTACAATCATTTCAATGAGTATGCTCGGTGCATTGATTGCATTTCTGTACTTCAACAGATATCCTGCAAAGATCTTCCCTGGGGATACCGGTACACTCATCATCGGGGCAGCCGTTGTGTGCATTGCATTTATAGGTAGGGTAAAATTGATTGCATTCATCGTGCTTATGCCTAACATCATCGATGCTGCATTGAAGTTCTATTCAGCCGGAGTCATGAACAGACAGCAGCAAAAGCCGACACAGCTGAATGATGAAGGAAAACTTGTCCGTCCGGAACAGGGCTTCAAGTCTTTGATAAGACTGGTTTTAAGAAGGCCTATTGCAGAAAAGGATGCAGTTAAGATAATCTGGGCAATAGGGATATTCTTCGGAGCTTTAGGAATAGCTGTTGCTTTGGTGATGCCTGGAATGCTTGAAAATCAGACGCTTGTGAACTTCCTGCAAATCAAGGAAATGTTCTATCATATATAGGTGATTGTATGAGACCTTATGTAATATTGAATGCCGCAATGACATTGGACGGTAAAATTGCTACCGCATCAGGCAGTTCCAACATTTCCGGAAAAAAGGACCTTGAAAGGGTTCATGAGATAAGAAAGGAATGCGACGGCATAATGGTCGGCATTGGAACAGTCCTTGCGGACGATCCAAGACTTACCGTTCACAAGATTGATGCAAAGCCTGAGGACAATCCCGTGAGGGTGGTTGTCGACAGCAAATGCAGAACCCCTTCTGATGCAAGGATTACAAACGATGATGCAAAGACAATAATAGCTGGCGCCAATGAATACAAGGAAGAGTTCATGAAAACAGATACATATAAGACATTGAAGGAACGTGGCGTGAAGTTCTTCTTTTCAGGCGACAAAAGGGTTGACCTGAAGGCGCTGATGAACTATCTTCATGAGGAAGGCATCGAAAAGCTGATGCTTGAAGGCGGTGCGACACTTAATTTTTCAATGATAAAGGCCGGACTGATTGATGAAATCAGCATTTGTGTGGCGCCAATGGTAGTTGGCGGTGCCAATGCAAAGACATTTTTCGATGGAGATGGATTTAATACAATGGACGAATCAGTAAAGTTGGAGTTGATTGATTACTATCCATTAGATAAGGACTTCATTTTAAATTATAAGGTCTTGAATGACTGACCGGATATTATCTTATGCCATATGAAATCATCACCTGCATAAATGCTTATCAATACTGATGCCAGTGTGGTCATGACAAATATCAGAAATACCTCTGTAGGCGTCAGGGCAAAGAAAAGCACAAGCAAAATTATTTCTCCGATTATGAATATCCTTAACGGATTTCCTGTTTTTACATAGCTTAAAAGACCTAAAAGCACAGGAGTCATGATAATAGCCAAAATGTATAAGATTGATTCATATAATCCCACAAGGTTCATTACCGGCAGGTTTAGAATGTACATGAAGAGATACATCTCAATGACTGTTAAAAAGAATCCCTGAACCCCTCCGCAGATTGCCTGGGACAGAGTATGCTTTTTTAAAAGAACCCTTGACCAGATCAGCACCGGATATATCAGGCCGAAAATGGCTCCAAAGGGACCAAGC
>NZ_SUTK01000055.1 GCF_015062905.1 Methanobrevibacter thaueri
ATAAGATGGTACTTGTTACATTTTTGGTTTCAAAAAAATTTAATTAATAGTAAAAACAATAGAATATATTGTCGTAGAGAGTAAAAGTGTGGGATATTATGCGTCCTATTGATATGATGGTTACGGATTATAATTGTGAATATTTAGGTTTATCTAGATTGTGTTTGATGGAATCTGCCGGCAAATCCCTTGCAGAGGAAGTGGGCAAAATTGCGGTTTATACATTTTCAAAACCTGTGAAGGCGATAATTTTTACAGGTTCCGGCGGAAATGGAGGAGACGGTTTTGTGGCTGCAAGATACCTGCTGAACAGGGGCTATGATGTGGATATCTATATGCTTAAGGACAATATTCGTTCAAAAGAGGCCAAAATAAACTTTGAAATATTGGAAAACATGAAACCGAGACTGTCACGCCTGACCATCTATAATTTAAAGACATTGGATGACATCAACAATACTGAAGTCGCTAAAAGCAAAGACACTGAATTCGTCATTGTCGACGGCCTTTTAGGAACTGGAATCAAAGGAAATCTTCAGGCCAATGTCAGAAGGGCAATCGAGATAATCAACCAGTCAAGTGGCGTTAAGATAAGTGTGGATGTGCCTTCAGGAATGGATCCGCTGACCGGTGAGGTGAGCGACCTTGCCGTGGTTCCGGATTATACAATCAGCTTTCATAAAATTAAAACAGGCATAGGGGATGCCGATGAGGAACTTGTCGGCGGCCTTGTAACTGCTGATATTGGAATTCCATTCGAAGCGGAATACTTTGTAAACTATGGTGACTTTTTAAGACTCAAAAACAGGGATGAAAAATCACATAAGGGAAATAACGGAAGATTGCTGATTGTCGGAGGAAGCAAGGATTATTCTGGCGCTCCGGCAATTGCGGGAATGGCAGCAATAGGTGCCGGATGTGATTTGGTATATGTCGCAACACCCGAGAAGTCAGCTGAAGCTATCAAGTCAACATCTCCAGATCTGATTGTAAAATCATTGGATGGGGAGAAGTTATCACTAATTCATTCCAGTGAAATATTGGAGTTGGCTGATAATGTTGATTGCGTTTTGATAGGTCCTGGCGCCGGAATTGATAAGGAAACTTCAAAATTATTCAATGTACTTGTTGCAAAAATCAAAAAGCCAATTGTTTTGGATGCTGATGCCTTAAAGCAGGTTGAACTGTCATTAATCAAAAACCGTGACGATATCATATTGACTCCTCATATTTTTGAGTTCAAATCATTATTCAACATCGATAATGATTTGAAGCTTGACATAGACTCCTATGACTTTAAAAAGGTCGATGAAAACATCACTGAGTTTCTGCAGATCACTCGCCAAATCAATGGAACAGTTATTGTTAAGGGCCAGTATGACTTGATATTGTCCGGAACAAGATTCAGAATAAATAGGTCTGGAAATGCCGGAATGACTGTTGGAGGAACAGGTGATGCACTTTCAGGAATATGCGCTAGCCTGCTTACACAGGACTTAAATCCATTCGATTGCGCATGCTTGGGTGTTTTCATCAACGGCCTTGCCGGTGAAACAGCCTTTGATGTTAAAGGAAATGGATTTTCGGCAACAGATTTGGTATCTTACATAGGCGGCGTGATTAGGGATGGATTACGTTAAGGGAATCTTTAAGAATCGTCCAAACAGGTTCATTGCCGAGGTTGAGGTTGATGGCAATTTGGAAATCGCTCATGTGCCAAATACCGGAAGGTGCAGGGAGTTGCTGGTCGAAAATGCTGTCGTTTGGCTTGAACCGTCCAGCAATCCGAACCGCAAGACAAAATTCTCGCTGCATTTCGTTGAGAACAAGGGAGCCTTAGTATCACTTTACTCACAGCAAGCGAACAGTATCGTATATGATGCAATCATAAGTGGCAAAATAAAAGAGCTTGCAGGGTATTCTCATCACCAAAGGGAAAAGACAGTCGACAATTCCCGGATAGATATATACTTGGCAAATGAAAAAGAGGAATGTTATGTGGAAGTCAAGGGTGTGACCTTGATTGTCGATGGTGAGGCGAGATTTCCGGATGCTCCAACAGAACGGGGAGCAAAGCATCTGAAGGAGTTAATCAAGCTTAAAATGGATGGGAATAGATGTGCAGTATTTTTCCTGATACAGCATCCCATCGGCAAATTTTTCAGGCCCAATTGGGAAAATGACCCTGTGTTCAGCCAAACCTTAAACGATGCATATGATGCAGGCGTGGAAATATTGGTTTATCGTTGTGACAATCAACTGTCAGGCATTGAATTGATTCCTGAATCATTGGATTTTGATTTGGGAGAGAGTCTCTCCGATAGCATCGTTGATGACTAGACTTGCGGCATCATCATATGGTGTTTCGCTTTTGTTGATTAGCACCAGATTTTTTCCGTTGAAGTAGTTGATCAATCCTGCAGCCGGATAAACTACAAGTGAAGTTCCTCCGATGATTAGTGTTTCCGCATTCTGGATATAATCAATTGCAAAGCTTAAAACCGCATTGTTCAATGGCTCTTCGTATAGTACAACATCTGGTTTTACAATTCCTCCACATTCGCACCTTGGAATGCCGTCACTTTCTAAAATATAGTCCAATGAATATTCTTTACCGCAAATCTGGCAATAGTTCCTGTGGATGGATCCGTGAAGCTCCAAAACTTCTCTGCTTCCTGCCTTTTGATGGAGGCCGTCGATGTTTTGAGTGATTACTGCTTTCAGTTTTCCTGCCTTTTCCAGTTCAGCCAATTTCAGATGGGCAGGATTGGGCTCTGCATCCTTGAAAACAAGATTGTCTTTGTAATATGCAAAAAACTCCTCGGTGTGGTCCAGATAGTAACTGTGTGAAACCAGATTTTCAGGGGTGTCACCATATTTCTCCAAACTTTTGAAAATTCCGCTTTCAGACCTAAAGTCAGGTATTCCACTTTCCGTTGAAACTCCTGCACCGCCAAAGAACACAATATTGTCTGATGAGTTGATAATTTCTTGTAATTGGTTAATTTTAGACATATTATTATTTATATTATTAACAAATATTAATTTTTCCCTAGATTCGTAAATAAACTTTTAAATATGACATTTCACATAATAGTATTATTAACTTGTTATTAAAATTGTGAGGCATTTTCATGGAAAACAATGATTCAAATCTTGATTGGATGATATACTGGTCTTTGCCTAAGTATAATCCCAGAAACAGTCAGATCAGGTTAATCAATGAAATCAATTTCGCAATCAAGAAGGGATTCAAGTATATAATCCTTGAGGCCGGAACGGGAATAGGTAAAAGCGCAATTGCCACAACTCTTGCAAACATGTATGATGATTCATACATTCTGACAATGACAAAACAGCTCCAGGAACAGTATCTTGACGATTTTGGGGACATGCTTGTTGAGATAAAAGGTCGTGGAAACTATAAATGCAACTATAAGGGCTATTGTGACTTTTGTATCAAGGCGGAGTATAATCTGAGAAGATGCAGCACCTGCAAGTTTCAAATGGCATTCAAAAAGGCTCAGGAGGCAAAGAATGTCATTACAAACTATGATTTCCTGTACTATGCGGGCGTAGCCAATCCAATCTTGGATTCCAGGGAATTGCTGATTCTGGATGAGGCCCATAACCTGGAGCGCAAGATGCTTATGCTGTCATCTTCAGAGCTTGACAGGGAATACATATCAACCAAATTCGGTATTGATATTTTCGAGCCGATAATGCATGGGACCAAATCAATCAATGATTTGAAAAGAAATCCCGAATACTGGACAAGATTATGTGATGACCTGATTAAGGAATGCAAAAAGAGGATTAAGAAGATTGATGGTGATGTGAACAAAACGGTTCAGGTTACTTTGGATGAGTTTGAAAGCGACCCTTCAAAGTATTCCAATTTTGACTATGTGGAAAAGCAGAACCTTGAACAGGACATTAAATCATTCACTTCAATCGCTTTGGGTTTGGCACACAAGGAACTGATCATTGATTTGCCTAGTAAAGATAACATATTGAGCAATCAGATGGATATATCAGCCGAATTCAAGCCATATTCCGTTGCCGATGACACTCAGAATCTTTTAAGCATGGGCAATGTATGCATATTCCTGACCGGAACTTTGGGAAGCAAGGATAAGTTCTGTGAGTGGAATAACATTAATCCTGATGAGACTTATTACATCTATGAGAAATCTCCTTTTGATGTGGCCAACAGGCCAATCTATACTGATTTTGTTGGTCGGATGAGTGGCAGAAGAAGGGGAAAGATTCCGAATTGGAAGAATCCAAGGGCAATCAAAAAGATCAGGGAGCTTTTGGACAGGCACTCAAATGAAAAGGGAGTTATCCATACTTCAAGCAATGAACAGGCGTTCTGGATTATGGAACAGCTGAAGGATTATCCGCTTGTATTCGTTGGTGGCGGAGACAGAAATGTTGTTCTGAAAGATTTTACCCAATCAAAGGAGAATCTGGTTCTAATCGGTGCTTCAATCAAGGATGGCGTGGATTTCAAGGGGGATTTGTGCCGTTTCCAGATTGTTTTCAAAATTCCCTATCCTCAGCTGAATGAGCAGGTCAAGTACAGAAGGGATTTTGATCCAAAATGGTTCTACTACCAGACTGTAATGGCATTGATGCAGGCTTATGGGCGTGGAATACGTGATATGGACGACTGGTGTGTAATGTATATAATAGATTCCAGTTTTAAGCAGCTGTTCGAGTATAACCGTGGATTTTTCAATGAATATTTTAGTGAAGCGGTTCAAAAAAAAGAAGTAAAATGATAGCGTAAAGCTATCTGTTTAATTTTTGGTAATTTGCAGCTTGAAGACCGTGGTATTTAATCATACCTTCAACTTCGCTTTGCTCGGTTTCTTTGTCTTCAAATGTAATTTGTTCGATGCTGTGTAAGCTGAATGGAGATTTTCTGATAATAGGTTGGATTGAACCTTTGAATAATTTCATTACGACTTCTCCGCTTACTCTTTCTTGCATCTTGTCGATTGCTTGGTCAAGGTCTTCTCTTAATGGTTCTTGCCAGAGTGCTCTGTAGACCAAATCGGCGTATAATGTTGACATGTATTCTGCAAATCTTAGTTCATCGGTTGTCAATACCAATTCCTCTAAGGCTTCGTGTGCAGCGATTAACAATTTTGCACCTGGAGTTTCATATATTTCTCTGCTTTTAAGACCAATCATTCTGTTTTCAATGGTGTCCACTCTACCGATGGCATTGTTTCCAGCAATTTCATTTGCTTTTTCAATCAATTGGACTAATGGCATCATTTCGCCGTTTATGGCTACTGGAACACCTTCCTCAAATTCAATGGAAACCTTTTCAGGTTCGTCGTTTGCATCTTCCCAGGATTTGGTCCATTCGTAGATGTCTTCAGGAGGTTCGTTTGCAGGGTCTTCAAGGACATCCCCTTCAATCGCTCTTCCCCAGAGGTTTTCGTCAATACTGTAAATTTTATCGTAGCTTAATTCGATTCCTTTGGATTCAGCATATGCCTTTTCTTCAGTTCTTGTCAGATTCATTTCTCTGATTGGTGCGACAATGTCCAAGTCAGACATTGCAAGAATGACTGCTTCGAATCTGAACTGGTCGTTTCCTTTTCCGGTACAGCCGTGTGCAATTGCGACTGCTCCTTCTTTTTCAGCTACTTCTATAATTTTTTGTGCAATTAATGGTCTTGCAAGTGCAGTGCTTAAAGGATATCCTTCATATTCTGCATTTGCTTTTATTCCACGTGAGATGTATTCGTTTGCAAATTCTTCTTTGGCGTCTATGTTATAGTGTTTGAGGCCACCGATTTTTGAGGCCATGGTTTTTGCTTTTTCCATTTCTTCTTCGCCTTGTCCTACATCTACACATGCAGTAATTACTTCATAGTCATATTTTTCTTCTAATAATTTAACGCAGACAGAAGTGTCTAAACCTCCGCTGAATGCTAAAACTACTTTATCAGTCATAATTAATCACCGTAATAAGAATTAATATTCATTAATAGTTATATTTCTAATAGTATTTAATAATTATCTAAAAAAAGTTGACAGAAGAAAACTCTTAATTGAGGAAAAATAATCGAGGTTGAAAGTTATATGTGTGGTAATATGGATACCCCAATTAAGAGTATGGAGGAATGTGTTTCGTCCTTGATTATAATTAGATTTTCATAGTATATAAAGTTTAGGTATACCTAAACTTTTACCAGCAGGTCTTGATCTTCACAGAATTTTATCAGTCTTTCATATGTTGGATTTGTTATTAAAGTGTCTATGTTGCCGATGATGATTAGCTTACGTTTAGCACGAGTTATTGCAACATTCAATCGTCTCAAATCACTTAAAAAGCCTATATTTCCATTGTCATTGCTTCTGACAGTTGAGATTATGATGATTTCCTTTTCCCTTCCCTGAAAACCGTCGACGGTTTTGACTTCAATCGGAGTGTTTTCCTGGATTATCTTGACCTGGTCGGCATATGGACTGATTATTCCTATGTCGGCTTCATCCACTCCGTCATTCAGGTAGTCATCAGCTATTCTTATTGCAATTTCAGCCTCTATTTCATTGACGATTGATTTCGAATCCTTCAGGTGTCTTTCCCTATTGTCGGAAATGTCTGATGTATCAATGAACAGCAGCGCCTCTTCATCCTGATGGGAATCAAGGATGTCTTTAATATTTATGTCATCAACACTGGAATCGCTTTTTAAGCCATTGTTATAGAATTCTTCGTTCGGAAACTTCATTAGCAGGCTGTTCATACGATATTGGATATTCAATAATTGTGATTTGAATGGGTACATGCGAATCAGCTCTTCAAAGAGTGTTTTGGACAATGCTCCCGCCCTGTCGCTTATGATTGTTGGGGGCAACTGCTTGTGGTCTCCCGCAAGGATGAACCTGTGGGCCTTTGCAATTGGAATCAGGATGCTTGGTATTGTTGCCTGTGAAGCCTCGTCAATGATTGCAACATCAAACTTGACTCTTGCAATGGCCTCAAGTGCAGATGATGAGTTTGTGGCTAGTATAACGTCGCTTGAGTCAATGATGTCCTTAATCATCCTATTTTCAATCCTTTTTATCTCGTCATGAGCCTCGTCGATTTCCTGGTTGATTTCAATCCACTTTGCCATTGATTTCATCTTGTCAGAGCTTATTCCACGTCCACCTTTGCCTTTTGAAGCAATATGAAGAATGTCATAGTCACCATAGCCTCTGCGGTACTGAGGAGTCGGCTTTGTGTGGACTTTGCGCTTTTCAATCATATTGTCGATCTTTTTGTGAATCTTTTTGATTTTCTTGTTCAGCTTGTGGTTTTCGGCTTTGTATGCCAAGGTTTGAGTGATGTTGTGTTTTGAAACCCTTTGGGGGTGTCCGAGCCTTGTAAGGGTCAATTTTTTGTTGTCCATCAGTCTTTCCAGAATGTTGTCAACAGCGGCATTGCTTTCTGCTGTAGCCAATACCTTATGGCCTTGCCTTGTTTCCTGTGAGATTAATTCAACCAATGTCCTTGTTTTTCCTGTTCCAAAGGGACCATGGATCAAAAAGAAATTTTCACATGAAAGTGCATTTTCAATAGCCTTCTTTTGTGAATCGTTGAGGTTTTCATCGATATATGAGATGTAGGGAACATCCCGGTTCTTTTTAGGATTTCTCTCATTCAAAATGTATTCCAATGCATTTTTGCCCTTTAAGCTCAAATGATTCAGATTGTCTTCCATTCTTCTGAAGGTGATGTCGTTTGCATATAGGTCAAGTCTGACCTTCTTTTTGATTGCCCATTTTGGGACGCGCTTGTCAAAGGCAACCTTGATGAATCTGGCACCTTTCTCAGTGACTGTGCCGGTCAAATCGCTTCTTAAGGGATTGTCGGTGCTGACCAATATCATGTCTCCAACGGATATTTCAGTATCTATCACCTCGGACCTTCCAAACTGGACAATCTGAAGTCCCAGCTCCTTGCCTAGACTTTTTCCCTTGACTTTATTGATTGCCCTTCCAAGCTCTTCCCTTTTCTGACCGGACATTGTGCTTATTTCACGGGTCATAAGGTCAATTTCGGCATCTCTTTCGTAATTGATAAGCGTTATCAGGTTTTTAATATATTTCTTCATTTTCATACTTATTTTTAAATAAGAGTTTCACTGTATATTTAATTATGCATTTTGAAAAAATTGGGGAATTTGGCAATCTGGAAATGTCCTACGTATGTGATTTTTCCGGAGGATACATTTCACGAAACAGAAATCTTTTTGGAAAATTGGAATTAAACCGATTGACTCAATTCATACTTGAAAAATGCACTTATGGAACTCCTATTTTTAAATTGGGCGATGGCGGCAATAAGATTTTGATATTGTCAGGAATTCATGGAAACGAGCTATCTCCGCAAATCGCCAATGTGAAACTGCTAAATGAGTTGCTTGATGCTGATTTGAAAAATACACTCTATTTCATCCCATTTGCATCACCCAAATCAACAATGTACAATGAGAGGACATTCAATGATATGGATCTGAATCGCTCAGCCCATATTCAGAACTCTTTAAGCAATCTGATTGTTCAGGCGGTTGAGAATCTTGCAATCAATTTTGTCGGGGACTTTCATTCAACAGCTTTCAATGCAAATCCCGGAATCGAATCCGTCTTTTCATCAAAGTCTCCCTCTCCCGAAAGCTATCTGATAGCAAATTACATATCTCGTAATGTCGGTTCTGAAGTCATATCCTTTGATTTTGCGGGTTCTTCTTATAAGGGGGCGGTTGAGGACGTTTGCAATCTGAAAAAAATTCCCGCAGTCACTTGTGAGGTGCTGTGTCCCTTTGCAAATGTCATTAGGGGCAGTGTTGAAACATCCCTTGCCCAAATGAAAAGTTTTTTAGATTATTTTGGGATTTAATGAGTATGTAATTATCTTTTTTAACTTTATTGTGCAAGAATTCTCCGACTTCTTTAAGGCCGGATGGGTTCAAAAGATGTAAATTTTATATGATTTTTATCTTGAACCTCTCCGACCTGTAGAGGTCGGAGATTCTTAGGTAATCCATTCTATATGAATGGAAAATATTCTAAGCTATCCCCCAGGTCCCCTAGGTTTATTTTTTTTTAGTGTTTTTAACCCTTCGTTTAAGATGTTGATTGCTGCGTTGTGGTCTCTTTGATGTTGTGTGCCGCATTTTGGGCAATTCCATTGTCTGTCTTTTAGGGTTATGTTGTTGTTTTTGT
>NZ_SUTK01000056.1 GCF_015062905.1 Methanobrevibacter thaueri
GACTCTGGAAAAGACTGATGACCTTGAAAAGACATTGTCTGTTTTGGATCCACACTTTGACCCTTTAAAAAACAGGAAACTGACACTCTTTGACAAGACCCGAAAGTCAAAGCACATAATACCTCCCGTTGACATGAAAAGGCTCAAGATACCTAGGGAATTCAAGGAAGTTCTCTTGGACTCCGGAAACACCAAATTGCTGCCGGTCCAGTATCTTGCCATCAAGGAGGGGCTATTGAAGGGAGAAGACCTATTGGTTGTCAGCGCAACAGGTTCTGGAAAGACCCTGGTGGGTGAGCTTGCAGGCATCACCCAGGCATTGGAAGGAAAGAAATTCGTTTTCCTCACACCATTGGTTGCCCTTGCAAACCAGAAATATCGTGATTTCAAAAAGAAATATTCCAAATTGGGCTTAAAGGTTGCCATCAAGGTTGGAAGAAATCGTGTAAAGGCAAAAGGCGAGCTGAACCTGCCTGATTCCGATGTATCAAAGGCGGACATTGTGGTTGCAACCTATGAGGGAATCGATTACCTGCTGAGAAACGGCAACTCCGCCAGCCTGTCAAACCTTGGGGTGGTGTTGATAGATGAGATTCACATGATTGATGATGAGGACCGAGGAACACGCCTGAACGGTCTGATTAAAAGAATAAAGCATCTATATCCTAAAACTCAGGTTATAGGATTGTCTGCAACAGTCAAAAACCCAGAATTTCTGGCCGATGAATTCAACATGAAGCTGGTGGAATACTCAGAGCGTCCTGTTCCTCTGGAAAGGCATCTGGTTTATGTGAGAAACGAAGCCCAGAAAAGGCACATAATGCAGAGGCTTGTCAAAAGGGAATTCAACACCAAATCCAAAAAGGGATTCCGTGGCCAGACAATCATTTTTACAAATTCAAGGCGAAAGACCCATCAGATTGCCAACTTTTTAAGCAACAAGCATATCAATGCCCATGCATATCATGCGGGTCTGTCCTATTATAAGAAGGAAAAGATAGAAAAGGACTTTGACAAGGGAAAGATTTCCTGTGTCGTTACAACAGCAGCCCTTGCTGCAGGTGTGGACTTTCCTGCTTCACAGGTAATATTCGACTCTCTGGTGATGGGAAACAAATGGATCAATCCGAATGAGTTTGCCCAAATGCTCGGACGTGCCGGAAGGCCGTCCTATCATGACCGGGGTATAGTGTATCTCCTTCCAGAGGTCGGCAATGACTTTGCGGGTGAATCCGAGGAGGCCATGGCATTGGACCTTCTTGAAAGCAACAGCGATGATGTATACATTGAATATGATGAGGAATCCTCATACGAGCAGATTCTTGCCGATATCTCCTCGACTTCCATCCAATCCACCAATGAACTGAATAAATTCTACAAAAATATAGATGTCCCTATAAGCATCAAGATTGCAGTTGATGAGATGGAGGATTTGGGATTGATAAACCGTGTGGCCAATAAGCTTGAAGTCACCAAGTATGGAAGGGCAACATCCGTTTCATTTTTATCAATTGACGAAGCGGAATTCATCAAAAATACGTTGAATGACAGGAATTATCTGATGCATTATGTCGGCCATTCCCCGATGTACAAGAAAAAGGAAAAGTACGACAAGCTGAAAGTCCTGATTTTGGCCATGGCAATGGATTTGGAAATGTTTGAAAACGCGTATCTCTCAAGCGTTATTCACAACCAAATTGCAAACGCACTTAAAATCAAGTTCTCCACAAGGCTCTTTGCCGAATCCACATTGGACATCATATCATCAGGAGAGGCCATCGGCAAGCTTGACAAGAAATTTCAGGATGCCATGATTGCCCTTCAGACCGATTTCATGCAGTGCAGGTGTCAGGACAGGCCGTTCTGTAGCTGTATGCAGAGGGGAATTTCGGAAGTCATAGTCCATGAAAGGCTAAAGGGCAAGGACCCTCAGGATATTTCAAACAAGCTGTTCAGAAAGTATCAGATACAGGTCTATCCGGGTGACATTTTCTCCTGGCTGGATAATTTCGTCAAGAATTTGGATGCAATCAAAAGAATTGCCAAAGCTTATAATAAGAATAATATAGTTAAAAAAACAAACTTTTTAATCAAGAAAATAGAAAATGGGTGAAAATGCATGTATGCGGAAGATAAAATATTAATCGGATGTAATGAAAATACTGACGTGTTTTTATTGCCGAAGCTTGCCAACCGTCACGGTTTGATAGCTGGAGCAACTGGTACAGGTAAGACCGTTACCTTGAAGGTCATGGCAGAATCCTTTTCGGATTTGGGAGTTCCAGTATTTCTGGCGGATATGAAAGGGGACATTTCAGGCCTTGCAAAGGTCGGTTCCGACAATGATTTCATAACCAACAACAGGCAAAAATACGGCCTTGATGAAAAGGGATTCAATTTCAAGCAATATCCCGTTGAGTTCTGGGATCTTTTCGGACAGAAAGGACTTCCGATAAGGGTAACATTATCAGAAATGGGTCCTGTATTGCTTGCAAAAATCCTGAACCTGTCTGAGGCACAATCCGGCGTATTGAACATTGTCTTCAGGGTTGCTGATGAACATTCACTTCCAATCATTGATTTGAAGGACCTGAAATCCATGATAAACTATGTTGTTGAAAACAAGGGTCAGTTTGAAAGTGAATACGGCGCAATCGCTGACAAGTCAGCCAACACTATCTTAAGAAGCCTCATTGCACTTGAAGACCAGGGCGGAAACGATTTCTTCGGAGAGCCTGCACTTGAACTTAACGATTTTATGCAGCTTGATGACAATGGCAAAGGTGTCATCAACATTTTGGACGCTCAAAAATTGTCCCTGTCTCCTGAAATCTACTCAACATTCCTGCTTTGGATGCTGTCCACATTATTTGAAACATTGCCTGAAGTCGGTGATATGGACAAGCCTAAATTCGTATTCTTCTTTGATGAAGCGCATCTTCTGTTTGATGACATGACACCTGAATTCGGCAAGAAAATCGAGCAGATAGTAAGGCTGATAAGGTCAAAAGGTGTAGGATTGTATTTCATCTCACAATCTCCTGCAGACATTCCGGACGATATACTTGCCCAATTGGGTAATAGGGTCCAGCATGCACTTCACGCATACACTCCAAAAGACCAGAAAGCGGTAAAAGTGGCTGCAGAAACATTCAGGGCAAACCCTGACTTCGACACTGCTGAAGTAATTTCCAATCTGGGAATCGGTCAGGCCCTGGTATCAACCCTCGATGAAAAGGGTGTGCCAAGTGTTGTTGAACAGGTTGACATTGTGCCTCCGCAAAGCCACATCGGAGCAATTGAAGATGAATTGAGGGCTCAACTGATTGACATTTCAACATTGAAGGGAAAATACGCTCAGACAATTGACAGAGAGTCCGCTTATGAGAAACTCTTAACCAAAATTGATGAAAATCCGAATATTGAAAGTGAAGTTGCTCCTGAAGTCCTTGAAGAGGTTAAGGTACAGGCACCTCCTGAACCTGTTGAAGAGGAACCTGAACCAGCTCCACAGCCTGGAGCCGCAGATGTTCTTGGCGGCATCCTCGGAACCGTTTTAGGCGGACAGACTCAGGCAAGTGGAAAACGTACCAAAAAGTCATCCACCCAAAGGATGGTTGAAAAGGCCGCAACACAGGCTGCAAACACTGCTGCCCGTGAGGTTACAAAAGGAATCATGAGAGGATTGTTCGGACAGATGAAGTAGGCGATTAGATGGCACATCCACACAAAGACGCGATAGCTAAGATGCCTCCTTCAGCATTGATAGGAATCATTGAAGAGTCAAAGATGACCTATGTTCGTGAGAACCTGTCCATCTTTTTGCATGAAAGCCAAATCAAACTCTTGAAGCAGGTCAAAAAGCACGAAAAGCCCCATCACAAAAGGATTAGGGTAAAACAGTTTGAAAGGGCCAAAAAGGATGATTTGTTCAATCTTCATTTGGGCCTGTATCTGAAGAAATATCAAAAGCTTGAAAAGCTGGGCTTGATTGAAATAGACCTGCAGCCTGACAGCGGATTGGAATATGACTGCAAATTGACATCAAAGGGAACTGAAACTCTTGATGAAATCACCTCCCTTGAAAAAGAGTGGGAAGGTGTTGTCGGCATTGATGATGATGACAGGGAGACCCTTAAGAAATTGGCCCTTGATTCATTTGAAATCTCATACAGACACAAGAAAAAACGGGGATTTATATTTTAAAGTATTTAAATTCCATGGCTATTGAATCATATGCATTTTCAACGCATTCAATAGCTTCATTTCTATTTTTAAAATAATACAGATGGCTTTCACAGTCACAATCGGAGCACCCGAATCCTGTCACTCCATTTGCATTTGAGGAGATGTGTTCGGACAGTTCGCATTCCACCTTTCTATTTGATACATTGTAGATGACATCAGTGACTTCAGCTTTCTTCAACAGATAATCTATGTGCCAGTGGAGCTTTTTTTCACTGCTCAGGTGTCTTTTGATTCTTGATTCAAGATAGTTCATTGCAGAGCCCACATAGACATAACATCCCTTTTCAAAGTCGATCTTTCCAAGCTTTCCGATTTTGATTTTCGATGAATTGTCCAAATTTATTATCAAACAGTAACATCCCTTCATCTTAATTCCTCATTTATTTTGGTACTATCTATAATCTTGAAAATATGCTTTCAGATTTTACTCTAATTTTTAAGGCTATTAAAATTATCGTCCCTATCTTAAATTAAAAGCAATCAAAAATTATATTAGTTTTTGAGTCTAAAGTATATTCATGATTTTCAAACTTACAAGCAAAGGCCATAAGAATGTCACATCACTTCACAAATCAACCTTTGAAGTTACAAAGGACATTGAAATTGGCCCGACTGCGGACTGTATTGTAGGAACTTCTGCTGACAAGTCCATGTTGAACTTTCCGCAGGAGTTCAAGGATAAAATTGCCAATTCAAATACTAAAATAAGGGTTATTCTTGATACCGAAAACGGCCATGATGAGATAACAGGATTTGGCCATGAGGATTTGACTTTAACCCATCCGACGGATATCGTCTGCAGAACAAGCGATTTCACATGCTCCAGGACATTGATGATTAAGGCGGACAAGGCTGCCAAGGACCTGGACCCTAACCTGATTGAAGATTTAAAAAATGAAAAAATCATGGAAGTCACCATAAAATTATGCTAAAAATAGTTAACTATATATAAGTTGAAAAATATATTTTTTTATAACTACTTTTGTTTTTATGCGGGGGTGGTCGAGCGGTCAAAGGCGCTAGGTTGAGGGCCTAGTGGGTCAGTCCCTTCGCGGGTTCAAGTCCCGTCCCCCGCACCATTTATATAAATTTGCTTTTTTTTCAGTTCAGATTTCATTTTAACTAATTTTTCACTAATCTATTTATAATATTTAAACTAAAAATTATTATTAATATAAACTTATATGGTGATAAATTATGAAAGCTGTAATTCCTGCAGCAGGCTTTGGAACTAGATTTTTGCCTGCTACAAAAGCGCAACCAAAGGAAATGTTGCCTGTTTATGACAAACCAACTATCCAATATGTTATTGAGGAAGCTGTTGCTTCAGGAATTGATGACATATTAATCGTTACCGGTAGAAATAAAAGGTCTATTGAAGATCACTTTGACAAATCATTCGAGCTTGAACAGACCCTGCAAAGCGCAGGCAAGGACGACAGATTGAAGCAAGTCCGCGCAATCACTGATTTGGCAGACATCTGTTATGTAAGGCAAAAGGAGCAAAAAGGTCTCGGAGATGCAATTTACTGTGCTAAAAAGCATATCGGCGGCGAACCGTTTGCAGTGCTTTTAGGCGATTCAATCACCAAGGGCCCTACTCCATGTACCAAACAGCTGATTGACGTTTATGAAAAGTATGACGCTTCAGCAATTTCCCTTGAAGAGGTGCCTAAACATAAGGTGGAAAGGTATGGCATTATAAAGGGTACAGAGGTTGAAAACAATGTTTACAATATTGAAAAGCTTGTTGAAAAGCCATTGGCCCATCAGGCACCGTCCAACCTTGCCATTATGGGAAGGTATGTTCTGACACCGGACATCTTCGATAAGATTGATGAAACCGAACCTGGTGTTGGCGGTGAAATCCAGCTGACCGATGCACTTCAGAAACTGGATGCAATCTACGGAGTGACATTTGAAGGCAAAACCTACGATATCGGAAACAGGTTTGAATGGCTCAAAACATCAATAGAGTTCGCAATGGATGATCCTGAATCCAAGGATGACCTGGTCGAATATATGAAAGAAATGATTAGAGAGGCTTAAAATGGAAACTCAAAGAATTCTTGTCACCGGTGGAAGCGGTTTTATAGGAACCAACCTTTGCAATGAGCTTAGAAGCAGAGGCCATGAAGTGTTGGCAGTAGATTTGCTGCACCATGAAGGGGAAGCTGACCTGTACTCAGATTCCTACTCAGATTATGTGAGGGGAGATGTCAGAAACTATCGTCAGATGGAAAGGATATTCGATGATAACGATAAGTTCGACTATGTTTACCACCTTGCCGCAGAGTACGGAAGATGGAACGGCGAAGGATACTACGAAAACCTTTGGGAAACCAATGTCATCGGTTTGAAAAACATGATTCGCCTGCAGGAAAAACTCGACTTCAGGATGATTTCATTTTCATCTGCTGAGGTTTATGGGGATTATGAGGGAATCATGTCCGAGGACGTTATGGAAAACGTTCCCATTTCACAGACCTATCAGATGAACGATTACGCGATTTCCAAATGGGCAGGAGAGCTCATGTGCATGAACTCAGCAACCATGTTCGGAACTGAAACCGTACGTGTAAGGCCGGTTAACTGTTACGGTCCTCACGAAGCCTACTCACCATATAAGGGATTCATTCCAATTTTCATCTACAAGGCTTTGCACGGACTTCCTTATTCAGTCCATATGGGCCACAAGAGAATCATCGATTATGTCGAGGACACTGCAAGAACCTTTGCAAATATAGTTGACAATTTCATTCCTGGCGAAGTCTACAACGTCGGAAGCAAACAGGAATGGGAAAGGGATATCAAACAGTACTCAGACATGGTTCTGGATGCAGTTGGAATTGACGACAGCCTGGTCACATACACTCCGGCTGAAGAGTTCACAACAAAAGTCAAGACAATCGACTTTTCAAAGGCCATTCGTGACTTGAAGCATGATCCTCAAGTTCCGCCTGAAGAGGGCATTAGAAGAACCGTCGAATGGATGAAGGATTATTACAGAATAGAATAAATATGAAAATCATAGTCATAATTCCTGCCTTCAATGAGCAGGCAGCTATTGGAGAGGTTGTGAAAAAATCGCTCCAATATGCTGACGATGTTTTAGTTGTAGATGACGGAAGCGCCGATAATACTTCCGAAATTGCTGAAAATGCAGGTGCATCTCTTTTAAAACATCCCACTAATTTTGGAAAGGGAGTTTCTCTGCGTGACGCTTTCGGTCAGGTTGAAGGTTATGACATAGTTGTAACCATTGACGGTGACGGACAGCACAATCCGGATGAAATACCCGATTTGATTAAGCCAATCAAGCAAGATAAGGCTGATTTTGTAAACGGCAGCAGATATCTTAACGGTTTTGATGAAAACACTCCCGCTTACAGGCGAGTAGGCCAGACTGTTTTGGATATTGCCACAAACATCACTGCAGGCACTAAAGTTACAGATTCACAGAGCGGATTCAGGGCATTTAAGGGCAGCACAATTTCATGTTATAAATTCAGGGATCCTGGATTTGGAATTGAAAGTGAAATGATAGCTGATGCGGCTGAAAATAATTTGAGAATACTTGAAGTTCCCATAACTGTAAAATATGATGTTGAAAACTCATCAACCAAAGGGCCAGTCACCCACGGTGTTGGAGTGCTGTTCAAGATAGCAAAAGACAAATTAATCAGAATGACAAAGCGATAACATGCAATACAGAAAAATTCAAAAAACCGACGATGAAATTTCTCCAATGGGTTTTGGAGCAATGAGATTGCCATTAAAGAACGGTAAAATCGATAGGGAAAAGGCATCAGAACTGATATATCATGCAATCGATAATGGAGTTAATTTTATAGATACTGCTTATCTTTATGGGGACAGCGAATCATTTTTAGGTGAAATCCTGCAGGGCGAGTATAAGGATAAGGTTAAGATTTGCACAAAGCTGCCTACCATCAACGTCAGGAAATATGAGGATATGGAAAACATTCTCCAAGAGCAGCTGGACCGCCTTCAAAGGGATTCCATTGACTATTATCTCATGCATGCCGTTGATTTGAAGTCAATGAATCGACTGTTAAAGAGGGATCTTCTTAAATTCATCAGCAAAGCCAAAAAGGAAGGCAAAATCAAGCATGTCGGATTTTCATATCACGGTCCCAAGGAAGAGTTTCCGCTGCTAATAGACGGTTATGATTGGGATGTGGTGATGGTACAGTACAATTACTTTGACGAGAATGTTCAGGCAAGCATGGAAGGAATTGAATATGCAGCATCAAAGAGAATTGGCGTTCTTGTGATGGAACCTCTGAAAGGAGGAATTCTTGCAGGAAAAATGCCAAAAGAAGCTGAAGACATATTTAAGAAGGCCAATCCCAACAAGAGCACTGCGGAGTGGGCATTCGAATGGGTGTTAAACAACCGCAATGTAACCTGTGTCCTGTCAGGAATGAATTCTATGGAACAATTGAATGAAAATCTGGCGGTTGCTGAAAGGACAACTCCTCTTTCAATGACATTTGAGGAAATGGAAACCGTTGAACTTGTCAAAAGGGTTATGAGAAATTCCCTAAAAATCAACTGTTCCACATGCGGATACTGCATGCCTTGCCCTCAGGGGGTAAATATTCCCGAATGCATGAAAATCTATAATGAAAAATACCTGTTTGGCCATAAAGGCATGTTCAACCAATCATTT
>NZ_SUTK01000057.1 GCF_015062905.1 Methanobrevibacter thaueri
GTCAGTGTCTTTGGCAGTGATGACAGCAGGAAGATTTGCACCTGTTGAAAATTTATTATACATATTAACGCCGAGGCTTGCCAATTGTGGAACCGGCAGCTTTCGGATTAATGGAATAACTCCATCTTCCTGAGTGTAACCGATTTCCTCTTTTGTCAATATACTTCTTAAATTGCTTTGGCTGGTTGTCAGTCTTGAATTCATTGTCTGTTCTTTTGTTAGAACTTCTGAAAGGTCTGGTGGTGTAAAAGTCATTTTAATCTAGCTCCCCAATAAATTCAAGTTTGCTGTTTGTGTGGATGTTATTGTTCCGATGGCAGTTTGTATATTCTCAATAGCTGTAGCTACTGGTGCGTTCTTGATTGCATTGGTTGTGTCTGTTGTGTCTAAAGAGCTTGCAAGATTAACTGGTCCTGCAGGTCCCGTATCACCAGTATCACCTTTAACACCACTGGCACCAGTATCTCCCTTATCTCCTTTAGATCCGGTATCACCAGTATCACCTTTAACACCACTAGCTCCAGTATCTCCCTTATCTCCTTTAGATCCGGTATCACCAGTATCACCTTTAACACCACTAGCTCCAGTATCTCCTTTTGGCCCAGATATTTCGTCAAAGCCGATTACGGCAGTTGATTCCCTTCCGGTGAAAGTTATTTGCCGGTGTACAGAATCCTTATAAACCTCGATGCTTTCACCGTCTGCACCTGTATCTCCAGTATCGCCTTTAGGTCCTGCAGGTCCGGTATCTCCAGTGTCACCTTTTTGACCGGAACCTCCTGCACCTGCTAATTTAAAGCAGTTAACGTAATTGTATTCATCAGAATCTTCCACAGGATGGAGTGCGAGAAATTCACCTGAGGAGTCTTTAACGGCTCCGTTTTCACCCAGCTTGATTTTATCTGCCGGCGAAATGTCAGTAATTCCGCTTGCCAGCTTGAGTCTGTATAGCTGACCTAACACTAACACACTGGCTTTGCGTTGTCCGTTGGTCATTACCACTGGGTCGTTAACGATTATTCCTATTGGTGTTTCATCTGAGCCTGCAACATATTTTTTAACCATTTCTTTTCCGATTTCGGATTTGTCTGAAATGGTTACAGTATCTTCAGGGAAAAGCTTGTTTGTATATTCATAGCCGATGTTCTGGCCGGTTGTGGTAATTACTTCCTTTGATGATACATCTCCATCATCCAGTAAAAAAGTTGTGACTTCTTTACTTGATTCCAGTAAAACGATTTGGTCTGTCATTAAATACTCACCTCATATATGTGGTTTGCTTTAACAGTTGGATTGCATTTGATATTGATTCCATTTTTTCTGGCCTCTGTGCAGAAATATAAATCTTCAGACAGTACGGTATCATCATCGTAGATTACATATCTGAAATACGGATATTCCATCTTCCTGAAGACATTAACATTAACGAGAGCTATTCCCAGTCCTCCGCCTTTAATGTCAAATGGATCAATAGCTTCCAGTAATGTTTTCCCATGGATCATGTTTTCATCGGTGTAATCTTTTCCGAAATTGAAAATAACCGTCTGATCATTAACGGTTCTTTTCTTGTAGTACCATCCAAGAGCAATATCTGCCTCACATTCCAATAGCTTAATTAATGTATCTTTTGGAACTTTAACGTCTGAGTCTATCATCAGCACGTAGTCAAAGTTATAGTTAAGTGATAGCTTTGCTATTTCGTTTCTTGCACGTGCACAGTCATAGCCCTTAACATAATCGAAATACAGATTGTAACCTGCAGGATTTGTTAAATCAAATATTGCCTTAAAGCATTCAGGTTTAATATTTTCGAATGTTGGAACTGCAATCAAGATTTTACCTTTCATCATCGGTATTGTCCTCCAACTTTCTGAGTCTTTCTTCTAAATCATCAATAGTTACCTTATCTGATTTCTCACATCTATACTGATACAAGTCAATTAATGCTACAATGGTAATGGCTAAAGCAAATGGTAAAAGTCCTTCCATTAAAGCATACTTTGATGCATTATCCATTATGATGTTGATTGCAATTGCGGTTAAAACGGCACTTGAAATTGTTTTGGTAAAGTTGCAAATAACAATTTTCTTTTTTAAATTTTTCATAATTATCAGCTTAATATTATTCTCCAGAGAATCTTATTTTTCTTCAGGAAATCCCAATACTCTTTTAGCTTGTTTTTTTGCGTATTCAACATCACCTTCGCCTCTTACACGGCTTGCATAATGACTAGCTACACCTAACACAATCATACAAATACAGTATGGTATGGTATTTTCAGTAATTCCTAAGCTTTCAGAATATAACATTACAATCGGAATGACAGTGACCAGAAATGAAGTTAATATGTCAATGTCCTTTCTGTTCCTTTCTATCCATTCATAAATCATCATTTATCACCTTCAAATGCTTTGTTGGTATGGCTGAGGATTACTCCGTCAACACAAATCTTTTCTTCACTTTCGTATACCTTTTCAGCATTGTCAGCTTCATTCATCCATTCTTCGTACTCTTCAACTGTTTCAAAGTATTTGATGTATTTCATTGTGCCTCCCAAGTAATTGAATAATATAGAATGCCATCTTCGATTTTAAATGATATAATAGGTTTGACGGCATAAGGATAACCTGAGTCAACGTATTTGATACCGTTCCAATAGAACCAGTGGCCTGTTGACTGATCTATGTATGGTCCTTTGTTTTCAAGTGTTCCCACCAGTTTCCTTATTGTCATCTTAAACCTCACCACAATATTATATTTTTTATTATATAATTTATTATATATTTTATTATTTCTTTTATATAAAATATACTTTTTCATCCTCACTGCACCCTTCCCATTCCATGTACAGCTTGTTGTCCTCCCACACAAATCTGACATTATTGACAATAGCTACGTCCGGAAGCTCACAATATGTAACTCCATCATTATCCTTGACATAATTGGCCTGCGCCATAATGTTGGATTCAGTTGGTACAATCATGTTTACCACGTGAGTTATTTCATCCTGTTCAAAGGAACAGTCAGCAAGATCAATACAGTTCTGGGATTCAGGATACATTTCGATTTCAGACATTTGCCTGTATACTCTAATGTATTCCGTATGTTCGTTTTCCGTTAGGTTAACGATTGAAAGTAGTCTTAAATCATGGCCTTGTGTTGGATTACATTCACCGTCACTGTCAATGTAGATTCTTGTGTTGGGCAATATATCTGCTGAAGCTGGTCTTTTGAGTTTTAATCTGAAAACATCACCAAGTACAGCAACAGCTACAAGAGTATGGCCTGAAGATTTGACTTGTACTTTACCTAATAAATAGCCAAAAGCTAAATCTCCTTCCTTTGCTTTCTTTACTATCGTGTGTTCCATTGTTGAGGATTCATCTAATGTTACCATTTCCCCGACTCTGCATTGGTTTTCAGATATCCAGGCAGTGTGTTCCTCATTAACATAGAACCTCTCACCCTCATCCAGAAGACAAGCTATTACGTCCATCTTTTCTTCATGGCTCAATCCTGTTGGATATCCACGGCCATGTCCGATTGTTTCTCTATATTCTTCAATCATTTAAAACACCCAGTCCCAATCTTTGTTTTTAATTTTATCTGGAATGTATAGTCCAGTATTTTCCATTGACTCATCATCAGCATCCCACAATAGCTTACTGCCTTTATAAGCTTTAGGATATTCATGTTCACCTTTATATAATCTGATTCCAGTTTTGGTATCCTTCTCTGTTACAGTTACTTCTGGAATTCCATTAGCTGCGAACAATGGTGATGGGAAGATTAACATCCACTTCAAATCAACATAGTTGTATTCTTCAAATTCTGTTGTTGCAAAGAATGTTGGAGCTATTTCAACTTCAGCGAAATTAGTGTCATAAATTTTGGTTGGATTGTTCCTGCTGAATCCTTCAAGGTAATCACTGTTTGATGAAAAACCAGTTCCTACTCTTCCGTGAATATGATATTGTTTATAACTTCCATTTGTGTCACTTCCCTGATTGTAAGCGTCCCATGATGAAACCTGAACTAATGTTTTAGCTCCGTTAAACATCAGATAGCTTTTGTCACTTCCTGCCCAGTTGAGTGATGTTGTCTTGGTGTCAATGCCATATGTTGTGAGACTTCCGTCCACCTGCATCATGACACTTCCAGTTGTTGAACCATGATATGTTGCATTATCATTAACATCAACACAACCGGAAATTCTTTTAAATCTTGCTATAACAACACGATTGTTAGATAATGATTGACCTGAAGCAATTGATGTGAATAATGATGTTGGAGAGCTACCGTCAAGACTTGGAACAAATTTTGCTCTTAAAAATCTGCCGCTATCTGTTGAGTCATTGTTGATGCTTAAACCGGAGTAGTTCATGAAAAAGTTTGAGTATGTATCAGAGTTTGCATCAAACATTAACACTTCACTTCCAGTTGTTAAAGTACTTGAGAATATTGTTGAAGTATCGTAAACTTCAATGATCAACTTTGTTGTTTGTGAAATCTTACCAACAGGAATTCTAGCAAGTATTGCTGCAGCCTGAGATCCATAACTTGGAAGGTAAAATAAAGGACATGAAGTTCCATCTTTTGTTTTAATCTTTAGATTTTTCAAATCGCTTCTGAATAAACTGGCATAAGAACTGCTAGCTAACGAATCCAAGTATATATAATCATAACTAGATGAATAGCTACCACTCCTTTGGTTGTAATTGCTCATTGCAATATTGATTTGCAATTCTTTTATTAATGTCATGAATAATATTTTATTATCCTTTTTATATAAATTATATAATAAAAAAAATAATAACAAAAAGAGACATAGAAAAACATATTATAAAAACCTTAAAAAAATAATATCATGGCATTCCCAGATGTTGGTCGAGACCACGAAATAAATAATGAATTGTTATTATTTAGAGAATTATTTAATACTAAAAGTAAATATCGTAATTACTTATTAATTAGTCATGGTGGACGAATTACACAACATTTAGTTGAATTTTCAGCATACTGTAAAAAGGGTATTGTTCCTACTTATAAAGAAGATTTTAAATATTTTCTTGATGAATGTGAATTTATTCCTAAATCTATTCGAATTATTATTTTACAATTTTATGATTTTAGAAAAAATTTTGACTATTCCTTGAAATATGAAAAAGAATTAAATCATGCAATGGTATCATATTTAGAAACTTTTTATAATATTTTGGATTGGTTTGAACTTTTTTATCGAATGGAATTTTATGATGAAAAAAAGAAATTTGAAGAAATATCAAAAACTAAAACAACACTAAAGAAAAAGATTAATAAGTTAAAAAGTCAAACTGGAATCGGTGATAAAAATATTAACATAGATAACGATTTTGAAGAAAATTCACAAGACGATATTAATTTGATTCTAAATAAAATAGAAATGTGTGCCCCAGAAATTTATGCGGTATTAATAAAAATATTAGAATCTAATAAAAAAGTGATTAAAAATCAAGAAAGAGAACATCAAGAGCACGAAGATCAGAAGCAACAACTAAATAATATCGAAGATAAAATTGATAACCTTACTGAACAACTTAAAGTTTATAATGAATCTTTAGCTACTCGTCGAGAAAGTATACAAGGAAAACTTGAAGACGCAAAGGATAATGAAGATAAGAAAGAAAAACTTTATAATGAATTTAATCATAAAGCTGCAAAAGAACTTAAAGAGAATATTAAAGATTATGCAGATAAAAATGAGTATGATGAAGAAGAAGAAAGGGTTATTGATAGTTTGGGAGAATGTGCTTGGAATAAATTAGAAAAAGATTCTCAAATGTTTTTAGTAACTTCAGAAATTACATACAATCATTTATGTGACCTTGGAAATAAAGTGGATTATTCTGGAGTTTGTTTATCAGTTACTAAAGCACTAGAAATAGAATTAAAAAAAATATTTTATAAAGGTTTTATAGATTTTTTAGATGAAAATTATGAATATTCAGAATATCATTCTTCATTTTTTAATCATGATATAATACAAAAAGGTAATTTAAAAAAAGAGACAAAATGGACTTTGGGAGGGATACCATATATATTAGGTGCTAATAAAAATAAGAAGTTAGAACCTGAAATACATGAAAATAATGCTTCAAAATTACTTGAATATTCAAAACATGCATTATTTGATCCAAACAAACATAGCGATGACGAAATTAAAAAAACATTAAAATTTTATGGATCTAAAATTGATAGCATCACTCAAAAGTATAGGAATAAAGCAGCACATACATACAGAATTAAAGATTCAAAAGCTAAACAATGTCTTGATTATGTTATCGATGTAAAACGATTCCTTGGATGCATGTTAGATTCTTTCGATAAAGAACATGGAGATTAAGAGTTAATCATATTAAAAATAATGATGAATTAACATTAACATCTGCTTCTATTATTTATACTTGTTTTTAAAATGTAGTGTATATGCATAGATAGAATGTAAATTATTTTTTAATATCCTTGTTGTTAATGTAATGCACACCTAACCATATTGAATAAATCTAGTTATATATATTTTAATTAATAGTAACATCAATTATTTGATAGGTTACATTACTTCAAGAAATAGTAATTAATAAAAATTAGTTTTGGACCATCCACTTATCATATCCTTGTTATACGCGAACCAATTCGCCAGGCCAGAACCACGCCGACCGCAAGGGAGGCGTGTGTGTAGGCCTGGTGTAAAGAATTGGTGAGCATATACTATAGTGAGGAACCGACCCCCGCCGGTCGGTTCCGTATATAGAGAGTGTATTAAAAATAAGCTGTCCATCTCTGATGGACAGGTTGCGACGAATGAAATGAGTCGCAATAGGTATATGAAGGAATAATTAATTTTGTCAGATTTAAGAACCGACCCTTTAGCGGTCGGTTCGAGGTTAAGTTTTGATAAACTTGATTTTATTTTGCATTGGCATTCTTGGGTAATTATATGGGGGCTTGTCCCCCATTAATTAGGCATTAAGGGTTACAATGCAAATAGGGGGATGAGAAGTGATACACCACAAACACTTCCCACCTTATTTCAATAACGAGCGTTCAATGAAAAAATCTAGCTCCGGTGAAAAAGCATAAAACACCATCATAGCTATATTCTAGTTCTATTGAAACCCATATCCTTTAAGATTTTATTATATTCCTCACGAGTTGTAAATGAAGGAGCGTTTTCATCATCGCTTCCGCCAGTTGATCCGGTTTCACCTGTTTCACCAGAGTTTCCGGGATTTCTACCTCCAGGAGTGGAACCGTCATTGCTAGCTTCAATTTTTATTCTTCTTTCAGCCAGTTTTTCCATTAGCTCCATGTCAACGTCACCAGATAATAGCTTATCAATAACTTCCTTATCCTGCGCGTTTTCATTATAGTTAAAATTATATTTAGCTTCGTACTCTTTTATTTTCCTTTCATTTTCAGCTTTTCTAAGTTCAGACAATTCTTTTAAGATATCATCTTTAGAATCAATGAACTCTTTATTTTCTTCAATAGCTTTTTTTATCTCATCGTATTTTTTAGACTCTTCTTTAAGATTATTTATTTCTTCTTGGAGCTTTCCAATCTCAGCATCTTTACCTTGCAATTTTTCCAATAATAAAGAAGTAGCTACATTAGTATCTTTTGCAGGTGCAGGTTGAGGTTGTGGCTGAGGTGCAGGCGGTTCAGGATTTGGATTTCCAGTCTGACCGGTTTCACCAGCAATATCTGAATTCAACAATCTAATTTTTCTTGGGTACTTAGTAACTCCAACATCTATTAAACTCATAGTATCAATTCCAAATGAATCTCCTTTGTCTTTAAGCAAGACATCAACTTTAGGGGAAAGGCCTTTTCCTTTCATGTCAAGTTCGTCAGGTATTTCGATGAATAGCTTTCCTTCCTCATAGCTGATATTGTTTCCGATGCCGACGTAGATATTGTCATGTTCGGAAGTTAAAGGTATTCCTCCACGGTAGTTTTCAGCTATTTGTTTTAGATCTTCTTCAGTCCATCTTACTGGTTTGGTTAACCTTTCATCCAAGTCGGAGTAGTCATATGATCCGACTTCAAATAGTTCATGTCTCATCTCAATCACTTTTTATTATATTATTTATTATATATTTTATTACTTATTTTATATAAATATTTATATTTCAACACCACTGTCACTTAAAATCCTCTCACCAACAGGCTGTTCCTCCTCAAAGTTAGACAAGTAGTTTTTATAGATTTCATCACCTTCAGCAGTGAGCTCCATAATATATCTTAAAACATCATCTCTTGAATAGCTGAAATAAATATCCAATGTTTCACTGATTCCCATTATTTCTAATTGCATGTTCAAAAGCTGATTGCAGTATTTTAAAACCCATTTCTGGTCATTGGCCACATTAACGATAAAACCAGTAATGGCCGAATCGTTAATGTATTCCGCCACGTTCTGGTTTGACCTTTCATTACCTGCCTGAGACTGAGGAGTGACGAAAGTCCTTAGGATGTTGTTTCTAAATATTTCAGTCTGTCTTGTATAGTCTGACTGGTAGTTGTTACCCCCTAAGATTTTTGATTCGATTCCCGGAGGTACAATAGCCACATTTGAATTTGCAGTGGTTCCGTAATCAGCATAAAGGTTTTCCTTAGCGGTTGAAGACAGCTCCATGATTATTGGCTGGCCGTTAGCATCAAGTGACGGCTTTACTTCAATGATGTTGTCCTTATTGATTCTTCAACCTGGTTTCTTTCGA
>NZ_SUTK01000058.1 GCF_015062905.1 Methanobrevibacter thaueri
GATCTTCGTCAGATACTTCTTTGAGTTTGTTAGCAACTAAGTCTAATGCTTCATCCCAAGAAGCTTCTCTAAATTCACCGTTTTCTTTTATTAAAGGAGTAGTTAATCTGTCTTCCCTATTAATAAATTGGTATCCAAAGTTTCCTTTTGGACATACTTTACCCTCGTTTACAGGGTGTCTTTTTAAAGGTTCTACTCCAACAATTTTTCCGTCTTTTACAACGAAGTTGAGTCCACAACCAGTACCACAGTATGGACAAATTGTTGGGACATATTTAATCTCAACCATTTTATAATCTCCAAAATATAGTTTTTTTGTATTTTTAAAAATATTTAGAAAGAAGCTTTAAAAAAGCTTCTTCAATTTAAGTTTACTAGCTTATCCTTTTAAGTAGGTGTACCAGTAAAGACATGCTACAAAGAGTCCTCCACCGATGATGTTACCGATAGTTACTGGGATTAAGTTGTTAATGATAATAGTAGCCCAGGTAACACCTTCAGCACCTAAGAACATACCTAATGGTATGAAGAACATGTTTGCGACACTGTGCTCAAATCCAATACATACAAACGCCATGATTGGGAACCAAATACCAACGATTTTACCGATGATATCATCTGATGCGTTAGCTAACCATACAGCTAAACATACAAGCCAGTTACAACCAATACCTTTGATTAATGCTGCGGTAAATGGCATGGTAACTTTTCCTTCTGCTACAGCAATTGCTTTTGCGGAAATTGCGTAAGCTGGTGCTGCAGTATCAGTAGGGGTAATTCCGCCCATGAAAGCTAAAACGTAAGCAACGAATAAAGCACCTACAAAGTTGAAAATCCAACTGATAACCCAGTTTTTACAGAGACCGCCAACTGAAGCGGAACCGTCTAAAACACCGAGTGTCATAAACATTACGTTTCCAGTGAAAAGTTCTGATCCTGCGAGAACAACAATAATCAAACCTACAGGGAACACTGCACCGAATACGAATTTTTCTAAACCTAGTGGAGCGCCTGCTTTTAACATACCTGCGCTTGCCACTACAGCTAATAAACCACCAAATGCAATATATGCTCCTGCTAAAAAGGAGAGAATAATTACATTATCTATTTTTGCAGAGTCTTTTGCTCCAGCAGTTGCGGAAATTGCTTTCGCAGTATCTACTGGACTTTTGAAAGATGAACTCATTTTATCAACCTCTTTTATTCCCTTTTTATTAATTTTTTTATATAATACTGAATGAATCCCAAATAGTTCAAAGAGTATTATGATACTATATTAGTATTTAATATATAAAAAGGATTTGTCATTAGAGCCTAAAAGAAATATTTAAATACTACAAAGGAATAAAACTTAATGTAATGATAAATCATGATGGATTATATACACATCGTGAAAATTCTCTTTTTTTAATGATTTAAGTTTTAATTAGTTATAATATACTTTATAATTGTTTAAAAACCTTATTTTTAAAAATAAATCTATGTATAACCACCCAATATCAAATCAGACATGAAATTTAAAATTTCCAAATATTGTTCTTATACCATCAAACGACCTATCTTAATATCCGATACATATCGCAAAATAACTATCCGAATCCAATAAAACATGATTAAATAACATGGTGAATGAAAATATAATAATATTAGACGATGAATTAAAATTAAAGCGAATTTTAAATTAAAATCATGATTTAAAATCGTTTCCATGCTTTAATATATTTAAGAAAATTGCCAATTAAATAATTGGAACACATCAATTTTTAAAAACAAGCAACATAATATATTATATCAGGTGAGATGATGAAAATTGAAGAAATAGATGCAATAAATTTTAAGGATGACCGTGCGACAGAAACAAGGGAAAAAGTTGTGAAGGATGAAACCGTGACACTGACAATCAACGGAAGCATTTCACGCAGCCTGTCTGCAATCGAGGACTCGCTTAAAGAGTTTGCAGTGGGATACCTCTTCAACGAGAACATGGTGAAGTCCCTGGATGACATCAGGAAGATAGAAATTGACGGACCCCAAATCAACGTTGAAATTGACGACACACTTCTGAAAACAAATGAAACTGTATTGTGCTCCGATTCCGCCGGAGGATGGAGAAGCAAAATAAAGGACGTTAACCCTGTCGAGTCTGACTTTCAGGTTGATGTCCATGAACTGATTGAGAGAATCGAGGAGCTCAAGGACAATGCCGAAATATGGCAGGCCACAGGAGGAACACATGTAGCCGGAATCGTTCATGACGGGAAGTTCATAGTCAAGGAGGACGTCAGCCGTCACGTTGCGGTTGACAAGGTGATCGGTTATGGAATCCTAAACGGATTTGACCTGAACCATTCATACGTAATCTACAGCGGAAGAATGCCTGCGGACATGGTCATCAAGATGACAAGGGCCGGCGTGCCGATTCTTGCATCAAACGCAGCTCCCGCTAATTCAGGATACAATATTGCAAAAAAAGGAAATATTACATTGGTCGGCTTTTTAAGGGGTCAACGCTGCAATATCTATAACAATCAAAACAGGATACTATTCTAAAACTGTGTGTCTTGCCTTCAAATCGTTTTCGGTTTGCTGCATCTTTTCCATAAGCTCGGAAACGATTGCATCCAAAAACACGAGTGTGGTCAGCTCGAAAGCGGTTCCCAATGGAGTCAGGGAAGTGTAGTTTCCGTGAATCTGACGTTTCATATAGTTTTCATCATCAACTTCTTTTTTTGTCCTTCCTTTTACAAGGATGAAGCAGTCAGAGAGTTGACCTAAAGTTGATTCAGGATAGGATGTTAATGCAAGAACTTTTGAACCTCTATTTTTTGCGATGTTGGCGGCAGACACGATTGTGTTTGTTTCACCTGATCCGGAAATGGCCACAATGCAATCGTCAGCATAGATGGCAGGGGAAATGGTTTCGCCTACAACATATGCGCTTAAACCTAAATGCATTAATCTCATGGCAAACGCCTTTGCGGCAAGTCCTGACCTTCCGGCACCGGTTACAAAGATATTATTTGAGTTAATGATGATGCTCTCAAATTTTTCAATGGATTCCTTATCAAGGAATTCTTCTGCACTTTCAATATTGTCCAATATAGCTCTTATAGAGGTTTTCATTATATCCATTTTATCAAACTCATAAATCAATATTATTAATTATGATTACAATTTTATATATAATTAATGAAAATTGAAAGTAAGGGATTAATCAGTCTGGAGATAAATGGTGAAATCTACGATTACAAACTATACCAAAGCCTGGATTCCCTGTCAAGGACAAAGTCGCAGAGAAAATCCGCAAAGGAACTGAACATCTCACATACGGTGTTCAACAGGAGATTGCTTAAGGCAGAAGACAAGCTTGGCGTAAAAATTACACAAAAAATAGGAAACGGTACCCATCTCACAGCAGACGGACTGAAGCTCCTTGAAGAATTCAGAAAATATCTGATACAGATTGAAAAGACCTCAAGCATAAACATTGCAGGAGGCCACATCAGCACAGGGCTTCTGGAAAGCATCGAAACGCCCTTCGACATCAACATCTACAGCAGCAACGACGAGGACGCATTCAAGCTTGCAAAAAGGGGCGTCGTGGACATTCTCACTTTGGATGACCCTCTGATTGCATATGAGCGGGACATAAACTTCATGCCGATAGCCTACGACTATCTTGTTCTGGTTTCAAGTCCGAAATCCAGAAACGTCGAAAGCATATCCGATCTGGAGGGCCTTGATTTTGTAGGGGTAAACGGGTCCGCCCAGAGGCTTGCCTGGAACAGCCTAAGGCATTACGACATCAAGTTCAATATAAAGGACACAGTAAATTCCCAATTCGATGCATTCAAAATCGTGAGAAACTCTGAAAACTTATATACATTTTTGAATGCCAGCTATTTCAAGGGAAACGAGCTTCTGAAGTATGACACCCAGCATGTCATAAGCGTAATCAAGGTCAACGAAGACAAGCCGGAAGTTGACGAGTTCGTAAGATATCTGCTTAACGATGCCCAGAAATCCATAGGAAAACAGGGTTTCACACCGATGGGCTGATTAGTTTTCAAATGCTCTCGGCAAAATTTCTTATTATATAATATTATATATATTAAACTACACTCATGTTTCACCGTGCTTTTGTGAATGTGCGCATCCGTGAAAATGTGTAATTCAAAACATTAAATAATGATGAAACACAATATAAAATTGAAAAATAAAAAGGCGATATTATGGTTAAAAACAGAGATTTACTAGCAATTGGTCACTCTGCTCACGATTACATTATTAGAGTGCCTGAATTTCCAAAAGCTAATTTTTCAGCTCCTATAACCAATATGAAAACATTTAATGGTGGGGCAGCTGCAAACGTGGCTTGCGTTGGAGCGAAATTAGGATTAAAAACTTCACTCGTTTCAGCTGTCGGTGGAGATTTCAAAAAAACAGAATACTATGAAAGCATGCAAAATTTGGGCATTGACACTGATTCATTAATCATTGTTCCGGGTGAGGCGACACCTACCGCATTTGTCCTCACTGATGACAATGACGACCAGATCAGTTACTTCTACTGGGGAGCTGCAAAGGAATTTGCACAAAGCAAAGTCCCGGTAAAGGCGATTGAAAATGCAGAGGCGGTTCACCTGGCAACAGGAGACCCGGAATTCAACTGGAAATGTTCACAGGAAGCGAAAAATCAGGACCTGCTCGTATCATTCGACCCGGGCCAGGACCTTGGAATGTATGATACCAAAAAGCTGGTTGACGTCATTGAGAACACAACAATCCTCTTCGGCAATCATCATGAAATCGAAAGGATTCTGGATGCTCTGGAAGTTGACCTGAACGGATTGAGGCAGATGGGTCCTAAAATCATTGTTAAAACATGCGGCGCAAACGGCTGTGAAATATATTCCAGCGAAGAGAAAATCAAAATCGATGCAATCCCAACCGAAGCGGTTGACCCTACCGGTGCCGGAGACTCATACAGGGCAGGATTCTTATCAAGATTCCTGAATGGAGAAACACTTGAAGAATCAGCCAAGTTTGCATCATCCGTTTCATCATTCATTATTCAACATCAAGGCTGTCAGACCAATATGCCAACCTTTGATGAGGCATTTGAAAGAATGAGCGAATTCTATTAATTCCCTTCATTTTTTCAATTTTATTTTATTTTTGTCAATATGACCTTATTTTTTAATTTAAATTATAAAATTAACTATTTTTTTAAAAAAGACTTGATATATATCAACAAATTTGGAATAGATATTAATCCTATTAATTTAAATACTATTAAATAAAAATAAGAAAATATCAACTTTGTGTGGAAAAATTTTAAAATAACTTTGACTATTATAAATGTTAATGGAGAGATATAATGACACAGATTAGTGATGCTAAGAAAGGAATATTAACTGATGAAATGAAGCACGTTGCGGAAATAGAAGGTGTTTCAGAAGATTTCATTTTAAGATCAGTGGCAGAAGGTACAATTGTAATACCAAGTAACGTTAACAGAGACATTGAGGCTTCAGGTATTGGAGCCGGACTCAGAACAAAAGTAAATGCAACCGTCGGAACCTCAACCGATATCGTGAACTTCGATGAGGAAGTGCTGAAAGCACAAATCGCAATCGATAACGGTGCAGACTGTCTTATGGAATTAAGTATTGGCGGAGACCTTGACGTAATCAGGAACAGGGTTCTTGACATGTCCCCATTGCCGGTAGGTTCAGTGCCTGTTTATCAGGCAGCAATCGAAAGTATCAGAAGAGACGGTTCCGTTGTTTACATGACTGAAGATGACCTTTTCAACACCATCGAAAAGCAAGCAAAAGATGGTATCGACTTCATGGCAGTCCACAGTAGTATCAACATTGAAACCTTAACCAGACTCAAAAGGCAAGGCCGTGTGACCGGTCTGGTCTCAAGAGGAGGTTCATTCATGTCCGGATGGATTGTCGAAAACGAAAAGGAAAACCCATTATACGCCAACTTCGATTACGTACTGGAAATCGCAAAAGAGCATGATGTTGTTCTTTCACTTGCTAACGGTATGAGGGCAGGGTCCATTGCAGATTCAACCGACAGGGCACAAATACAAGAATTGATTATTTTAGGAGAATTGATCGACAGGTCCCGTGAAGCTGGAGTGCAATGTATGATTGAAGGACCAGGACACATTCCAATCAACGAAATCCCAACAAATGTAATGATTCAAAAGAAAATGTGTTCAAATGCACCATTCTACATGTTAGGACCTATCGTATGTGACGTGGCACCAGGTTACGACCACATCGTATCCGCAATCGGTGCGGCATCATCTGCAAAGGCAGGTGCTGACTTTATCTGTTACGTAACCCCTGCAGAACACCTTGCATTGCCTAACCCTGATGACGTAAGGGAAGGTGTAATTGCAACCAAAATCGGAGCTTATGCAGGAGACCTCGCAAGCGGCCAAATCGATGGTTCACAAGACCTTGCAATGGCAGAAGCTCGTAAGAATCTTGATTGGGAAGCACAATATGCTTGCGCAATGTTTCCGGAAGCTGCACGTGCAAAAAGAGACCAAAGACCTCCTGAAGAAGAGGACACCTGTACCATGTGCGGTAACTTCTGTGCAGTAAAAATCGTTAACGAATGGTTGGATCAGTCCGATTCCGACTTGATCAAATAGATATTTAATTATCTATTTTCTCTTTTTTTAAAAGTATATTAAAATAAAAAAAAGAAGTAGATTGTTATTAATCTACTTAACTATTATTTTTCCTTTTTTGACTACTTTGTTGTAGTAAGCGTTGCCTTTGAAGGTAATTGTGTATTTTACCTTGGTTTTCTTGGTTAATTTTTTGCCAAGCTTGAAGGTTACAACACCTTTCTTGTTGGTTTTGGCAGTGACAGTCTTTTTGCCCTTAATCTTTTTACCGGACAGTTTGATGGTCACTTTAACCTTTTTCATGACCTTGTTTTTGCTGTTTTTCAAGGTAACTTTTATGTTTTTGGCCTTTTTGGACCTCTTGAACTTATAGGTCTTTTTGGCCTTGAGGATTTTGGTTTTCTCCTTGTTGATAGTTACTTTGACTGTTTTGCTTAAAGGTTTGTAGTTGCTGCTTACCAATTTAATAACCAGGTTCTTTTTGCCCACTTTTGCCGCTTTAAGAATTGCAGGAGTCAATTGTATTGACGCAACGCCGTTCTTGTCTGTGACTGCAGAGCCTATGCTTTTTCCGTTTAATGTGAATGTTACCTTTTCGCCAACAACCGCTTTGCCGTTGGTGTCTTTAATGACTGCACTGTATTTTCCGCCGTAATTTATGACATATGCAATGTCTTTGGCAGTGATTGCAGCAGTTGCTATGGAAACTTCAAATTTAGCGGATACATTGTCAGCAAGGTAATTTCCGCCAAATGTTACGTTGGCCCCATATGTTCCAATGCCTAAATCTGGAATTTCGATTGTTGCAGTTCCATTGATTACCTCAGCGGAATAGACATTGCCGTTGACGACAGCTGATACATTGGCATCGTTAATTGGTGAGCTTGCGCCGGTGACATTGACTTTGATTTGTATGGAATTTCCATAGGTACAGTTAGCAACGTTCACTACTTCAATGGTTGCAGGACATTTGGACACTTCAAACTGGACGGATGCATTGTCGGTAAAGTAATTTCCTTCATATGTCAAGTTAACGGAATATGTTCCCGCATCTATCTTAGGAGCGTCGATTGTTGCATTACCATTGATCACATCAGCGGAATACTCCTTGCCGTTGACTATGATGATTATCTTACCCTCGTTAACTGGTAATCCTTGACTTGTAACATTGGCTTTGATTTGTATTGAATCACCATATGTACAGTTTGTGACACTTATGACTTCAAGAACTGCCGGAAGCTTAAGCACATCGAATTCGATGGTTTTTGTTGGATTTGCATCTGTAGCATTCCCAACATATGTTACAACTACATTATATGATCCAGCGTCCAATGTACGATTAAAAGTTGCTACTCCGTTTTTTACAGGAACAGAATAGTTACCTCCGTTGATGGAAAATATTACATTACCATTGTTGAGAAGTTGACCAGATTTTTTAATATTGGAGGCTGTTATCACAACATTCTGAGTGTAGTTAACATCACTTACTTCAGCCACATCCATTTCGACAATGTATTTTGGAACCAAATTGCTTGGAGTGACATTGATCAATGTAGCCTTACTGTTTTCATTTTGTAAAGCGATGTCTCCAGTTCCTTCAGTGTCGGTGTTTTGTGCAAATATAGAATTTTCGACAGTAATCTCCGAATCACCATATTCACCATTAACTACTATTGCTCCCCCAAAACGTGATGCTGTGTTTTGTGAGAAATCGCTGTTGTTTATTAATGCTTTTGTCATATCGGAAGCAGATATTGCTCCACCAGCAACTGCATTATTCTCTATGAAATGGGATTTTTCAATTTCTATGTCTGAATCTGAAATGTGAATTGCGCCACCATCAGTTGCATTATTGGCTATGAAATAGGAGTTTTCGATTAACATGGATGAAGAAGTCATTATTGCTCCACCATAAGTTGTTGCATTATTGGCTATGGAATTTGAATTATAGATTAATGCTTTACCAGCCTGAGAGTTTATTGCACCACCAAACCCAGCATAATTACCTGTAAAATTACAATTCAAAACAGTGACCGTTTTCTGATTAAGAATTGCACCACCAA
>NZ_SUTK01000059.1 GCF_015062905.1 Methanobrevibacter thaueri
TGACGTGATGTACTATAAGGTTCCGATGATTGACGAACCTCTGTACAAGAGAAGAAAGACCCTGGAAAGCATCGTTGACACATCAGTTGACGAGATGAACCTGAGCACAATGAAAGTGGGAACCCCAGACAACATTGAAGAGATTCAGAAACTATTCGAATGGTCAATCAACGAGGGCCATGAGGGAATCATGATCAAGGACTGCTGCGAACGCTATATTCCAGGACTTAGAGGCAAAAAGATGCTCAAATACAAGGCAGAGCCTGAAACCTTGGACATGGTTGTCATCGGAGGCACATACGGCATCGGAAAAAGAGGAGATTTCGTCGGTTCATACCTTGTGGCGCTTAGGGACGAAAACAACGACTTCAAAAGCATAGCACTGGTCGGAACAGGACTTGACGATGCAACACTCGAATATCTCACCGGCAGAATGAAGGAGCTTGAGATTTCAACAAAAGGCCGTGAAATCACAGTCGAACCAAAAATAGTTCTGGAAATTGCATTTTCGGAAATCGTGGAATCACCGGAGTATGAAACAGGATACTCACTGAGATTCCCTGTCGTCAAAAATATCAGAAAGGACAAAAGCCCAATGGATGCTGATACCGTTGAAAGACTGATTTCCATGTATGAAACTGGAAATTAGCATAATTATTCATTGAATAGACTTTTTAAGTTCCTGAAGATGCTCTCTAGAGCAATTGGTGTATTTCATGATAAGTTCATCTTCAATGGAATTTTTAAGCATGTTCAGGATAATTTCATCTTCAGCTTCTATTTTACCTTTTTTAACACCTTCTTTAATACCCTGATTGTATCCCGAATCAAACTCATATTCCCTTTCAGTTTGAACGAACAACTCTTCAACAGACATTTGCATACTTACCACCTCATTCAAGTTATCTTTATCTTCTTTTGTCTTAACGAAATTTTCTATCTGAAAGGAGATTATCGAATCAATGACAACTCTCCTATATTCAACGATATAGTCAATTTTTTTCAGAACTCCACAAACCCTTTTAAGCATTTTCTCCTTGGAACTGTCCTTAACAGACAAAGTGACGAAAATCAAAGTCAGTTCATCCTGAACAGTGATTTTCTTATTATCATTAACTTTCTCTTCAATAGTATTTAATTTTTTGGGCAAACCCATCTTCTGGAGATACTTGATTATGGGAGCAAATACAATCGACCGCCCGATTTCAACAGCCTCCTTACACGAATCGGGATTTGCAAAACTAATGATGAAACTGTCCATGATTGTCCCAATCTCGGCAGATTTCAAATTGTTATATTCCCAAATCCTGCTTAACGTATCATCATTAATCTCCTTAACTTCAAATTCCCAGTTCTGCAATGTATTATCGTCAACCAGTGCCAGCCGGTCCAATCTCCTATGGGTCCCATAGAGCGTATGCACTTCGGTTCCCAGTTCCCTGATGATTTTTTTGTATTCACCGAAATATTCCAGAAAATCATCACCATAAGTGGAAAACAGAATCTTGGACGTTTTGTCATACAACCCATCAATCATTTTATCGGCTCCAAATATTTTTTCAAGAAAAATTTACGTAATTAACAGTTGAACGAGGAATAATAAATAGTTTTTGTTGCAAATGAAGGCAATTTAACGCTTTGAAGTCAATATTACAATGACACTGCAAAAGTAATTAAAAAAAATCAGTTGTCCGGAAGCCCTTTAACATAGCCGATTACCTGTCTGGTCAAAGGATAGACAATTATTTCATAGACTGTCTTGACGATTGCCTGAATGAATATCATTGCAATCAGAGCATCGGTAGGCATGGTTCCGAAGAATGCTATTGTGATATAGATAATCGCATCGAGACTTTCACCGAAAAATGTTGAGACTATGCATCTTACAAAGAGCTTTTTCTCATCCACTTTTTTTAGATAGACCATTACCCTTGCATTGACAAGGCTGCCCACGATATATGCGATGAATCCTGCTGTCAACAGCCTCCAGGTTGAGCCTAAAACTATGCTGAATGCCTCTGAATTCTTGAAGAATTCCGGTGCAGGCACCCATATTGTAAAGGTAAAGCAGATTACCGCAACCAGATTCATGAAAAATCCCAAAAGAATTACCCTTCGTGCCTTTTCATAGCCGTACACCTCAGCCAAGAGGTCATTGATGATGTATACCACCGGGAAGATTATGACTCCGCATGGCAGGGCAAATGAGAAAAATGAGAATGTCTTGCCGGCAATTATATTTGACACTATCAGGCATGCGGTGAAGACACCTGATATGATTGCATACAGGTCGGTCTTTGTCAGATTTTCAAACATGAACATAGTATATTTTCAATCTTAAATAAATTTTACAATCTGAAATCCTATCGCCTATATCTGTCCCGAAATCCAAACTGGAATTATGGAAATCACAGATGACAAACTATTGAAAATCGCACTCATAACTTCCCTTATTGGAATAATAGGGCTGATAGCCTTTACGCCAACAATCGAGGTTAAGCAAGTCGACATAAAGGACATAAACCGTGGAATGATTGACGAAGAGGTTAGGGTTGACGGAGTGATAAGCGATGTTGCCCAGTCAAAGTCGAAGACCAGCTACTTTTTAACAATAAATGACGGCGAAGCCCAGATACAGCTGATTATCTTTGAAAGCCAGGTTGCAGAAATACAGTCCAGAAACATGGGCATCGAGGACTTCAGGGACCATAAGGTAGAGGTCGTCGGAACCGTCACCCAGTACAACTCCGAGATGGAACTGGTTCTGTCAAATGGGGACAGCCTTAGGATGGTGAACTAACAATATCTTTTTATTAATCAAAATTCAAAAATAATATAAATAAATTTAAAAGGAATTTAAACATGTCTGATAAAAAAAGATTATTCGGAACATTTGGAGTCAGAAGAACAGCAAATGATGTCCTGACTCCTGAATTTGCATCAAGACTTGCAGCATGTTACGGCACATTGGTTAAAGGAACCGTGGCTGTCGGTGGAGATACAAGAACTTCCACCCTTATGCTTAAACAGGCAGTGACTGCAGGCCTTTTGTCAAGCGGATGTGACGTGGTGGATTTGGGAATACTGCCTACTCCCGGCGTTCAGTATGCAGTTCGCAAATACTATGACGGCGGAGTGATGATTACAGCTTCACACAACCCTCCACAATATAACGGACTCAAGTTCTTAGATGAAGACGGTATAGGTATACCTGACGAAATGGACCTTGAAATTGAAAGATTATACTTTGACGCCGAGCCTGACCGTGTGGAATTCCATGAAATCGGCGAGCTTTACCAAAACGACAAGATAATTGACGAATATGTCGATGAAGCGGTTTCCAAGGTGGATGTGGAAGCCATCCGAGAAGCCAACCTGAAAGTTGTCGTGGACTGCGGATCCGGTGCGGGCTGCTTTACAGCACCTTATCTCATTAGAAAACTGGGCTGCGACGTGACAACCCTGAACTCACAGCCTGACGGATTTTTCCCGGGACGTAACCCTGAACCTATCGAGGAAAACCTTCAGGAACTGATTCGCGTCGTGAAGGAACTCAATGCAGACATCGGCCTTGCACATGACGGCGATGCGGACAGAACCATCTGCATCGACGAGAAGGGAAACTTCGTTTTGGGCGACAAGACATTCACCCTTGTTGAAAAGAATATGCTTAAGGAAAACAATGGCGGAATAATCGTCACCACCGTTGCAACCTCACAGGCAATCTATGATGTTGCCGAAGAGAACAACGGTGAAGTAATAGCTACTGCCGTTGGAGACCTGCTTGTTGCACGTAAACTCAAGGATGAGGATGGACTCTTCGGTGGAGAGGAAAACGGCGGTTTGATTTTCCCTGACTTTGTCTATGGAAGGGATGCGGTCATGACCGTTGCAAAAATTCTGGAAATCGTTGCAAAAGAGAAAAAGCCCCTCTCCGAACTGGTGGCTGAACTTCCTGTATACTATGCAAGCAAAACAAAAGTCGCATGTCCGGACGATGAAAAGGAATTCGTCATGTCCAGCATCGCTGAGGAAATTCAGACAACAACCGACTTTGAACTTGATTTGACAGACGGCGTTAAAATCCTGAAAGAAGATGGTTGGGTAATTATCAGACCTTCCGGAACCGAACCGATCTTCAGATGCTTTGCCGAGTCAGACTCACAGGAAAAAGCGGATGAAATGACCGAATGGGGATTAGGTTTAATCGAAAAATACAAAAAATGATTAAGCATTTCTCACCCATTTTTTCTTTTTATTTTACTTCAAAAAACGATTAATTAAATACTATTTTTCAATGATAATTTTAATTTAGTGATAGCTATCTTTAAGATAATGAACTTCTCTGTAAAAAAATAGAAATTGCGAAGCGATAATCTACATGAGAACATCTAAAAGTATTCCAAACATTCCTCTTTGAGGAAAAACGCATCCTCATTGTCTGGACTTCTAAGCAAAACCTTGTTGAAACTGTCAACAGCCTCTTCAAACTTGCCCAATTCCATCAATACGACACCTTTATTTAGCAAGAAGTCAATATTATTTTTTTCAAGGTCAATAGCCTTGTTGAAGCATTCCAAAGCCTCATCGAATTTTCCCAAATCAATATATGCATTGCCCATCCTATTGATTGCGGAAGCATCCACTTCAGAATCATCAAGACACACTTCAACCGCCTTGTCGAATGATTCGATGGCCTCCTCAAGCATTCCCATGTCGCTCAAGAGGTTTCCGCGTGAATTCCAAACCTCGGGGTTTTCACCGTCGATGACAATCAGCTTGTCGTAGACCCTGAGCGCATCATCATACCTGCCAAGCATCTCAAGAATGAATCCCCTCCAATAGAGAACGATCGGACTGCTCGGACGATAATTGTAAGCGAGGTTGCTCACCTTCAGCGCCTCATTGATATTGCCCGAATTCAAAAGGGCGATTGCCTTGTTGTTTAGAATATAAATGTTGGCCGGCTCATATTCCAAGGCCTTGTCGTAGCACTCGATGGCCTCAATGAATTTCCCAAGCCTGGACAGGTTGTCCCCCTGCTTGTTCAAAAGGTATATGTCATGAGGGTCCAGCCTAAGTGCCGCATCATAGCACATTGTTGACTTGTCGAACTTGCCGCTGTCAAACAGGATGTCCGCCCTTTTGGTGATCATGGCCTTTTCATCTATCTTGTCCCCTCTCCAATCATCTATGGGGATTTTCTCAAAATAGATTATCTGGAACTCATCATTGGGGTCGATGCGTCCGCCATACATCTTTTTAAATTCTCTCAGCATGTCCTTGGAGTCCTTAAATCCCTCCTCGACAGCAAGCTCGTCATTGTCCTTGATTTCGGAAAACGGAACGGTTTCAACACCGGTTACAAAAGCCTCAAAAATCTTCATTTTCTCTTTTGAAACCAGATTCCAATAGCAATATAATCTGTCTCCAACCTTAAGCGGAGTTTTCCATGCCTTACGTATGGTGCGTGTCTTCTTACCTGTAATCACATCAATATCATTACTTGAAAACGACAGAATCGGCATACAAAACACTCCCTAAATTACCTGCTCTCCAAATTCCCCTGACTTGACCTTAACGATGCCCTTGAAATACGGCTTGACTTCACGGGCCAAATCGGCCAGGTCGTGAGGGTTAGGAACCTCCACCTTCTCAAGGGCAGGGTCCAGAACATTCTTATTTCTAAACTGCTGAATGGTATAAACATCAGCCTCAATCTCATCAACAAGATTCATAATGTCTTTTTTAGTGTGCAATGTCGGAACATAAGTTGTTCTAACTTCCAGGTGAACTCCTGCTTCATTTATTAGGTCCATTGATTTCTTTACTTGAAAACCAACGTTTGCTCCTGTTATCTTCCGGTATTTTGAAAATGTTGTTTTTACGTCAAGTGAAACATAATCCAGCAAATCCAAGTCAAGGATCTTTTTAAGGTTGTCCGGATAAATTCCGCTTGTGTCGAGTTTTGTCTTAAGGCCGATTTTGCGAACATACTTTAATATTTCAATTACTGCATCTGTCTGTACTAAGGGTTCTCCACCTGAAATCACAATAGCATCTAAAAAATCAGCTGATGAATCGATTTCCTGAGATATCTCTTCAAATGATTTTTCAGTATTATCCTCCAAAAGCTCCACATTATGGCAGTATCTGCAAGCCAAGGGACATTTTGACATGAAAAAAACCAGGCTCATATTGCCGTGGAACTCGACAGAAGATATTACGCTACCGCCTACATACATTAGCTTAAAACCTCTTTTAAAATTTCGATGAACTTCTCATCCTCTTCAAGGGTGCAGATGCTTATTCTAATCCAATACTCATCCAGGCCCTTAAATGAGGTGCAGTCTCTTACGATAATTCCTTTTTTCATTAATTCCAACGCCAATTCACTGGCAGTGTATCCAGTGTCCTCAACGCGAATAAGCATAAAGTTTGATTTTGAAGGAAAAACATTCAATCCTTCAATTTTTGATACCTCATCATACAGGTACTGTCTTGATTCGATTCCCTTTCTTATTGAATCCTCGATATAGTCCTTATCCCTGAAAGTGTTGAGTGCGGCTACGAATGATAATCTTGTAAGGGAAAATACCGGCTTGATTCTGTGCATGTATTCGATAATCTGCTCACATGCAAGCCCGTAGCCTATCCTCATGCCTGCAAGGCCCAATACCTTGGACATGGTGCGTATGATGAATATATTGTCAAATTCATTAATCAAATCCTTGTTTGTAACTTCGGAGTATTCGAAGTATGCCTCATCTATAACAATCAGCACTTCAGGATTTTTTGATGCGATATCAATCAGGACATCCTTGTCAATCAGTGTTCCTGTAGGATTGTTTGGGGAACACAGGAAAATCATTTTTGTTTTTGGGCTGACTGCCTCATAAATCGATTCAACATCCAGCCTGTTGGCGTCCAAATCCCATTTTGCATAAACCGGCTTTGCACCGTACTGCTTTAACAGGTATTCATAATACATATATGACGGCAAAGGAACTATAAACTCGTCTCCGTTATCGATGAATGTCTTTGCAAGAACATCAATGATTTCATCCGCTCCATCTCCGCCAATGATGACTTGGGAATCCTTAACGCCGGAATAATCGGCTATTTCTGATACCAATTCGTGGAGCTGTGATTCCGGATATCTGTTGATTGATCCTATTTCATCCTTAATGGCCTCCATGGCCTTTGGAGAAGGTCCCCAAGGATTTTCATTAGAACCCAATTTGATGATGTCCTCCTTTTTCAGGTTAAAGTCGGCGGCAATCTCATCCTGGGATCTGCCGGGAACATAAGAATCCATTTCTTCTACAATCTGTCTTGCTTTCATGATTTAATCTTCCTTATACTGTTTGGAAAGTTTCACGTAATTGTCAGCATTCCTCTGAATCATGCTGACCTGTTCGGGAGTGAGTTCCTTGACCGCTTTTGCCGGAACGCCCAAAATCAGGCTTCCTTCTGGAAATTCCTTTCCTTCACTCACTACAGCTCCGGCTCCAACGATTGAGTTTTTTGAAATGTGTGCGCCATTCAAGACGGTGGCATTCATTCCAATCAAAACATTGTCGTCAAGCTTGCATCCGTGCACCACGGCACCATGGCCTATTGAGACATTATCTCCAATCTCAACCGGAAATCCCTTGGTGCAGTGAACTACACAATTGTCCTGAACGTTTGAATTGTTTCCGATGGTAATGGAATCTGTGTCTCCTCGAACGACAGCTCCAAACCAAATTGAAACGTCTTCTCCTAATTCAACATCACCGATTACGTGTGCGCCTGGGCATATTACAATAGAGTCTTTATTATTTTCCATAATATCGCCAATTATTCTTGTTTTTTATTTTTATTCTGAATGATATGATTCTGTTTTACCAGCACTCTTGTGTCGGAGGGTACATCATCATACAACAAAACCCCTGAACCTATAGTGGAATTGTAACCCACCTTAACACCTGGTGAGAAGCTTGAGTTGATACCTGTCTTTACGGCATCTCCGATAATGGACCCTAGCTTACGTCTTCCACTGTCAATCATCTGGTTTTTGATTTTTGTCTTGACTGAACGGTTGTCGAAACGCAGGTTAGCGATGTTGGTTCCTGCAGCTATATTGCAGTTTGAACCGATTACTGAGTCTCCGACATAGCTCAAGTGGCTGACATTGGTGTTTTCCATAATGATTGAATTCTTGATTTCAACCGCATTTCCCACATGAACGTGGTCTCCGAAATAGGAATTGCCCCTAATGTATGAATTAGGGCCTATGTCACAGTTCTTGCCTATGTAGACATTTCCTTCAATGTATACTCCGGCCCTGATGATACTGCCCTCATCCAAAAATAGCTCTCCATGGACATGGGCTCCGTCTTCAATCTTTCCTCTGATTTCTGTCTTGAGCTGGCTGATTAACTCCTCGTTCACTTCAATCAGTTCCCATGGCCTTCCGA
>NZ_SUTK01000009.1 GCF_015062905.1 Methanobrevibacter thaueri
TATGTCAAAACAACCACATTCAATGAACACATCGACCATACAAACATCGACAAGGTCATTGCAGATTCAGATATTGTAATTGACGCTCTCGACAATGTATTGACCAGAGTAATCGTGTCCAGAAAAGCAAAAGAGAAAGGAATTCCATATATCCACGGTGCAATTCATGGAACTATGGGACAGATTACCGTATTTCTGCCTAATAGCGATAAGACCTATGAGGAAATGTTCAATCTGCCTTCAGTTGGCAAAGAATTAGATGATGAAACAATTGATGCCTTAAAAAATGTAACTTCAGGTGTTCCTCCAGTCATCGGACCTACACCAAACCTAATAGGCTGTCTTGAAGCGTTTGAAGCTTATAAAATAATAACTGGAGTCGGCAAGGTCACCGTAGCTCCGAAAATATTGACATTTGACCTATTGGATTTAGGTTCATTCTCATTGGATGAAATCTAAACCTACTTATCTTTCAATGCGAGAGAGAAATATTTCTTGAATTCAGGAGATTCATTCTCCTCCAATTCTCTTATTTTTGCAATGCTTGTCATTTTGTTGTTGATTGCGAGATTCATATGAGCATTGATGTATCCTTCGTCCCTAATCAATTTCAAAAGCCTTTTTCCATATGTCAAATCAGGATTTAGAACACGGTCATGCATCAATTTCAATGTATCAAACTCATCAAAGCCTAGAACTTCACACATCCCATACATTTCATTGATTATATCATATGCCCATTCCTTAAGGGTTATCTCTTCTCCATCCCGGACCAGCCTCATTTCATCGTCATATGCACTTTCGGCAACGCGCTCCTCATTGATGAATGCCTCCTTTTGCCAGCATACGAAGTCGGATTCGCTTTTGACAAGCATATAAATCAAAAACAGCTGCAGGAATTTCATGTCATGCTCGACAAGGCCGCAGTTATAGAACGGATTGATGTCAAGGGTTCTGACCTCTATATATTTGATTCCGTCATTTTTCAAGGAGTCCAATAACTCAGCCGGATTTTTGGGCTTTAGTCTGATTTGTGTGTATAGCTCCTTGGCCTGGGAGAGATCACCCCTTTCAATGAATGAATTGACATCACTGACAAACTCATCGATGCTTGTATACCTTGGATATAACCTTTTCAGGTTCTTATATCCGCATGATGAATTTCTAAGGGACGGTCCCCTTGTCGAATAATGGTTTCCATATGCATCCACCTCATCCATCAGGTGAATACATTCCTTTGAAAAGGATTCATGAGACCCGATAGAGCATCCTGTAAGATAGATTATCAGCCAGCAGTGCCTGAGGTAGTTCCGGGTTATTTTCAGATATATCTCATTTTTGAATAGCTGGTAAGTACCATCAAAACCGGTTAACTCGTATAATTTCTGGATGAAATCCTCAGTGAATGAAAAATTAAAGTGAACTCCGGAAATCATCTGCTTTTTAAGGCCATACTTGTTTGCAAGGTTTTCCCGGTACTTTTGAGAGCCCTGACCCTCTTCGGAATATTGCGCTATCGGAATTTGGCTGTCATATGGCAATATTGCAGGAAGAGACTGAAACCACAGGTATTCATCGTCCCTGAGCGAGAAATTGACGATGTCAGCCAACATGGAAAATGTGCTGAACGCCTCCTCGATAGTGTTGTATGTAGGGGTTATTATCTCTATTTGACTTTCAGAAAAATCAGTTGTGACTACAGGATTCTTTAATTTGTCACCGAATACTTCCGGGTGCGGACTTAAAGCTAGCTTTCCGTCGCTTTTAACCCTTAAAGCCTCCCATTCAATACCAAATAAACCAGCCAAAATTTCATTGCTAGGAATTTTTGTTAAAGTTATCAATTCCATTTCAATCCCTATTCTTTGATTTTTCCATAATCTTTAATAATTTTTTCTAATTCAACCCCGTTGTGCATTGATTCTATGATGTTTTTGCCGGGATTTGTATGATCTTTAATGCGTCCGTATAACGGCTTTAAAAATGTTTCCTCTCCGATGCCCCTTTCGCATAATCCCTCATTTGCCAAATCGACGATGTCCTTTGTCAGTCTGCACAAATCGTCCTTGTCGATGAATGATGGGATTTCATCCTGGATAAGGAGCTTTCTAAGCTCGCGTGCAGTATATCCCTTATGATAGATTACATTATCGTTGGCGATGATTTCAGCCATCTCATCGAGCTTGTTCTTCAGTCCCAAATGAAATGCCGCAACAGTCATGGTATCATAAATCGGCTGTGTGCATACGCTTCGAAACTCAACTGTGCCCCTGAATGTCAGATTGATGAATTTGAATGGCCTCAAATAATTGATGTCATCAATCAGAGGTTTGACATCGATGTATTTGTACTCGCCGTTTGAATAGATCTCTCCCCTGACGTAATCCTGTTTAAAGTATTCCTGAAGACTCATTGTGGGAAAATTGATGTATGCCCCATCGCGCATAACACAGTATATGTTCAATGACTCGAGATATGCTCCCAAATCGTCCAGATTATTGAATTCCACCTCATACATTCCAATATTGTGGGGGTTTATTCCATGGGTGGAATACTCCCAAAGGGCATCCCTGAAGCATGTAACGTGTTTGTTTTCATCCAAAAACACCGAATTCGAAAACAGTATCGCCTTTATCGGTTCGATTTTGGAAAAGACATTTATTGTTTTGACCAGGTCATCCTTGTAAACATCCAGCTGCACCTGAGATGCTGATGAAAACATTCCGTATGCGGGATAATCGTGAAAATGCATCGGAACATTCTTATAATTTTTAAATGACTTCAAATGATGATAAAGCATCAAATATCTTTCAGAAGGGATTGGCTCCTCCTGATTGTATTTTCTATACGGATTAATGCCCATCCCGGTTAATGTATGATTATATTTTTCAAATTCTTCCTTGACGAATGAATAGTACTCGATGAATCGGTCGTTTATTGTAAACAAATCCTTTTCACGTCCCATTGCAAATTCGATGTTATTGTAGGAGCAGTCATAACAGATTATATCACTATTTTTTGGATTTTTGATTGAAAATATATCTCCATTATAGTCTATACCTTCCTTTTCGAAATCATCAAAGTGATTAAGGACTTTAGAAGTTACTTTGTGAACAATTCCAAAATCCACCGCTTTACGGTTGAGATTGATGATTGGCACTTCAATTTCAATACCGACGAAATTCTTCTTCTGCTTTGTCGGTTTGATGAACTGCTGATAAATCCTTTCCTCTATCATACTCTGTAAATTGTTGTCTATCATGAATTATTCTCCTGAATTTATGGAATCAAGGGATTTCTGTAGGAATTTTTCATGTTCCTCTGTAAATATGAATTCGTTTTTGTGCTCTTTACTTTCAAAAATGATGTTTCCATCGATTATACCGAACAGCTTATTCAATTCAGCCGGTTTCCAACCGTCATCATCAGTTATTGGAGTTGATGCGACAAGAAAACCATCATCATTCTTCAGATAGTATAGTGAATCTTTCATGTTTGAATGAATGTATGTCAGATCCCCATCATAAATCATCAGATTTACCTTATTGCCTTTTGACAGTCCTTCTATCAGTTCAGCAATCAGATTAAATCTTTCCTTTATTGTTGATGGAGCTCCTTTAACCTTTTCAAACTTGTTTATGTTATCTATTATGTAGAGCAATATTCTCTCCGAATCTGTGTCGCCGGTTTCTATTTCCTGGTATTTATCAAGCGGAGGATAATCGAATATTGTCCCATTATGGATTAACATCCATGACCTGTTATTATCATCCAATTCAGTGAATGGATGGCAATTGGGAGATATTATTTCACCCATAGTCGCTAATCTGATATGGGCAAAAACGTTTTTACTAACAAGCGGATTGGACAATATTTCCTTCAAGTGCTGGCTACATGCTGCTTTTATAGGCTCTTTATCTATAACAAATTCATTGGATTGCATATTAGCTAATCCCCATCCATGCGGATGTTCTTCTGAGTGATTATAAAAACATTCTAAACATTCATTTATTTGTTTTGGCTTATCTGAATTAAAACAAAAAATTTCGCACATTTATTATCCTCCTCTTAATTGATATTACAATTGTTATATTGTAACAATAAGAATTATATAACTATTGTTATATAAATATTTTGGTATAACTAACTTTCCAAATCAACCCGTTCAGGAGAGGTAAAAACAGTGAATCGGTTATCCCGGACAAAACCTACCATCGTAATATTTCCTGCCCGTGCAACATCAATTCCGGAGGATGCAGGAGCTGCATTGGAAATAATGATTGGAATTCCAACCCTTATGACCTTGATGAGCATGTCAGCAGGCATCCTGCCACTGTAGGAGATATAACATTGGGAAAAGTCATAACCTTCCTTTGAAGCAGCTCCGATAACCTTATCCACCGCAACATGACGGCTCACATCCTCACGGATAATTATCTCATCACCGCATTTCAATTGTGCAACATGAACCCCTGCGGTTTTCTGCCAAACCTTGGCCTCATCGGTCAAATGTCTGATATCCTTGATAATTTGGGTAGCTTCAATTGTCAAATCTGACTCATTAGGCTCTATTGTTTTTAATTCTGACCTGATTCCTCCTGCATTGTCTGAGTTCACACCCTGATATTCAAGCAGTCTGCAGACACATGCATGCTCGCAGTTCCCCTTTCTCTCCTGGACAATTCCATCCTGCTCAAGATCCTCTTCAGGGTCATGCGAAAGCTTGGTTGAAACCAGAACATTAGTTCCATCCAACTTGATGGATTCTATATCGGAATACTCCTTAATCAAACCTTCCCCAAGACAATATCCGATTGCAAAATCCTCTAAATCCTTAGGATATGTTGAAAACTTTCTTGGAGGCAAGTAATCAATAAACAAGTAAGTGTATTCGTCATCAACGCTGTTTTCCTTGATGGTCTCATATTTTCCATCCTTCCACTGTATCACATCACTTTGCCTTAAAAAATCCATATATTCTCACCAATAATAAATATTAACAATTGTTATATTTATAGATTAAGAAATAAGAAAATATGTAAAGAACATATTACATGTCAAAACTGTAATTTGAGTTCAATTTATATAGTAAAAAACCAAAATAAACAACCATGACGAAGAAAATAACATTTATGTTGTTTTTAACCATTTTATTATTTTTAGTTATCGGCGTTGCATCAGCAAGTGACGATAATGCAACAGACATCATCCAAGAAAATCACGATGAGACTCCAGTGACTGCCGATTTGAATGAAAATAAAACGAATAGTGATGAAGATGTTTTAAAAGCCAGCAATGAAAAGGCTGATGATATAAAAAGCGATTCATCATCAAATGTCATCACATCTACAGATTCAAAAGCATCTAATGTGGTTACCAGTACAAGCAAAACAACAAAAACAAAACTAAAAATCCAAACTTATGCAAACTATGTGAAGAAGGGTAAAAAATACACAATGTATCTGGTTGACTCAAAAGGCAAAGCAGTATCATACAAGAAACTAAAAGTAACATTTAACGGAAAGACATATGACAAAACAACATATAAAAACGGAAAATTCACCATCAAAATCAAAACAAAAAGTCCTGTGGTGAAACTCAAAGTAAAAGTCAGCGCAGATAAGGCACACTATTCACTTTACAAAAAGATTTGGGTATATGTGCAAAACTCGTTTAAAATCGACATTGGAAATAAAAAACTGCTGACAAACGGTTATCTTAGAGTCTACCTGAAAGGTTACAAACAGGCAACCTCTAAAAAAACCATAAAGATTACAATTGGCTCAAAGACATTCAAAAAAAGAACAAATTCAGAAAGCTTTGTCGTCATAAAACCTCAGGTAGATCCGAAGACATACAAGGTATGCGTCAAATTCGGAAAGTACAAAAGCTATAAGAACGTCAAATGCATTAAGGGTAATGTTCTGAATCCCTTGAAAAGCAGAATTCCCACAATAAATGGAGTTCCAGACATTGACAGTATGCCCGGAAATTATATAATGGGAGATGGCGATGCAAAATACACCCTCCTAAAATCACAATACCTGCAGACAATCAAAAGGGACAGCTACTGCCTGTGTTTATTTGACAAGTTGTCAAAATATACCTTCTTTAAGACAAAGGATTGTCCGAACACCTGCCACGTCATAAAACGTGAAAAATGGAATGTGATTGAAAGGTCATTAAACACCAAACTTGTCAAGACATACAAATACAGCTATTGGCCGGATTCAATTACCGTCAACCTTAAGGGAAAGGCATACACATATCCGGTGGTTCGAGACATTCAGAATACCAGATACAACTGCGGCCCGACAGCATCCAGCGTCTGCAGCCAAGCGTTGAAGAAATACTATTCAGAAAAGTACTTTGCAGAAGAGGGCGATTGTGACGACGGAATGAACCTCCCAGACATTAAAGAAATGCTGGAGGATAACGGCTTTAAAACACATTATTTCTATGATGATTCCTCCTTTGACAATGCCCTGAATGAACTGAAAACAGGAGCTGCACTGATAGCATATCTTCCAAACCATTATGTTTCCATCATAGACATAAGTCCCGACGGCAAAAAGATTCTGGTAAGCAACTCATATGGAAGCTATGATGTAGGATCCAAAAACGTTCCGACAAACTGGGTGTCAGTAAAATACTTCAAAAGCAAATTTGCAGGAATCGGTTTGGTAGTCAAGCTTGATTATGACATGTCAGACTATCTGAAAAACCAGATTGATAAATACTACTATAGCATGGGCACAGGATGGACTGCCCAGAACGTCAATGAAAGGATTCCGAATGTCTGATTATGATTAGGGAAAATCAAATTCCCTAACTTCCCTATTTTTTTAAAAATAATCAAAATCCAAAGAACCATCTCATAATATACTCAACAAGATTGCATTCAATTATTGCCGCAATTGCAAGCAGCACTACAACGATTACAATCATTATCAAAATGTCTTTAAGCTCCCTTTTATGCTCATTTAACGTATTCCTGAAACTTCTGTTTTTAATCATTTTAATTTCAAGCTTTGTTATATTGAATGCACATGCAAGAGAGAACACCAACGCAGCATATTCAATTATCCCATGAGGCAAGATTGTTACTACAGCATATGTGAAATCAGTACCGAAAGGCGCACCTATGGTTGCTGCATTGAATATCACAATAAGCACTGAAAATACAGAAAACAACAAACCTCCAAGAATCACAACCATATCCGCACCAAGATTGTGCAGGTACAGGTCCAAAGTGTTCAGTCTAGGCATTTTGTTATCGGTCATCAAGGTTCCATTGGCCTTCATCTCGTATAATCTTTGTGAAATCATACCATACTTATCCCCAATGGCGATATGTGCATAGATTGCGCATCCAATAGCACAGATTAAAAATAATGCCAGAGATATCAGCAAGACATTCCTGTTTCTTTTAAAAAATTCTTTCATACAGTTATTATATTTTATTTTAATTAAATATTTTTTAGTTTCAGCATTATGGCAAACCTTATATTAAATTACACATAACAATTATACATGATAGGAACAATCACCGTAGCGATACTTTTCATACTCGTTGTTGCAGCCTGCTGTTCCAGCGACAGCGGTTCTTCAAGCAACACCACAAACACCCAAAAAAGAACTGCAAATACAAATTATCGAAGGAATGAATATTACGGCCCTCCATCATATTGTGAATGCCCTTCATGTGGAGCACCATTCTTTGATGGATATTGTGAGGAATGCGGATATCCTGATATCAATCAGGGCTGGCTGGGAGAGGAATATTGAAAAGACTATCTTAAAAACAAGTTCGCTCAACCATATATACTGCCAATCACTATTTCTTTTCAATCATCTCTTTTAATTCATTGATTTCATCCTGCAGCCTTTTATTATCCTCGCGAATGGCGGTAAGCTCCTTCATCATCTGTTCGGAATTTTCATCAAGATTTTCTTTAATTAGGGCAATCATTTCCGCATCTTCAGAAAACATTAAACGGTCGGTCAGGTATGAAGACAATGCCGCAGTAATCGTGGATACGATGAATATCCCTACGATAATCAGCAGGATGGTTATTATCTTGTCGTTAAATGTTTGGGGAACTATGTCCCCGTAGCCTACGGTTGTCAGTGTGACCATTACAAAATAGAAGCTTTCAAATAATGTGGAAGATGAACCGAAAAACAGATACGCCAATGTAAATACTATTACTGTCAGGAATATTGATCCGAGAATCTTGTCCAGCTTTGTCTTTCTGATGAACTTATTAATCCCGACAAAAAACCTGTTGTAGAGAACCATTATCCTAAGCAACTTGAAGAACATGATATATCTTAAAACATTGGCTCCGGGGAGGAGTGCAGGAAACATCACTTCAAACGGCATGGAAGCTATTAATGTCACCCAATTCTCCTTTTCTTTTAGGAATTGCTTTTTTGATTCGGCACGGTGAAAACTAATTATCCATTCCGACAGCAGGAAAATACATATAACCAAGTCAAATAACAGAATAAAATTTGAAATGGAATCCGGAAGGTCCAAAAGCAGACCTATAGTGATGAAAAGGATATCGGCAAAGATAAAAAGATGTAATAAAAATATATATATCGACTTAAGATTGACTTTCCTGCCGTAGATTTCCATTTGACAGCACTCCTGAATTTTTAAATGGTTCAACTTTTTTTGATTTTAATGTGAATTAAACATTGATATGTTTAATATTATAATTAAATGTTGCCGACAATATCCAAAAATCAATCATTGCATCTGCAAATGCAAAAATAGAAAAAACTATAATAACTCTTTTTCAGCCAAATACTTGCCTGTGAGACTCTTTTTGGAATTTATAATGTCATTTAAACTTCCTGAGGCCAATATTTCACCGGCATTGTTGTCATCATCAATCCCAATATCAATTATGTAATCGGCATTTGCAATCAGATCAAGGTCATGCTCGATCACGATGACGGTTGCGCCCCTGTCTATCAGGTGGTCGAACACGTCAATCAGCACCTTCACATCCAATGGATGAAGTCCTATTGTCGGCTCATCAAAGATGAAAACAGAATTCTTCTGGGTTTTTCCAATTTCAGATGCAAGCTTAAGCCTTTGCGCTTCACCTCCAGAAAGGCTAGGTGTTGCCTCGCCAAGAGTCAAATAACCAAGTCCCAAGTCAGACAGCTTCTGCAGCTTGGCAGTTACCTTTTCAAGGCCAAAGAGATTCTCCAGCGCCTCATCTACAGTCAGACCCATAATTTCAGCCAGGGACAGGCCATTGTATTTCACATTTTCAATGTCTGCATTGTAGCGTGTTCCGTCACAATCAGGACAGGTCATTTCGACATCTGGCAGGAACTGCACATCCATTGAAACGCTGCCGGTTCCATTGCATGTAGGGCATCTCAGCTTTCCAGTATTATATGAAAAATCGGACATCTTATATTCATCACTCAATTTGGCGAATTCCCGTCTCAAATCATCCAGGACCTTTGAGTATGTTGCAACGGTGCTTCTGACATTCTGCCCAATAGGAACGCTGTCAATCAAGTCTATCTTTTTAATGCCCTCACATTCAATATCCAAAATATCCTCAGGCAAATCTTCATTGTCAATGCATGATTTCACTGCAGGGTAAAGGGCTTCTAAAAGAAGTGTCGTTTTTCCACTGCCTGAAACCCCACTTACAACAGTCAGTTTTCCTTTAGGGATTTTTACATCCATCGGAAGGACATTATGAATCTTATCCGTTTTAATTGCAATAATTCCCTCTTCAAACGCATCCTCTGATTTGTCTCTGATTATGATTTTTTTGGAGTTTGTCAGAAATGGAGCGATTTGTGATGAAGGATTATCTTTGATTTCATCCAAACTGCCCTGTGCGATGATATTGCCTCCGCCATTACCTGCATTTGGCCCCATTTCAATCATATAATCAGCGATTGAAAGTATCCTTGTGTCATGGTCAACAAGAATGATTGAGTTTCCATCCTCAACCAACCGTCTGATGACACTGATTAGGCCGTTCACGTTATTGGGATGAAGTCCGATTGACGGTTCATCCAAAACATACAGTACACCGGTTGTATGGTTCCTTAGGGTTTTAGCAAGCTGCACCCTCTGAAGCTCCCCTGTCGATAGGGTGTTGGCCGGCCGGTCAAGGGAAATATAGTTCAGGCCCAAATCAAGCAGGATATCGGCATTGTCCATGAACTCATCAGCAATGTCTCTTGCCATCGGCCTTAAGTCTTCAGGCAGATTCTCAACGATATCCAAAACCCACTTGACCAAATCCTTTAAAGACATCTCACATGCCTTGGAAATGTTGATTCCACCTAAAAGAGTTTCACGAGCTTTTGGATTGAGCCTTGTACCGCCACAGTCACTGCAAACCTTAGTCGTTAGAAACTTATTGATTTTTGCAAGTCCCTTTTCGGTTTTTGCATTTTTCAGTGCCTCTTCAATTGCACGGTGAGCATTCCTATACTCCGCATTCAATTCAAACAGTTTGCCGTTTTTGGACGGGATGTTGATGTATATTTTAACCTGCGGGCCATTGTAGACAATATCCTTTTCCTCATCGGTCAAGTCCATGAATGGAACATCCACACGGACTCCAAGTTCGCCTGCAACGTGATACATCCATGAGATTCCAAACTGATTCCAGGCGGCAACCGCCCCCTCCTCCAATGTTTTTGTCTCATCCGGAACCAACATTGCCGAATCGATATCGCGAACAAAACCAGTTCCGCTGCAGGCAGGACATGCTCCATCAGAGTTGAAGGCATACTCCTCAGCTCCCAAACCATAGAATTCCTCACCGCATTCAGGACATTTTATCGGCAGTTCACGGGCCACATTCAAAGTTGCCTCCTGCATATGGCCATTTGGGCAAAAGTAGTTTCCGCATCTTGAATACAATAGCCTTAGAGAGTTTAAGAGTTCTGTTGATGTTCCGAAAGTCGACCTTATGTTTGGAATGTTGGGTCTTTGATGCAAAGCCAAAGCGGCCGGAACATACTGAATCAGGTCAACCTGGGCTTTCTGGGATTGTGAAATCCTTCTTCGAGTATATGTCGATAGAGCATCCAAATATCTCCTTGACCCTTCCGAGTACAGCACTCCAAGAGCAAGCGAGGATTTGCCGCTTCCTGAAACACCGCTTATCGCAACAATTTTTCCAAGAGGAATGTCAACATCTATATTCTTTAGATTGTGAACTCTCGCTCCCCGAATGACTATCATATCCCTGTACATGATATAATATCTGAACATCAAAAGTAATATATCTTCACTCGAATGAATGCATATACCACATTTCACGAACTAACCTATTCCTCATTGAAAAAAGAATAACAAAACCTAAAAAAAAGTAAATGAATGTGAGGCTCCATCAAAATAAATTAAAAATATTTAATATACATTAACAATATACTTTGAATCATGGAAGAATATGGCCAATGGGATTCAACAATATTTCTGGAATAATCTGGTTGATGGGAATATTTAACCTGTTCATGAACGTCAGCCAATTTGAACTGATGGTCGATATTGGGATTGTCGTCATAGTCCTGGCATTGTCGACCATATTCTACAAAAAGAAATCAAAAGAAGAAATAGTGTGAAAAAAAATAGAAAAAAAGAGGTTATAACAACTCTTTTCTTAAATCGATTGTATCTTTCAAATCAGGTCCGGTGGAAATTATGGTTACCGGAACACCTGTTTCGGTCTGTATGTCTTCAATGAAAGCTTTGGTTTCAGCGGACAGTTCACTGTAATCCTGTACGCGTGCACAGTCAAACAGCCTGTCAACACAGGTTAATGCTATTTGGGTTGCACCGTTGATTCTGCAGGATTCCTTTGCAAGCTCCATATCAAAGTAACCGATTCTTCTGCGTCTTCCAGTGACAACACCATATTCTTCAAGGCCTTTACTTTCTGCTTCTTCCTGTGTCATTTCAGTTGGAAACGGCCCTTCACCTACACGTGAAATGTAAGCTTTGAATACATTGATGACTTCATCCACTTTAGTTGGTCCTACACCCACATCAGCCGCAAAGGTTGATGCAGTTGTATCCTTACTGGTTACGAAAGGATATGATCCGTAGTAAAGGGATAGGGCAAAACCTTGTGACCCTTCAATGAATACATCATTGCCATTGTCAATCGCTTCGTTGACTTCAAGTGATACATCAGTGATGTAATCCTCAAGTTCAGGAATATCTTTTGCAAGATTGATTGTTCTCAAAACACGGTCGGAATTTGCCGGTCCGCATCCGGAACCTGTACTTCCAATCTTTTTAGCCAAATGCTCTGATTTCTTATCCCTGTCCATATGGTCTTCAGTGATTATTGCACATCTAGGGTCAACGCACATTCTTTCTTTAACATTATACTTTTTCAGGTCTTCGAATTCCTTAAATAATACGTCAGGGTTCACTAAAACTCCTGCTCCAATCATGAGTTTTGCATCAGTGTGGACAAAGCCAGACGGGGTTAATCTTAAACCGTATTTTTCCCCGTTGAATTCAACGGAGTGTCCTGCATTCGGTCCAACACCTGCACGAGCTATAATATCCGGTTTATCATTATCGCAAAGGTAAGTGATGCATTTTCCTTTACCTTCATCACCCCATGCTCCACCAACTAAAATACTACAAGTCATTTAATAACTCCTTATAATTTTAATAAAAGTAAGAAAATTTTAGAAAATTTCCATAACACTAATATTATGTTTATTATATTTAAAAAACTTTTCCAATAACCTTCAAAAAAAAGATTCATATTAATATAAATATTATAGGGAATATAAATTATTCATATAATCCATTAACTAAAGGTAAATTGCATGCGTGTTGAAAGACAATATAGAGAACTGGAAAAAATCGAGGAAATACGGATTTATAATATTGACCGAAACAAGGTATATTGTCCATCGAAACAAGTGAAGAAGTTTGAGAAGGTTAGCTTCAGCAATATCATGAAGCAGGTCCCTTCAGACATCAACGTGTTTCTTCCTTTAGATGACAACGACTACCTGATCAAGAGAGTGGGATGGAATCTGCTTGAAAGAATGAATCTGAACTTGGAAGACGTTGAAGGCAGAAAATTAAGTGAAACCTCTCCGTTTTACTATGACCTATTTAAAGAGGACTTAAGGGAAGTCCGTGAAACCGAAGAGGCAAAAGCCTTGAGGGTATTCTATTATATCAGCGATAGGGTCATCTCCATTGCAAATGTCCACATTATCTCTGATGAAGGCAAGGTGTATCTCATTTCCGATTTGACAAAAACCGACGAATTAAACAAAAGCGTTGAAGACCAGATAAAGGAAGAAGAAGAAAACAAGGCTGCCTTGATTGAATATTTCTCACACACTGGAAGCTTTTACAAATTACATGATGAATACACCTGGACTCCCGGAATTTATAACATTATAAACCGTAGCAAAGAGACAAGAGACAGATTTTATAACATCATCTTTGATTTGGTAATACCCGAAGACAGACCATTAGTGGATGAACTGCTGGGAACCATGAGTCCCGAAACAGACACTTACGAAAACATCATTCGTATTAAGACTCCTGGAGGCCACATCAAATATTTGGACACTTATCTTTACTCAAAATTTGACGAAAACGGAGAAGAAGTGAGCAGTTACGGTCTATTTAAAGATGTCAGTGTAGATTCACACAAGCACCTGACAAGACCCGTTGACTTCATGCTTAACGGATTCAACCATAATTCAAAATTATCCCTGCTTGTGGAACCCTTAAGCAAAAGATACGAGTTCAGCGAAGGATTCTACAAGATGATTGAGGTTCCAAAAAATGAATACATCCACAATAAATCGATTTTAGACAACATCGTTGAAGAAGATGTCAGAAATGAGCTTGAGAAATTAATGGCAGGAGAGATAAGTGAAGTCAATACTGTATTGACATACAAAGTGAAAGGAGATCCTAATAACTTCAAGATATGTGAATTATTTATTGAACGGTTCAAATACGGCAACAATGAACACAGCATGGGATTTTTAACAGACATTACAGTTTCACGACAAGAACAGGAGGAATTGAAAAAATCAAATGCCGCTAAAAACATCCTAATCAAGGAAGTGCATCACAGAGTTAAGAACAACCTGCAGGTACTGAGCAGTTTCTTAAATCTTGAGCGCAGAGCCTACAAAGATAAGCCGAATCAGATATTGGACAACATGCAAACACGTTTATCATCCCTTGCACTGCTTCACGAAAAGACATACACTACTGAAGATTTCCATAACATCAACCTTGAAGACTACATGAGAGACCAGGATTCAACATTAAACACCCTGTTTGGGGCAAAGGGTATCAAATTTACGTCAGAAATCGATCCAAAAATATACCTGTCAATTGAGGCAATTACTCCATTGCTTCTTATTATCGATGAGCTGACCATGAATGCAATCAAGCATGCATTTCCTTATTCTACCATGAAGGATAAAACCATCTCTAAAAAGATTGACCTGCTTGATGAGAAAACCTGTGAGATGATTTTCTGGGATAACGGAATCGGACTTAAAGACTCAGATGTCCTGAAAAACCATAATTTAGGTTGGGAGATAATTAAAAATTTAACTAGACAGATTAGTGGAGAACTTGAAATTTTAGAATGTGAAGTTGGAACTGGATTTAGAATAATCTTCCCTGTTGAATTCGGTCAAACCCTTGATGAGTTCAACGAGAAACGAGGTAAAAGCGATGAGAATTGAAAGAACATATAGGCAGCTAGAAGATACAGAAGAAGTTCATATCTATGATATCACAGAAGAAGAACTTTTCAGAGAGGTGCCTCAGGAATATGATATGTTTTACACACCCTTTGAAAAAACATTGAACTATCTTAATAACGACTTGGATATATTAGTTCCTATCGATGAGGGTAATGATTTCATTATCCACAGATTGGGACTAAACGCATTTACAAAAAGGAAAATTAATCAAAATGAAATTTCAGGACGTTTGCTCAGTAAGGTATCGCCTGGTTTCTATCAAGTGTTAAAAGACACTTTGAAAGAGGTTTACGAGACTCATGAAACAAAACAGATGAGATTCAATTATCATTTCGACGGAAAACTTGCAAGATTTTCAAATGTTAAAGTGGTTTATGATATGGAAAAGATCATATTAATTTCAGAAAATCGTGATAACCGGGGAACAAACCTATCAATGATTGATGATGGTAAATACGGTGAAAAAGCTAATCTGATTGAATATTTCTCACAAACCGGAAGTTATTACAAAATAAATGACAGATATTCCTGGACACAAGGGGTATACAATATCATTAACCGTGCACGTGAACCGAATGACGAATACTACAACATTATCTTTGACCTTGTCATTGCCGAGGACAAACCATTAGTCAAAAAACTTCTAAATGAACTGGACCATGGAAGAGCCCATTATGAAACCATCATTAGAATAAAAACTCATGAAGGCATATTGAAATATATCGAGGCCAACCTTTACTCTAAGTTCGATGAAGAGGGGCATTTGTTGAGCCGTTACGGAATGTTTAAAGATGTGAGTACAGATTCAACCCGTAAGATGACAAGGCCGGTTGACTTTTTACTTAGGGGTTTTGATAACAGTAAAAAATTAGCATTGCTCATTGACCCATTGAGCATAAAGCATTATGAATTTTCAGAAGGTTTCTTTTATATCGTTGAAGAAAATCCGGAAACTTACAGACATTCCATCAAGATTATTGACAACATTGTTGAAGAATCAATCAAGGAAAAAATTATGCAATTGGTCAGAGGAGAACGAGACGAACTCATTGACAGACTGACCTATAATGTGCATGGTGATGAGAACAACCAAAAAATCGCTGAAATCTATATTGAAAGATTTGAATACGGTGAAACAGCCCACAGTATCGGTTTTCTAACTGATGTTACAGAAGAGCGCAGGAAACAACAAGAACTTATAGAAGCTAACGAACATAAGACAATTCTGATTAAAGAGGTCCACCACAGGATCAAAAACAACCTGCAAGTTCTTAACAGTTTCTTGAACCTGGAAAAAAGGGCTTATAAGAATCAGCCAGACGTGATTATTGATCATATGCAATCCAGACTATCCTCACTGGCCATTCTTCACGAGAAAACATACAATACATCAGATTTCAAAAACATCAACTTGAAAGAATACATTGTCGACCAAGACGCTCAATTAAGAAGTTTAATCGGTATGCGAGATGGAATTATTTTTGAATCTGAAGTTGACAGCGACTTGAACCTGTCAATTGATATCATCACACCTTTATTATTGATTATTGATGAGCTGACCATGAATGCGATCAAACATGCATTTCCTGATAAGACAACATCCAACAAGATTAGCAAGAAAATTACCAAATTGGATGATGATACCGCAGAACTTATATTTCAGGACAATGGAGTTGGAATTGATGACCCAAGTTCCATAACCAAAAACCTTGGATGTGTGATTATCAAGAATCTAACAAAGCAACTCGACGGTAAAATCGAATTATTGCAGAATGGACAAGGAACAGGATACAGACTGACATTTCCGATTATTATGGAGCATACAATCGAAGTATGATTGTTTCAATTGAATAAAACAAATTTAACTAAAAATATAAATAAAAAAAACAACATAAATAAAGAATTACTAATGGAAGGATAATATGAATGAGAGAATATTAATTGTGGAAGACGAGGCTATTACCGCATTAGATTTGAAATACAGTCTAGAAGAGTTGGGTTATGAAATAGTTGATACCGTTGATACCGGACAGGCTGCAATTGATACAGCTGCAGAAAAAACTCCTGACGTCGTTTTAATGGATATTAAATTAAAAGGAGATATGGAAGGTATTGAAGCGGCAGAAGTAATTTCCGAATGGCACATTCCAATCATATACTTAACCGCAAACACAGATGCCGCCACCTTTGAAAAATCAAACATTAAAGGCTCATACGGATTTGTTTCAAAACCATATGACATTAACAAATTGGACAAAACCCTCAAAATAACAATCAACAGAGCCCGATTAGAAGAAAAAAAATTAAATGACGCAAGCGGTTTTACCAAATAAACGGATTTAAATGACTGAATTAGAATTAATTAGTGGAAAACCTAAAATTTTTGCTATTAGCTCTGATGAGGAATCATTAGCTTTATTGAAGGAATTTGTTGAAGATTATGGGTATGAATTTGCAGGCAGTGCATTTGCAAAGGAGGATATTTTTGATAAGCTTGATAAAATATCGCCAAACCTCATTTTCTTAGACACCGACATAGAGAATATTGATTTAGAAGAGCTTGCAGGAGATTTGGAAATTTTTAATGTTCCGATTCTACTTGTTATTGGAGCGCTTTTTGATGAGACAATCGATAAGCTGCTGACAAACAACCCATACGGATTTCTGCTCAAGCCATTGGAAGACGGAGAAGTTCAAAGGTCCATGGCAGTTGCCCTAAAGAAGCATGAACAGAATATAATCAATGTTAAAACTGCTCAGGCAAAAATTAAAGAGAAAAGCACTGAACTTGTTATTGAAAAGTCAGATTCAAGTTTTCTTTTGATATTGTGTATTGCACTAATTCTAACAGCCATTCTAAGTAGAAATGCGACCTGGCTTCAATGGGTGCTCTTAATTCCGTCACTGACAATGCTGCTCAATTCACTAATCAGCCTTAAAAAGATGAAGCCTATCACCCCCTACAAAGAGGAAGACCTTCCATTCATAAGCATTTTCATACCTGCACACAATGAGGAAAACACCATTGAAGCAACCGTTAGAAGCGTTTGCCAAAGCGAATATATGAAAAATGGCGAACCAAACTATGAAGTCATCGTTATTAATGATGGGTCAACCGACAGCACAGGCGAAATATTGGCCAATTTAAAAAAGGAATTGCCTCAGATAAAGATTGTTTCAAGACATCCCCCAAGATCTGGAAAAGGAAAAGGTTTTGTTTTAAATGATGCTCTAACATTATCAAGAGGAGAAGTAATTGGCGTTTTTGATGCGGACACCCAGATTAAAACTGATTTTCTGATGACCATTGTTCAATATCTAAATGGAGATATTGACGGAGTGCAGTCAAGGGTAAAAATGTTCAATCGTGACGAGAACTATCTGGCCCGTATGCAGCATCTTGAATTTGCAAGCTTTGGAAATACCCTTATCGCCAAGGACAATATGGCAAGTACCGGATTTTTAGGCGGAAACGGCCAATTCGTTAAAAAGGATGCCATCATCAATTGTGGAAGATGGGACGGATTTGCGGTTACCGAAGATTTGAACCTTGCAATAAAAATCATACTTCAAGGCGGAAAGATACGCTATTGCGGCGAATGTGCCGTCTATCAGGAAGCCGTGGAAGATTGGAGAGCATTCTTCAGACAAAGGATAAGATGGGCAATCGGCAACTTCGAAACATTGTTCATTTACTTTCATCAAATCATAAAGGGAAATATTCCTATTTTAAAGAAATTCAATATTCTTGAACACATTTCCTTTTACAGCTTTAACTTGTTAATCTTTTTCGGATTTATAGTCACAATCATCAATGCAATATCCTGGTTCATGTTCCATGGAGCAACAATAATCAGAATGGAAGCCCCATTCCTTGTCGGATTTTTATCAGTCGTTGCATTTTTCCCTGGAATAATTATCGCCCTGTCAAGGGACAAGCCTTCCATCCAGGAACTCATTAAAGACATTGTGAAATATTACATTTACTGTTTCCATTTAATTCCATTGTTTTTCCTAACAATGCAGTCAATGATAAGCAGAAAAGAACGCAGATGGTCTAAAACTGTACATAAAGGAGGTAAAAAATGAGGAATCAAGAAAAATTGATTGGACTGTTAGTGATAATCCTCATTATTTTCTTTGCATCATACGTTAATGAGATTAATGACGTTTTAAGTGGAACCCATGACCAGACAATAGAATTTGGACATAGCGCAACTAAAGTTCCCCAATTATGGAATACGACTAATGAACCGACCTCAAACAACATGTCCAAAACTCCCAATGCGATAACAAATGGATACATTTATATTGATCACTGGGATGACTGGCCAGAGGACCATATCACTTCCATATCTGAAGCCAAATTCAGGGAAATGGAAAACGGACAATACAATGTTCTAAAGAATGAAAATGTTACACTTGATGGAATTTCTGTATCTAAACAGTATTTTTCTAATCCTTCAAGAAATAACTACAACGTCTGGAATCATGTCGGAGTCAACTATGTATTCTCAAAAGAAGACACCAACTATGCAATACAGGTCCATTACTTTACAAGCCAAGACTATAACAATGCCACATTCGTAAAGGAAATCGATGAGTGTATTGGAGAGGACATGGACAACCTCCATAACAACAACTTCAACGCTTTCATCTCAACTGCGAACCACATATATGGAATTGTTACAGGCAGGTCTTAGATTAAAATAATGATGGATAATTTTAATAGCTAGTAAAAAAAAAGTTATTTAAAATATCTATCAAATTAATATTTTTAATAGATATTGTTAAAAACATGCAGAATTATTTTTTAGTATACATCAACGGATGATTTTCGCACATAGGATCCTTTATAATGTTTCTTTTCAAATGATAATTTAAGAAATAAAGCATCCACTCATTGGAAAGTTCGCGTAGTGACGCATCGTCAAGTCTTTCAAAAGGAGTGAAGAAATCCATCTGATTTCCGCCGGCAACAAAGGCCAAGTTCTTTGTTTCGACCAGCAGGAAAAAGTCATTGCGAATATTGTGAATGTTGAAGTCTTCAACACAGGAAATTGATTTTTCGCTTTTATAGTTGTAGAAATATGTATTCAAATATTCGAAGTCGATGAACTTGATTTCCTTAACGTCAAAATCAACATCTTCACTAAGCAAATGGTTTTTATAATCATAGTTTGATAAAAAATCAACATCCCAAATGTTATTATAAAAAACAGAGAAAAATGAATCTTCGGCAAAACGAACAGTTAAAGACATTTCTTCATTTGATTTGGGATTTCCAAGCTCCACATTCTTAAATCCAACATATATTGAATCCTGAGATATTTCTATTGCAGTCCATTTACCTGAATTAATTATTACATCCCGAATTAATTTTAAAGATCTTGTATTCATTCTAACACCTGATTTTTAACAAAAACACCGTATGCCCCTTCAATTTCATATTCCTTTTCATCATCATATGACTTATCCCATATAAAAGGATTAATCTCAATTTGGTTGTTAACAGTCTCATCCCAATCAATAGTGAAACCTTCCTCCTTCAAATATTTAGAAACGGTTTTACCAATTTCCAATGCACTAGCCTCATCGTTTTCATAGTCTCCAAAGGTAATCCTTAAATAACCATCGAAAACGCTGTATTCAACATCCTCAAAGGTGTAAAAGCAAAAGCCGATAGGCGCAAACTTGTTATTTAACAGGTGAACCTGCAGTTCAAATGCATCGGCCACACCCTCCTTGATGTCATAACCGCAATTGTGAACAGCAACAATGCCCTCTTGTGAAAGCCTTGCAAATGCATTTTCCAGTTTTGAAAAGTTTTCATTGGCGGAATCACTCAGGGAGATATTGCAGTTGGAAAAATCAATTTCCTCATCAATAAACTGGTCTTCCAATATCTCAATGATTTCACCAACACTAAAGAATCCTGATTTAGAAAGCAAATCCTTCATATATTCAATTTCCTCTGCCAAATCAGAATCCATGGTCTCACCTTTCATCGTCACCAAATATCAAGAGACGAGTGATATTTCCTCTTTCGGTATATCCGGCCATCACTCTCGCTTCACCGATTTTTGCAAGTGCAAAGTCGTCATGAGGCTTGAATCCATATCCTTTAAGTTTGGTGTATGATTCGAAAGCGATTTTCGGATAGATATTGAAATTCTTTTGGAAAGTGTAAAAGGTATCCCTGAATTTTTTTGCGGAATCGTTTTCCTTAATCAAGTCTGATTTGATGCCTACAAAAATATCCAAACCGTCTTCTGAAACTGCATAATATGCATCCATGGCGAGAATGGAACTTGTAGTCATTGCCAAGGTATGGCAATCGTCATAGGTTGCGTTCAATAAAGGAGTGGTGAATTCAGGAATTCCAAATTCCTCTCCAATAGCCTTGATTTGTAAAGCGGATTTAATCAGATTTTCACCGAATATGTCCTCATTGTCCCATGCCCATGACCACTGTCTGGAGTCCTGCATGAAAAATCCGAGAATTTGAACCGGGAATATTATGTCATCAAATTTGAGCTCACCTTTTTCAATATCCAAATCTCCAGCCCCATCTCCAATTAATTCTGATAGGTTTTCTTGTTTGTCAAGAGCCAGAGCACCATATTTAGATAATAGTACCTTAAATGAGTCACCTTCTTCAATTGTAACAGGTTTTTCTATTATTTTCAATTATAACACCTAAAATTCTAATTTTGAAATTCTGTCCATTGCTTCAATAGTGTTCTCCAATGTATTGAATGCGGTGAGCCTCAAATAGCCTTCACCACTTGGACCAAATCCTGAACCAGGAGTTCCGATAACATTTGCCTCATTTAACAATATGTCAAAGAAATCCCATGAATCCATGTTGTTTGGAGTTTTTACCCAAATATATGGAGAACTTACACCACCATAGACTTCAAGGCCTATGTCAGACAAGCTTTGGCGAATGATTTTGGCATTTTCCATATAATAGTCAATGACTTCCCTAATCTGTTTTTGACCTTCTTCAGAGTAAGTCGCTTCAGCTGCCCTTTGGACAGGATAGGATGCACCATTGAACTTGGTGGTTTGCCTTCTGTTCCATAATGGATTGATTTCAACTTCCTCTCCATCTGCAGTGTATCCTTTCAATTCCTTAGGAACAACTGTGTATGCACAACGGGTTCCTGTGAAACCTGCAGTCTTTGAGAAGCTTCTGAATTCAATAGCAACATCTTTTGCACCTTCAATCTCATAGATACTGTGAGGCACATCATCTTCACTGATGAATGCTTCGTAAGCGGAATCAAATAGAATGATTGCTTTGTTTTCTTTTGCATAATCGACAAATACCTTTAACTGATCTTTAGTTAATGTTGTACCTGTAGGATTGTTTGGGAAACATAAATAGATGATATCAACAGGTTCTGCAGGCAATTCCGGAACAAATCCGTTTTCAGCATTTGCCTTAAGGTATGTCAAACCTTCATACATGCCGTCATCACCCATTTCACCGGTTCTTCCGGCCATTACATTGGTGTCAACATAAACAGTGTATACAGGATCGGTTACTGCAATCTTATTGTCGATTCCAAAGATTTCCTGAATATTACCTGTATCACATTTAGCTCCATCGCTAATGAACACTTCTGAGGTATCCAGTGAAATGCCATATTTTTCATAATCATTCTTAATGATGGCTTCAGCCAAAAATCCGTAACCTTGTTCCGGACCATATCCCATGAATGTTTCGCCGTCAGCCATTTCATCTACAGCATTCCTAAATGCTTCAACGACAGCAGGTACCAATGGTTTTGTAACATCTCCGATACCCATCTTGATTACGTCTGCATCGGGATTATTCTTTATAAATTCTTGTTCTCTTCTAGCCACTTCAACAAAAAGGTAGCTGCTTTTTAATTTAAGATAGTTTTCATTAATTTTAACAACCATGATTAATCCTCAAAAATATTAATCTAATTTATATTTGACTTTTGAAATATATAAAATGAATGATTAGAAAAAGTTAATCCCCATGTGAAAAATCAATTTCAGAAGAATTGTGTTTAAAGTGCCGATTAAATCAGAAAATGGTTCAAATCACATGCCTAAAAACAACACATGTAAGATAAACTATGCATTCTTTTGAAAATATGGATTCCTATCGAAAAATCATCATTATGAAAATATTTAAATTGATGAAAATAACATAAATATATACATACTAAATAAGGGTTGGGAAAAAATGAATATAATAACTATTTTAATTTGGATAACTATTGCAATAATCGCCGCAATAGCTATCATAGTCGTTAAACTACACTATAGAGGCGATGAATTAGAGCATGACGAAGGATCAATACTACCAAAAGGTATAAATTTAAATGAAGCGTTAAACATTGGTAGAAATAAAAACAATGCTCGAAAAAGTAATTCTTCAAAAAATACTCCTCGTAGTTTATCCCCAAATATTCCTAAAAAAAGCCGAAACTTATTTAGCGGAATTACTGAGCCGAAAGTCAATGATGAAGCTTACATTGTTCCGGAAGTCGAAACAGACAATGTAAAAACTTATGAATACGAATCTCAGAATCAAGTGCTTATTAATTATAATGATAACGTTGAAAAATTTCAAGAACCAATTAAACAAAGCCAGATGGATATTATGACTCAAAATAATAAAGAAACCAGCGAACTGAAAGATTTATTTACAATTGATGAATTAATCAAAGAATCTAAAAGAAAAGACAGTGAAAGAGAAAAAGAATCTCAAACAATTAGAAATGATGAAGAAGATGAAGAATTGAAAGAAATCAAAGAAAGCATCAAAAACAGAACAAAGGAACCTTTAATTGAGGAAATTATCGCTGAAGACAAGGAAGAGAAAATCAGTGATATAATTGAGGACAGCGATGATGCTCCTGAAGAGGAACCTGCATCTGTCGAATCACAAAAGGACATTGATGAAGCAATAACCACTGCCGCACAAGAAAGCGAAGAAGAAATTGAAAGCATTTCTGAAGATGACAACATTACAGACACACTGTTAAAACAGGAAGAAATAAGTGAACCTGCTTTAAAAACACCAAACAAAGTTGGTGAAACCTCATTTGAATCAGCAGCTGAAGAAGACACAATGGATCTTGATTACAGAAAAGATTTGGACAAGGTCAAAAATAAAATTACAAGTTCAAAACTATTCCAAGAGGTTAAAGACAAATTGAATTCCGAACCTGAAGAAATCCCAATACCAAAAGATGAAAGCCTTCAAAACGAATTCATAAGAAACGTGAATGAATACGATGAATACGAACCGATCATTAACGAGACATACATGGACATTGATGACGGTACCTATGAGGATTACCACGACCAGAAATTAAGACAGGAAAACACCAAACGTGTCTTTAAAATGGCTCAGAATTCACCTGAACCGGTTCAACCTAAAGTGGGTGAAATCAAAAGCAAACCTGCAAGGGACAACGTGAAAATCACTATAAATAACAATGAAGTTGTACTTAAAAAAGGAGACGAAATCATCTACAACCATGACGGCGAGACCTATTCCAGCCAAGTTTATGCAATAAACGGTGACGACATCTCAGTTAGGTACAGAGGTAAAAATATTAAAATCAAAACAAGCGAAGTTAAAAAGATATACTAACTATATCTTTTTACGACCCTTTCTTTTTTTAATGCCACATCACCTAAAACTACACTAATTCTGTTTTTAGATAATACTATTAAAATATAAAAAAAGAGATTAATCACTGATGATTAATCCTGTAACTTCCATCCTCAACGATGTATTTCGGAACGCTGATTTTCAGGGAACGGATAATATTCAAATAGAAGTCATCCAATTCTCTGTCGGCATAAGGATATGTGAATTCAAAAACATATAGATTGTCATCCTCCACATACATAAACTCATTCCTGCGAACCTGATTCTCACCGTCGGAAAATGAGGAAACGACCATATAATAAAGATTGTCATTGATAAGAATGAAATCGGAAGTGACAAGATCAATCCTGTCGTTACCTTCCAAATTCTTTTCAATACCGTCCATTATTTCTGGAAGTCCTGACAATGTCGGTGTTGTCAAAAACTTGATGGACATTGGAATCTTGGTATTTACGAGATACAATTCCGTAAACTCATCCTTGGGAGGAATCTTTTCAAAATCCTCTGGCATTGTGAGAGTTGAAAATCCGTTTGTGAACATTGTCATGCAGGTCACCTACTTGTGTGCAAAGTAGAATATCAATTCGTCATCGGCGATTTCATCAAGCCTTGCAAATCCTACCCTTTCAAACTGCACGATGTCTCCGACTTCAAGGTCTTTAAGTGCTCCTTCTCCAAGACCTGTTTTGGTTGATGCATCATCCATGACTATTTTGACATTAACATTGTCTTCAACCGGAACCCATTGGATGATTCTGGCCTTAACTGCCCTTGCATCTTCAAAGGAAGTTGAATGATATTTAATATCATCACCTGCGATTTCAACATTGACGGCATCCATAAGCCTGAATATTCCATCACTGATGTCAGACTCTGCAAGATAAACCTCGCCGTCGAAAGGCAAGACCCTATTTCCTCTGTCCATGTGGTCTGCATGCAATGGCCTTTCAATGTCAACTTTTCCATCACTGTAGCCTTCAACTGTTACTTTTTGAGGATTTTCACAGAAGAAGTACCTGTTTGCAATAGGTTCCAAAAAGTTACGGTTCTGACCGTAGATCTTTTTCCAGCTGATTGCGGAATCGGCCATCTTAACACCGATTTCAATGATAAGGTCGTAAATGGTTTTGGCCTGGATTCCCCTTCTTGCAATTGCCCTTAAGGTACCGAGTCTTGGGTCATCCCATCCGCTGTAGGTGCCGTCCTCAATGCCTTCCTTGGCCTTTGAGGTACTGAGAGCAATGTCCTCCATTTTCAATCTGCCGTAATGTATGTATTCAGGCACATCCCAGCCCATATGGTCATAGAGATACTTTTGCTTTTCAGTGTTTGCCAGGTGGTCCTTTCCCCTGAGCACATGAGTGAGTCCCATCAGATGGTCATCCACGGATACGGAAAAGTTCATCATAGGATAGATTCTGTATTTGGTGCCCAGACGAGGATGTTCGGCGTCCTCCAATCTCATTGCAACCCAGTCACGGATTGCAGGGTTTTTATGATTGATATCGGTTTTGACCCTCAATACAGCCTCACCTGCATTCATTGTGTCGAATTTTTCCCATAACTCTAGATTCTCTTCAACAGAGTTGTCCCTGCATGGACAAGGTTTGCAGCTGTCCTTAAGCTCCTTGAATGTTGCGCCGTCACAGGTACACATGTAGGCAGCGCCCTTTTCAATCAATTGGCGGGCAATGTCATAATAAATCTCAAACCTGTCAGACTGATAGATTATTTCATCGGCCTTGACTCCCAGCCATTCCAAATCCTCAGGAATCATTTCATAAGCTGGCTCATAGACCCTTTTCGGGTCGGTATCCTCAATCCTTAATATTAGCTTACCGTTGTGCCTTTTTACATATTCAGCGTTTGGAACCGCAGCACGGGAGTGCCCGATATGTAACGGCCCACTAGGGTTAGGGGCAAATCTCAAAACAACATTTTCATGAGTTCCAGGAAGCTCCTGCAAGCCGGTTTCCTTTGCCTTAGGTTTTTTGGTTTCTACTTCAACACCCAATTTTTCCATTTCGCTTGCTTGCTCTTCAGGAGACAAAGCGTTTACTTTCGCTACAATTTTACCGGACATCGGACCAATTTCTTTTGCCCTGCTTCTAAGTTCAGGTTCGTTTGACATGATTGAACCCATTACGGCACCAGGATTTGCAGATCCCTTATGCTTGGCCGCATTGAGCAAGGCATGCTTATAGATAATCTCTTCTAAATCATTCATTTAATCATCACAATTTAATAATTCAATTAAAAAAATAAGTAATATTATTTATCTAATTGAAGATATATAAACATTAAGAAAGATAGGGGCATACTAAAATGAGGCTTGGAAAAACTAACCTTGAGGTAAATAAAAATGGATTCGGAGCACTTCCAATCCAGAGAAGAAATGAAAGAGATTCAATTGAAATATTGAAGACCGCATATGAAAACGGCATTGACTTTTACGACACCGCACGTTTCTATACAGACAGTGAAGAGAAGCTCGGAAAGGCATTTAAAAATGTTCGGGAAGACATCTATCTTGCAACCAAAACCGGAATGGAAACACCTGAAGAGTTCTGGAAGGATCTTGAAACCTCACTTAAGGAACTGAAAACTGACTATCTTGACCTTTATCAATTTCATAACATCTCATTCTGTCCGAAAAAAGAGGATGAATTATACCAAGCAATGCTGGAAGCCAAAAATCAAGGTTTAGTCAACCACATCGGAATAACAACCCATAAAATAACCCATGCACATGAAGCGATTGACAGCGGACTGTATGAAACATTGCAATATCCATTTTCATATCTAAGCGGAGCCGAAGAGCTTGAACTGGTTGAAAAATGCAGACAATCAGATATAGGTTTCATTGCAATGAAGGCAATGGGAGGCGGATTGATTAAGAATTCAAAAGCAAGTTACGCTTACATTAACCAATTTGACAATGTATTGCCTATCTGGGGAATCCAAAAGCTCGAGGAGCTTAACGAGTTCCTGTCATATGACGAGAACACCATTCTCAATGATGAACTCAAAAAGGACATTGAAAAAGACAAAAAGGAACTCGGAGTGAACTTCTGCAGAGGCTGCGGATACTGCATGCCATGCCCTGAAGAAATCAACATAAGCCTATGCGGAAGAATGTCACTTTGGATTAGGCGTTTCCCGACAGAGCCTAACATGGATGAGAAAACCCAGGAAATAATGAAAAAGACCCTTGACTGTACAGAATGCTATTCCTGTGTTGACAAATGCCCATATGAATTGGACATTCCTGAGCTATTAAAGGAAAACTACGAAGACTACATGAATGTTTTAGAAGGACGGACAATAATATGAGGCAAAGCATTGAAAACCCTAATGACGTTGACTGGCTGGGATTCTGGACTGAGCGCCTGGAAGGAAAGGTCAATAAAGACTGGGACAAGGCCGCACCTGGATTTTACAAAAGAACCCGAAAAGACGACTATCAACATGCGCTTTTTGACATGCTTGTCTTGGATGAAAACGATACCGTGCTTGATGTCGGATGCGGAGAAGGGTCAGTCACCATACCGATAGCCAAAAGGGTGAAAAAGGTAATAGGGCTTGACTCATCACCAAAAATGCTGGAATATCTGGAAAAAAGGGCTGAAGATAATGACATCAACAATATTGAAACCATCCTGAAACCGATTGAAGACATAACATATGAAGAGATAAGGGATGTTGACGTCGTGGTCTGCTCCAGATCATTGAACGGCATCATTCCAATCGATAAAGTACTATTGGAATTGAATAAGATTGCCAACAAATTTGTTTTCATAACCGTTTTCGGACCTGAAAACAAGAAAATCGAAAAGGATTTTGAAAAGGAGCTTGGCAGGAAAACTGAAGATTTTCCAGACTACAATTACTTCTTTAACATATTGTATAATCTCGAAATATACCCTAACGTCGAGAGATTTGACCTGAATAATTATCGTGAATATGACAGCATCGAAGAGGCGATGGACAACGGCAAGTTCAGACTTGAATTATACACTAATGAAGAAAAAGAGCTGTTAAAAGATTATCTGGAAAGAATCCTTACATATGACAGCGAAACAAAAAAATATTATAACAAAAAAGACAAGGCAGACTGGATAATGTTCTGGTGGAAAAAATAATATGGTCAATCTAAGAAAAGCAAAAGCTGAAGAAGCAGAAAAGATATTAGAATTCTACCAAAAGGTTATCGATTCAACCAGAGGCACTGAATTCAATCCAAAATGGAATAGGGATTATCCTAATCTGGAATTCATTGAAGGCTGTGTTGAAAAGGAGGAATTGTATGTCTGCACAGAAGAAGACAACATAATATCCTGCGTTGTCTTGAATAACCTCTTTGATCCGGAATATGAAAATATTGAATGGACCATCAATGCAACCTCACAGGAAACTATCATAATCCACACTTTTGCGGTAAGCTCCGATTTTGCCGGAAAAGGCATTGGAAAAGAAATATTCAATCAAATAAGAAATAATGCCCTAAAAAATAATCAGAAAACAATCAGAATCGACATTATCGATGGAAATGTTGGTGCCCAAAAAGTATTTGAAAAGTTCGGATTTGAATATGTGGATACTGTTGAAATGTTTCACAAGGCTGTCGGACTTGAAAAGTTTCATTTATACGAATATATAACAAAAAACAAGAAAAATCACCTATAACTCATCGTTATAGGCGAATAATATTTTTATATGATTTTAATCGGATTTTATCATTGTTAAAATCATTTTGTATGGACTGTTTACAGCCTGAAGTGCATGCGGCTCATTTGCCGGCATGATAATGATTTCACCTTTTTTTACAGTGTTTTTGACACCGGAAATTGTAATTTCAGCTTCACCGTCAATGATTTGAACCATCGCATCGAAAGGAGCGGAGTGTTCTGACAGTCCCTGGTCCTGATCAAAGGCGAAGAATGTGACTGTTCCAAGCTCCTTTTTGATTACTTCACGGCTGACTACAGTATCGTCCTGATACTCAACCAATGTTTGGATATCCAAAGCTTTAGCCTTAATATCCTCACTCATTGCCTATTCCCCCATGATTGTCTTGATGTCAGCTATTGCATCGCCGGTTGTTGGAGTCAGGTTGTAATTTCCAACAAGGACATTCAATATGTCTTCATTTGCCCATGCAGGAAGTACAGGTCCAATCCACATGTCGGTTTTTCCTAAGTATAACAATGCCCAGAGCACTGCAGCAGCTTTTTGTTCCATCCAGGAAAGGACAATTGTTAACGGCAATTCATTAAGTTCCATGTCAAAGAGTTCACATAATGCAACAGCAACATCAACCGCTACAATAGTATCATTACATTGACCTACATCGAGAAGTCTTGGGATTCCTTCGATGTCACCTAAGTCAAGGTCGTTGAATTTGTATTTTCCGCATGCTAAAGTTAATATAACTGTGTCTTCCGGAAGGTTTTGTACGAATTCCCTGTAGTAGTCGTTGTGTTTAGCAGCCTTGTCACAACCGCCGACAACAAAGAATCTGGAGATTTTGCCGTCCAATACCAATTCTTTGATTTTGTCAGCATGTTCTACAATAGCTCCTGCACTCCAACCGGTTGTGATTGTGGTCAGTTCTTCAGCTTCTAAAGATCCGAGAGATTTTGCGCATTCAATTACTTCTGAGAAGTCATAATCCTCAACGGTTTTTACGCCTTCGAGCTTTGCAACATCCATGGTGAACATTCTTTCCTTGTATGAGTCAAGTGCAGGCAATACACAGTTACTGGTTCCGACAATTGCTGCATTGTATTTCTTGAAGACTGTTCTTTGGTCGTGCCATGCTCCACCTAATTGTCCTGCAAGGTTTTCGTATTTGTTGAGTCCAGGATATCCGTGAGCAGGCAGCATTTCAGAGTGGGTGTAGACCTTGATGTCTGTTCCTTCAACCTGTTTTAAAAGTTCTTCAAGAGCTTTCAAGTCGTGACCGGTTACGATGATTGCAGGTCCTTCCTGTGCTCCGACTTTCACTTCAGTTGGTACAGGTTCGCCGTAAGCTTCAATGTGAGCGTCCTTGAGCAGTCTCATTACGTCCACGCTGACTTTACCTGCTTCCAATGCTAATGCAACAAGATCTTCCACATCGAAGTTGACATTTGTTAAGGTAGTGTATAAACCTTTGGTCAAGAATGCATCGATTTCAGGGTCGTTTTTTCCTAAGACGTTTGCATTGTAGTTGTATGCACTGATTCCTTTCATGGTGAAAATCAAATTATCCTGCAGTCTTGCTACAGTTGGTTTTTTTCCACAAACTCCGCTTACTGTACATCCTGTTCCCTTAGCGGTTTGGGAACATTGATAACAAAACATATCTAATCCGTCAGACATAATAATTACCTCATTTTATTGTTAATTATAGTTTACCTCTGAAGCATATATAAAGATTTTGTCACTTTTTAAGGGTTAAAAGTAACAAATTTATATATTATTAACTAAATAACAATAAACATGGACGAGAATATAGCTACACTTAAGGGAATTGGATTGACAATGTATGAGGCTCAAGCATATGTAACGCTCACTTCATTAATTCAAGGGACAGCCGATGAAGTATCAAAAAGCTCAGGCATTCCTCGAAGTAAAATATATGATGTGTTGAAGAAGCTGAACGAAAAGGATTTCATTGAAGTCGAGGACGGAAGGCCACTGACCTACATTGTCAAATCGCCGGTCGAAGTCCTGAACCGTGAAAAGGAAAGGCTGAACTCTAAAATCGATGACAGCATAAGCAGACTGACAAACATCTATGAAAACGGAATGAGCCAGGTTCAGGCTCCGATATGGAGAATATACGGTGTCGAAAAAATCATCAACCAGGAAATCGAAATCATTAAAAGGGCCAAAAATACGATCAACATGAGAATAGGATTTCTCTTTGAGGGTGAAGGAGAGGCATTGATAAATGCATTTGAAAAAAGACAAAGCTTAAAAGTGAATATACTGGCTTCACCAACATGCTACATCAACAATGAAGAGGTAAATATCATCAAAATGTTTAAGGACCACAACATCAATATCCAAAAGGCGGACATACCATTTGTTAAAGTTCTGATTTCAGATTCAAAGGAGATGATGCACACATATACCAAGTTCAGTGAAGACAAACGTAACGTCATTCCCGAAACTGCAATCGGAATCTGGAACAAATACGAGGATGTTGCAAGAAACTATGATGAAAGGTTTGAAAATCAGCTTAAAAAAATAAAAAAAAGAAGTAACAAGCCAAAGCAAGTTACTTAACAGTTATTTTAACTTTTTGGTCACTTTATTGTAGTATGCGTTACCTTTAAAGGTTATTGTGGATTTGAATTTACCTTTTTTCTTTAGGTTTTTGATTTTAAAGGTGGCTTTGCCTTTACTGTTTGTTTTAACAGTGTATTTTTTACCTTCATTCCCTTTTTAACATCCACCATAACATAAAACACCACACTATTAACCCATCTTCACATAATAGTACAATTTATGCTCCATTATTATATAAAGATACCCGGAGAGCATTTGAAAAGTAATATCGCCCACAAAAATCAACTAAAAAACGTTTAAAAAACAACAAGAAACATTAAATAAACACCCGTGAAATACAAATGAAACTACAAATTTTCCATTGTAAAAGTGATACATATCAAAAAAATACAAAAATAAATGCCCCAAAAAAAACTGAAAGTACACTGAATTACAAATACCCATACAAAAAAATATTAAAATCAATTATCATGACAAATGAAACCCAATAAATAACAATTCACAAAGGTATAAAGCAATAATGGAATGAAAACTAATTTTTACAGGCATATTGAAAAAATAGTTTGATGTAAAAAATAGTATATATTTAGATTTAAAAAAAAAGAAAATATGTTATCAGTCCGCAAGAGTCCAATAACATCTTTTAGGAGAAACTATGGTTTCATCCTTTTTCAAGTCCTTCATGATTTTGTCTACTTCCTTTTTGTCTACGCCAGATATTTCACTGACTTTTTTAGCATTCAACGGTTCGTCAGAACTTCTGAATGCTTCTATAACTTTTTCTCTGTCATCCATATTATCACCTATTTTTAAAAAAAATTAAAAAGAATAGAGTTGAAAACCCTATAACTTATTAAAGTCCAACAAAGCTGACAATCCCCATCTGAACATGATGATTCCTGTCGCTCCGCCACTTTTGGCATATTGTGCATCCTTGAACAGTTCACCGTAGGACAATTTGCTGATATCTGAATCTGACCTGTAGCTTTGAAGTCCTGCCCAAACCTGAGCGCCTTTGGATTTCTCTACAAATGCATGGGTTGTCTTTTTAATCCAGTTAACCCCTGCCTCATAATTTCCTTTGTAAACCATTGGAACGAGCGCATCAACATGCCTGGACATTGTAGCGACATCCTGACCATAATAATATTTCATGTCATTTGGCTCAGGCATGATTGCTGCTGTGACTATAATTCCCGGCCTTACTTCCCTAACGGCTTTGCTTGCCTGTTCTATAAAGTAGTTGACGGCTTTGACTCCGTTTTTGTACTTATAAGCATTTCCAGGGAATCTTGTATAATCATAATGGATCCCATCGATTTCCTTGAGACCAGCATAGTATTTTGACTTCTTGATTACTTTATTAATCTGGTTGTAGTTGATGCCTCCATCACCTTTACAAGGAAGAACGTATCCTCCATTATAGAATGCGCATATCCACATGTGAACTTTTATTCCATATTTATGCGCTTCCTTAATCCAGTTTAAAACTGCAGTTTTTCCATGCAACTCAAAAGCTGTGTGGAGCAGGAATATGTGTTTTGTTCCAAGATTTGAAAGCTTTTTGAGGTTAACGTTTTTCATGTCCCATTGGTTGACCCAATAACCGTCTCCAGGGTCAAGTTTATATTTGACGTCAATATAACGTTTTCCTGCTGATTTCAGATACTTTCCATTCTTAAGGAAATAGTATTGAACCTTATTGCTTCCCTTCTTAAGATTTACATAAAATTTGGCAACACCTTTTTTATTGGTTTTGGCCTTGTAGACCTTGCTTTTTATTTTAATCTTAACTTTTTTGCCTGAAACAGGTTTTCCATGCACATCTTTAAGTTTGATGCGGAAAACTGATTTTACCCCTTCACAGTGAACCTTTTTACTTCTGTCAATGAGTTTTATTGATGTCTTTAAGTTTGACTTTACGTTAATTTTTGAAGCTCCACTTGAGGCTGTGAACTCATCATCGCCCGCAAATGAATATTTAACCTTGTATTTTCCTGTTTTCAGTTTGAAATTTATTGTTGCTTGTCCATTTGAATCTGTGACCTTATTATACTTAACATTGTTTAGAGTTATTGTAACAGGCTTGTTTGCTAAAGCCTTTCCTCCGGAAGTCAACTGAACAGTGAATTTGTCCTTATAGTCAACATAGGATGTTTTATCCTTGGCTGAAATTACTGTTGATGATTTGGCATCATCACTGGCAATCACAGCATCATCCGCTGAAGAAACTTCATTCAAATTAGCATCCGAGGACAATACTTTATCAAAATCTTCATCCGCTGAAGAAACTTCATTCAAATTACCGTCTGATAAGGACAGTTCATCCAAATCTGCATCTGCTGAAGGAACTTCGATTGCATCTCCATCAACAGAATTTAAATTATCACAAGTGTTGTTTTCACTTGCAGATATTACAGAAACAGACAGAAACAATGTCAAAAGAATAATAAAACAGAATATTGCTTTATTTCTCATATATTCACATCCAATTAAAACTTTTATTTATATGGATACTTAAATATTTGCTCAGATGAATCTCTCTTCAAAATCCATTAAAACGCCTAAAAGGAAATGATCCAAGCATTCTACCGTCTCATCATAGATATCATCAGGCACGTCCCAATATGCAGATGCGATGCTTCCCGCAATTGCCGCCTGGGTATCCGCATCACCTCCAAGGGAAACGGCATTCCTGATGGTGTCCTCGAAATCATCCGCCTCCAAAAAGCAGATTATGGACTCCGGCACACTTTTCTTGCAGGATATCTCGAATTTATAGCTTGGTCGAATCTCATCCAGCGATAAAGACAAGTTATAGCCATATTCTGATTCAACATGTTCCCTGATTTCATCCTTGCCCGCACCGGTTCTTGCAAGATAGATTGCATCTGATGTTGCAAGGGCACCTATCACCCCGTCAGGATGATTGTGGGTGACGATGGATGAGGTTTTAGCCAATTCCTGAGCTTCCTCCAGAGAGTCAGCCACCCATGCACAGGGTGAAACCCTCATTGCAGAGCCGTTTGCCCAACTTCCGTAAGGTTCTGGTGATTCCTGTTTAAGCCAGTAATAAAAATTGCGCCCATAGCCTGCATTAGGATACATGTTCCCGAAATATTTGAGATTTCTAATCAGGGCATCCTTTGAAGTCTTGTCTTCACACAACCATTTTGCAATAGCCAGTGTCATTACTGTATCATCCGTAAATTGAGAATAATAGCTGAACAAATCAAACTCTTTTGTTTTGATAGGTCGATTCTCAAAAACGGATCCTATCACATCACCGCTAATTGCACCAATTATTCCTTTCATGAATATACATTTGTTTTAATACATTAATAAGATACTGATATCATATGGAAAAATTGTCTCAATCCTGTAAACTGATTTTTCCAAAACACTCCTTTTTGAATTTCAAGAATTGAAAAGAGGATTTTTGAGTATTACTGCAAGTTCAATTTAGTAATATGAAATTGAAAAAGATTAAAAGCTTATTTACCATTATTTCAATATATTATAATAGTGATTAAAATGAGCTGCTGGAAATATTGGCCAAAAATTGAGGAAATTGCAAACAAATTAGAAGATTATGGAATTGATTCATTAAATGACATGTCTTCCCTGAATGACGTGGATTTAGATGAAATAACATTATTATTGGATGAGATAGAAGTCATTGCACACGATGAAACAATAGATTTTGATTCCGCAAAGCATATTTTAGATGATGAAAAGATGAACAGTGCCCTGAATCTGATCAGAAAATTCTATCTCTACATCGGCGCAAGACTTGAGACAAACAATGCAATGGAAATAATAGAATCAGATGACCCTAAGGCGACCCTTGACACATTCCATTTCTATGAAAGATACCAAGGCCTGCTCACCAATGAATCAAAACTGGCACATTGGCATGACGATAAAACATTTGTTTTCGTTGGAAGCGGACCTTTGCCTTTGACACTGATACTGTTCAGGGAAAAATTCGGCTGCAAATGCATAGGCATTGAAATACAGGAAGATGTGGCGGAACTGTCCAGAAAAGTTATTAAAAAGCTGGGCCTTGATGACGGCATTAAAATCCTTGTAGGGGACGAAACATTACTCAGGGATATCGATTTCGACATATTGATGGTGGCCGCTTTTGCCGAGCCTAAGGAAAGGGTATTCGCCAATGTCTGGGAAATCGTTGATGAAAAGACACCGGTTCTTGTCAGAACATACAGCGGTATGAGAGCGATCCTCTATGCTCCCCTAACAGACACAATCCTCAGAGGATTCCACAAGGAAGTGATGCTGCTTCCGCTTGGAAACTCAAACAATACAAGCGTGCTTCTGAGAAAAGTGATTTAAAAATTTCTTTTCTCCTCATTTTCAAAATCAGTAAAATAAAATATAGCTATTAAAGTGATGAACTTCAATAGCTATTGTAGACAGTAAAAGAAACCTACATGTGCTCATATAAATCTCTTTTTTCAATTAACCTTCCTATATTGATGGAGAAAAGATTAACTATAAACCGGTAATGCTCAGTCGACAGTTAAAGGCCAATGATGAATTTATCAACATAGAAAAAATTAACTCGAAAGACAATCAAATATTCTCTATCCAACTATCTTTCTAACATCAGCAACGAATCCCTGATGTTGGAAAGATAATTAATGAAAGTAAATAGCTATGAGCCATTTACTTTCCTTGACATATTTGATTAGTCTAATTCCAATGGTCCGAGCTTATTCAATTCCTTGCGGAACTCCTCCATTGTCCTTTGGAACTTTTCACCTTCTGATGCTGAAATCCATTCATGACAGAACCTTTCCTTTTCTATTCCGAATTCCTCAAGAATGTCTTCAACAATCTTGGATCTTCTTGACCATTTGTAGTTACCGGCGTCATAGTGGCAATCACCTATGTGGCAACCGCCTACAAACACTCCGTCGGCGCCTTCCTGGAATGCCTTGAATATCATGGAAGGGCTGATTCTTCCTGAGCACATTACACGAATGATTCTGATGTTAGGAGAGTATTGCATACGTGCAGTTCCTGCAGTATCAGCACCACCATAACAACACCAGTTACATAATAAACCTACAATTTTTAAATCATCTGCCATCTAATCACCTCATAATTCAGTTTTTTCTGGACTGTATAATGGAGGTTTGATGTCATCTGAAACTCCAGCTACATAGCCAGTCTTATTAAAGTATTTTTTCTGCAATTTGTCAAAAATCAATGAAACAGGAATGTCCATTGGACATACGTCATCACATTGTCCGCAATCAACACAGCTGAAGCTCATGTGGGACAGCCTTACTCCCTGGAATGCTATTGGAGTAGGTGGAATGTTGGTTTCATCCTTGAAGTATGGCTTGTTCAGTTCGCAGTTTTCAAAGCACCAGCAAATCGGACAGACGTCACGGCAAGCGTAACAGCTGATGCAGCGCTTCCATTCGTCCATTTCACTTACAGTAGGATAAACTGCATTTTGAACCTTGTTGGCCATCTTGATCATGATGCCTTCAACTTTAGCTCTTCCGTCGATAGCTCCCTGAGCAGGAGTTTTGGTTTCAAGAATTCCTGCCTTTTTGGCACCGTCAATCATTTCCTGACCTTTTTCATCATTAATTTCAATGAATGTCCAGCAGTCTTCAGCTCCCCAGTTACCGCAGGCAAGGTTTGCCTTTCTTGGGATTTTAACATCACATCTTTGGCAGTTGGTACGGCGGCCGTAGCCTTCATTTTCAAGGTCATGGATTTTGACTGCCTCTTCGGAACCGTCTGCAAGCTCGATGATAAACTGTCCCTTGTCGATTTCTTCGCTTATTACATCATCAGGATCTGCTTCATAGAACAAATCAATCATTTTCCTTCCACTTACAGGTGAAACTGTTCCTCCGCAGTTCAATCCGATTACGTAAATGTTGTCTCTGTTGATTTTGTGTCTTGCAATAAGCTCTTCTATTGCCCTCATGTCACAAGGCTTTGCGGTCACTGCCACTTTCTTGTCGAAGAAGTACTTCTGCACAAGGTCCCCAATCATTGTAGGGGCGCAGTGATATGAACCTGCAGTCTTCATCAGATCTTCTGAATCGGTTACGAAAGTTGGAATTCCGTCATAAACGTCATCGCAAGGGCTGATTGCCAATACTCCATCAACTATTCCTTCATCAAGCAGATACTTGAGGATACTGGTTACTGCACCTCCGCATTCGCCCGCTTTATGAATATCATCATTTTGGGATTTTGCTAAAACATAACTCATATAACTCACCTGCCTATCCGTTTAATTTTTCAATAACCTCAATTTCACTTAAAACATCTGATTCAATTGCAGCATTGAAAGTTTGGGTTTCACCCATTGCATTTACAAATGATCCGTCTTTTTCAAGCCATGTTTTGATTGGAACAACAATGTCTGAAGCTTCGGTTGTCTTGTTTGCACATGGCGCAAAGCTTATTATTTTTGAAATTTTTGAAAAGTCATATCCTAATTCGTCAACAATGTCATCGTCAAATACCAGAAGGACCTTGGTGCTGTCCAGCAGCTCAAACATTTCATCCTTGGACTTTGCATCCAAAATGCCTAATGCTCCTTTGGTGTTTGATTTGCTGAATACAGGCAGTATCTTGCAGTTGAGAGCTTCGATTTTGGCCAAATCATCAGCGGCTTCAATCTGGTTGAATACTACAACAGAGGATTCATCAATGTCACCTTTGCATGCATCCAAAAATTCCCCAACTGATTCGCTGAAGCATTCATCGGCTATGTTAGATGTTACGGAACTTTCAGCATTAACGAATGCGGAAATCTTGGCCCCGTTCTGTTTTGCATGGACGATTCTTCTTCCGATCAATGGGTTTTCATACAACAGGTCTCCAATGACAAAAACCTTTTGGGCATTTTCCACGTCCTCATAGGATGCGACTTCATCATAATTCTTCAGGTCATCTGCATAAAAGCCAATGTTATAGCCATTTGACTGTGCGAATTCCTTTATCGCTTCTATTTCTTCAATTGTGTTGTTACCTGAACAAATTACTGTGACATTTGAAGAATCAGCGGATTGCAATTCTTTTTTAATATCATCAATAAATGCATCGCCATCTGCATTCTCGAATTTGTTTAAATAACTATCAATGGAGTTTCTTCCATTCAAACAATTTTTACCTGCGTTAACAGGGTGCCTCTTATATTGGGAATGTTCCCACAACTTCCCCATCCTTCAAAACAACATTAATGCCGCAGCCTACACTGCAGGAAGGACATAAAGTGTGCTTAATCTCCAACATATTTTATCTCCATTAGTATAGAGCATCAGAATATTTTTCATAGCGAAAACTATAATCGAAATTTAACAGATTCTCAACTATAAGAAAAACTGGAAACTGTCACAAGATTTTAAAAAAAATTCTATTGTCACTCCTCATACGGCCCAAATTTATATTTTTAAAATCATGCCCAAATATCCAATTTTTAGAAAAATTATTCGTATAACTCTGAACAATTTTTAATCAGTGAAACAAAATTATCCAATTAAAAAATTTTAATTGCATAACCTAATAATAGATATTATATTACTGAATATATAAATGTTATTAAAATATCTGAGGATTTAAATAAACTTAAATACAATATAAATAATAGAAAATGCTAATTATATCTTAATTTTAATTACCTATATTTCAAAAATGAATTTAAAATTATATTCATTCTATTCTTATAAAATAAAGAACATATAGCCAAAAAACTAAAACTATTATAAATCGTGATAAATCGTTTAAAATAATGACAAATTATTTTCTAATTTTACAAGAATTTCAGCAATTCAAAAAATGAAAAATGTTCAAATACTAACGAACAATCTACCCTAAAAAAAATTGAAATCATGATGCTGAAAAATAAGTTTTCGAATATTTGATCCTGAAAAAAAGTTATAAAAAAAAGTAAAAAAATAAGGAATAATGAGAAAAGTTAGGCACTTCTCTCAAGTACAAAATCTGCAATGTCAACAAGTATCTGTTTAGATGAAGAGTCGTCTAATATTTCGAGTACTTCTTTTGCTTTGACTACAGATTCTTGTGCCAAATTACGAGCATATTCAATGGCTCCACAATTTGTTAAAATCTCAACCGCTTCATCTATCTCATCTTGAGAATTATTGTCAGATTTTAAGATTTCAAGTAACCTGTCGTCATCGACACTTGCCAAACCCTTGATTGCAATGATTGTCATCTTGCCCTTGCCGATGTCGGAACCGATCGGTTTTCCAAGGGTTTCCTCATCAGCTGCAATATCAAGATAGTCATCCTGAATCTGGAAAGCAAGACCAATCAAACGGCCATACTCATACATTGCGTCAATCACTTCATCACTTGCACCGCCCATGATTGCTCCTGCTTTAGTGGCAGCCGCAATCAAAGCACCTGTCTTTTTGAAGATCATTTCCATGTATTCATCTTCGGTAACATCAAACCTGTCTTCAAAGCCCATGTCTGATGCCTGACCTTCACAGATTTTAACGCATGCATCTGCAACGGTGGCCAAAGCCTTGTTGTTCTGTTCTGAGCTAGTTCCTTCAGAACAAATGATTATTTCAAAAGCTTTTGAAAATAGGGTGTCTCCGGCAAGAATTGCAACATCATCTCCCCAAACCTTATGAACGGAAGGCATTCCCCTTCTCATATCATCCTGGTCCATGATATCATCATGTATTAAGGAAAATGTATGAATCAGTTCAATGGCCGCACCTGTCTTAAGAGCGGATTCTCGTTTTCCACCAACAGCTTCGGCAGTTATTAATGTCAAAGCCGGCCTTAGCATTTTTCCTCCAGCACGAGTTAAGTAAACTGATGCTTCAGCCAAATTATCTGGAGTTATGGTGGCTAATTCTTCCTCAATTGTTTTTGTAATGTCTGTTGAATAATTTCCCAGTACTTCTTTTACATCACTCATAATAATCCCTCCTTAACTTCTAAAAACTTGTGCTTGAGCATTTCTCAAAATATGAATGTCATATCCGATTCTGTAACCTTCCTCTTCAGCAAGCTCAGCATAAGCCGCAAGCATTGATAAGTCTCCGTGTGCCGGTATGATATGCTGTGGTTTCAACATACGTAGGAATTCACGGTGGTCTTCCCTTCCAGCGTGTCCGGAAACGTGAGCATTAGGATAAATTCTTGCACCTTTCACCTTCAATCTCCTTTCCATGATGTGCCTGTTGGCCGCATTGGTAGGGTTTGGAATAATAGGTGCTGAAATAATAACATTATCTCCTTTTTTAATATTGAACGGAGTTCTTCCGTTAGCAATCCTTGGAAGCAGTGCATCAGGTTCTCCTTGGTGACCTGTAGTTACAAGTAAGTAGTTTGCACGGTCCTCATCAGCTTTCATCAAGGCCTTGTTGACTGCCTTTGGAGATCCGTAAATGCTGGCGTTTTCAGGCAATTTCAATATTCCCAGCTTTTGTGCAATACCACAGAACCTCTCCATTGAACGGCCTAAAAAGAATATTTCCCTGTGGCTCTTTTTGGCAATGTCAGCAATTGCCTGTACACGTTCAACGTGGGATGAGAATGTGGTAACGATCATGCCTGTCTTTTCATACAATGGCCCTCTCATCACGTCTTCCAAAATGTTTTTTGCAACCCTTTCAGAGTGTGTTTTTACTTCGTCAAAGTTTTTGGCATTGGTTGTTTCAACAATCAATGCAAGCACTCCCTTTTTGCCCAACTCTTTTAATCTCTTATAATCAGGCGGAGGAGATACTTTCTGATGGTTATCAAATTTAAAATCGAGTGCATATACGATAATTCCTTCAGGAGTGTGCAATACCGGAAATACTGCCTGTGGAATACTGTGGGTTGATTGTACAAATTCCAATGTGATGTCTTTTGAAAGCTTTACCTTGCTTCCAGGGTTTAAAACCTTGATTGGATTTGATACTTTAAATTTGCGTTCCCCTTTAATCTGTTTTTCTATTAAAGCAGCAGTATATGGTGTTCCGATTAATGGTGCATCATATCTGTGAGCAAGCTTAGCAACAGCACCGATGTGGTCCAAGTGACCGTGAGAGAAAACTATTCCCTTTACTTTACCGTCAACATCCTTCATCAATGTATCGTCCGGAATAACTCCCCTTTCGATTAAATCTAAACTATGCATTCTGTCGATATCAGTGTCCTCGTGCATACTAATCCTGTCCAGGTGAATTCCCATATCAAAAATAACAACATCGTCACCTATGCGGATAGCAGTCATGTTTTTCCCGACTTCCTGATATCCCCCTATAGCGATAACTTCTACGCTCATGTTTCATCTCCTTGAATAACTCTTTGTGTTAATACCTCTTTCATTTAGCCACTCCCTTGTTTTTCCGCGAATGACCAAATTAGACTGTTTCAATTCTTCAATATTATTTGCTCCAACTAAAAACATAGCGATTCTTAGTGAATCATTAAATCTATCAATAAATGTGTTTAAGGCTTCCTGAGAAGCACAATTCTTTAAAAATGGCAATGCCATACCGACAGCATCGGCTCCAAGAGCAATTGCTTTTGCAGCTTCAAGACCTGTTCTTATGCCCCCTGAAGAGATTACAGGAACATTAACCGCATTAGTAACTTCAACTGTGCTTATAGCAGTTGGAATTCCCCAATCCCAGAATATCTCTCCCAGATATCTGTCTTCGGCACGGTATGTCTCAACAGCTGCCCAGCTGGTTCCTCCAGCTCCCTCAATATCAATGAAATCGACACCCGCTTCAACCAGTATTTTTGCTGATTCGGCGGAAATGCCGCAGCCTGTCTCTTTTGCAAGAACAGGAATGTCAACTGTTTCAGTTATCTGGCCAATCAGTTCAGTGTAACCCCTTGCATCCAAATCGCCTTCAGGCTGTATTGATTCCTGAAGAGGATTTAAATGAATGGCCAATATATCAGCATCCAATATCTCAACTGCCTTTTGAGCCAAATTAAGTTGAGGTGCTCCAATATTACCAACAAGCAAACAGTCCGGAGCATTTTCACGAACAACGCTATAAGTGTCTGCAAGTTCCGGATGTTCACAGGCTGCCCTTTGAGAGCCCACTCCCAAAGCAATTCTGTGATTTTCGGCTGCTATTGCCAATTGTTTGTTAACCTCTTTAGCTGCAGGATGGCCTCCTGTAATAGCTGTAATGAATAAAGGTGAGTTTAATTTCTTGCCGAAAACAGAAGTTGACAAGTCAATTTCATTCTTATCGATTTCCGGCAAAACATTATGGATCAATTCTATATCTTCAAATCCTGTGGTCTTGTCCTTAAACTCAACGTCATAATTTTCACAAATTAATAAATGCTCCAATTTTCTATCAGAAATCATGTTAATTTCCCCTTGAAATTATTGTTCCCTTAACGGGCTTATCTTCCAATACCTTGAAAATATTATCTTCCACTTCGGCATTTATTATTTTAGATTCAATTCCTAAATCTGCTAAATATAAAAGCTCCTTAATCTTTCCGACCATACCGCCGGTTACGTCAACGTTGGTGGTTCCTTCGAGAGTATCCAAATCCTTAAGTGAAGTGAACTTGTCAAAAAATACGGCGTCGTCATTTGTTTTAGGATTCTTGTTATAAACCCCATCAACATCTGTTCCCAAAATAACCTTGTCTGGAGAGAGATTTTTAGCCAAGTATTGAATTAGCTGATCTCCTGAAATAACGCAAAATTCCAAATCGTCATCCAAAACCACATCACCGTAAATCACTGGAATGAAACCCTTTTCAAGATAATTCTTAAACAAATCCAGATTTCCGGAGGTTATTCTTTTATTGGTTGCTGTTATAAAACCAGATGCCGGAACTGCAATGACAGGCAGTCCTTCCGCAATAAATGCTTCACATATATACATGTTCAGTTTTTTAACTTCATTTTGAATTTCGCAAAAACCAAGCCTTTTTTGAGGATACTCAGATTTATCAAACTCCTCTCCAATCTTATGCTTTTTTGCGGGAGGATGTCCAAAAGAACCTGCACCATGAACAATAACTAACTGTTTAGGTGACGCATCCATAGAAGCTTTGATTTCAGATGCAATTCTTTTAAGGCTCAAAGCATCGACTTCACTTTCAGTTGAGTCCTTATTAGTTAAGATGCTGCCGCCAATTTTTAAAATAATCATTAAATCACTTATAAACCCTTGAAGAAATTCCTTTTCGAGTAAATCTTATTTTTAAGACATTATCATCCTTGTCAATAGCTTCAGCCACTTCATCCACTTTGCCCGGACAGAGCGCAATAATACTGCCCCCTCCTCCGGCACCGGTAGTTTTGGCACCTATGGCACCAGCTTCCCTTGCATTATATACCATACGGGACAGTTCCAAGGTGTTTACACCTAAAACATCTAAAAATCCGTGGTTGATATTCATCAGTTCGCCAATCTTGGTGAAATCTCTTTTCAGGATTGCCTGTTTTGCGTAGTTGGTCAGATTTCCCATTGATGTGATGACTGGATTAATGATTTTCGGATTTCTTTCCTTACGGGCCTTAACATCCTTAACCATCTTGCCTGTATTTCCATGTTTGGTGGTGTACCCCACAACAAATGGGACATTGAAATTAACGTTGAAGTGTTCTACTTTCTTGTTTCTTGACAGATAGACAAGCCCCCCATATGTTGAAACCAAAGTATCAAGCGGACTTGCAACTCCCTGAACAGCCTGCTCAACCATGTGAGCGTCATGTGCAAGAGATTGTTTGTTAAAACGAATATTATGATACCTGTATAATGCCGCAAGAGTGGCTACAGTCACTGCAGCTGATGATCCAAGCCCTGAACCTATAGGGACATTGGAATTTAAGGTAATGTCTATTGGAGTATGGTCATGTACTCGATAAAGAGACTCTAAAATATATCTGATAATTCCCGGTTTTCCCTTAAGTAAAATGTATTTTTTCTGTTGTGTAAGTAATTCCGCTTCAAACCCGATGTCTGGAGCTCTAAAAATAGTAACATCATCTTCAGATGGTTTAACAGTAACATAAGCTCTTTTATTGACTGCTCCTGCTATAGCAGGTTCACTATAAACTACAGAATGTTCACCAAACAGTATTGTCTTTGCCGGAGCAGAGGCTTTAGCTATCATAAATACACCTTATCTAAAAACACCTGAAGCATAACCTACAACGGATGTGAAATCCCCAGTAACATCACCGCTAGTCCCATAAGCCAATATATCACTTGTGTTCTTATTGCATCTTTTGGAAAGGGACATCGTAGCCATTACCGGAGCATAACCACACATGGTAATATTATACTGAATGACTTCTTCCAAAAGCTTGAACTCATTCATTTCCTCAATATCCTCAAGAACGAATCCGTCGACCTTATTTGCCCTTTCCTGATTATTGAAATGGGACAGGTCAGTGCTTGCAATAACACAATAGGATTTATTCAATTTGTTTGCAGCTTCAAAAATCGCATTTGACAAGTCAGTTGAAGTTACAAAATCCTGCTTTCCCATTGTGATTGGAACAATCTTGAACTCATTCGAGAAAAATTGTAGGAATGGCAGCTGAACTTCAATGCTGTGCTCACGGATATGTGCCATGAAATCCGCAGAAGCAATGTCTGAAGACTCAATGATGCTTTCTGCAAACTCATTGTCAACACACACATTTCCCAAAGGAGTAATCCATTCTCCTTCATTGAATACAGATATCTCACTACCAAATCCAGTATGGTTAGGACTTATAATAATAAAAACTTCAGGAAAACCATTTTTAACGATTTCGCAATAGCCGTGAGAGGCTATTGGACCAGAATATTGATAACCTGCATGGGGAACCATAACATTGACAGGATACTCTTCACCATCAAATGATCCGAGTTCTGGAATATAACCGACGCCGGAATCATCCAAAAAGCAACTTTCAATGAGTTCTTTCAATCTGTCTGGGTCATTCGGATAGAATGCTCCAGCAACTGCAGGTTGTCTTAACATCTGACTCACTTAAAATTTAAGTTCGAATTCAGTTGAATCAATATCAAGGTCACCGTCTTCTGGGATGTCTCCTCTTTCTCTTAAGATTTGTCTTGCAAGTAACCAGTAAACTAAAGCGATAGCTTTTCTACCTTTGTTGTTTACAGGTACAGCAATGTCAACAAAACTGAGTAAGTTTTCAGTATCACATAATGCAACTACTGGAATACCGTTTTGTTTGGATTCTAAAATCGCTTGTGCATCTGATCTTGGGTCAGTTACAACAATGATTTTTGGTTCAATGAATTTAGCGTAATTTGGGTTTGTTAAAGTACCAGGGATGAATCTTCCAGGAATGGTTTTAGCACCGGTTAATTCACCGAATTTTTTAACAGGAGCTTGACCGTATTGACGGGTAGCTACTACTAAAATGTCTTCTGGGTCATATTTTGCTAATAATTTTGCAATTTGTCTGATTCTTTCATCAGTTTTTTGAATATCTAATACATATAAACCGTCAGATCTTACTCTGAATATGTATTTTTCCATGTCACTAGTTTTTTGCTGGGTACCAATGTGTAAACCAGCAGCTAAATAATTATCTAAGTCTATTAAAAGTTCTTCATTTACCATTTTTTCACCTACAATTTAAAAGTCATCTTCAATTTTAATACATTCATTAGGACAAACGTCCATACATACTTCACAATAACTGCAGTCCTCAGGATTGTTGATTGTAATTTTGTCTCCTTCAAGAACTAACACTTCCATTGGGCAAACGTCAGCACATTCAGCGCAGTCAGCACCATCACATTTATCGTAATCTAGAATTACTTTTGACATAATATAATCTCCTTATTTTCTAAATTTACCCATTCTTGAATTTGGAAGTTTTTCCTCTATGCGAATAAGCTCATTCAATTTAGCTATTCTTTCCCCACCGATAGCACCGGTTTTAATCAAAGGAGAATTAAAACCGACTGCAAGATGAGCAATAGTGTCATCAGTTGTTTCGCCAGATCTGTGTGAAACTACAGGTACAATACCATTTTCCTTTGCCAGTTTGACGGTGGCATAGGTTTCGGATAATGAACCGATCTGATTCGGCTTGATAATGATTGCATTAGCGGCATTCATTTCAATACCCTTAGCTAAAAGCTCTTTATTGGTTGTGAATAAATCATCTCCACAAATAAGACATTTGTCCCCAACTCTAGAAGTTAATTGAGCAAATCCTTCAAAGTCAGATTCGTCAAATGGGTCTTCTACATAAAACATTTTGTAAGTATCAATGATTTCATTTACGAAATCGATTTGATCTCCGGTATCCCTTTTGATACCATCATGAGCATAAACATATTTCTGCTCACCGGCATCCCACATTTCGGATGCAGCCATATCTAAAGCTGGCCTGATTTCAATGCCTATCTCATCGCCAACCTCCTCACATGCTTGAGCTTGAATCTCTAAAGCATCCATGTTGGTGATATTAGGCACCCAACCGCCTTCATCTCCCTTACCTCCGGTAAAGGATGAATCTTTAGATTGAATAAGTTCTTTTAATTTTTTATGAATAGAAGCGTTTGCAAAAATTCCATCAACCATATTGGTGGCTCCAATAGGAACAACCAGGAATTCCTGAATATCTGGAGCGTTAACACCTGCATGAGCACCACCATTCATCATATTGCCCAATGGGTATGGCAATTCATTTGCGAAATTACCTCCAATGTACTGATAAAGCGGCATATTATAAGATGATGCGGCAGCCTTGGCGGTAGCCATAGAAATAGCAACAGTAGTGTTGCCTCCAATAGCGGCCAGATTATCTGTACCGTCGATTTCTCTCAATATCTCATCAATTGTAGCAACATCACATGCATCCATTCCAATAAGTTCAGAAGCAATCAAGTCTTCCATTTCACTTACTACAATGTCAACCCCTCCTTCAGGGAATGATACTACCTCTCTTGAACCGGTACTTGCTCCACTTGGTGCAGCTGCTCTTCCAAAACCATTCCATGTAATTACATCCACTTCTATGGTTGGATTGCCTCTGCTGTCCAAAATCTTTCGGACTTGGACATCTTCTATTATACTATCCAAAAAAACACCTCAGTGTCATTCAATTTATTACCAACCGCTCCATATCTTGAAAAAATCAGTAAGTTTCTTTATAGAGTCATGTTGGTATTTACTATTTTTTTTAAATAATTGGAGAAAAATAGATTAAATCTATTCATCTCTAATAACATCTAATGGTAAAACTCCAGCTTTGAGTTCTTCGTATGCTATGTCAATCGGATCTAATGAGTCGCCAATTTCAACTAAAGGTTTTGCTCCCATAGATATTTGAATTGCTCTAGCTCCAAGAATTCTAGCTCTTTCAAACCTTGTCAATTTTTTTTCAACATCCATGAATATTACTTCCATTTTTTAGGCATTTTACCAAGATTATTTTTAAAAAATATCCCTACAATCGTTTATTCCCAGGTTTCCACATGGGAAATCAACATTCTTCTACAACAGTATCTAGTTAAACCTAAATCATCTAAAACATCTTTAGACTTTTCACCAGCTGCTACTCTTTTGTTGTATTCATCAAAGTAAGCTGATACAGGTTTTCCGCAACTTAAGCATCTTATAGGAATCATTTATATCATCTTTTTTAATTTAAAAATATAAAAGTACAGAATTTATCTGTAACTTTTTTGTTTACGTGCTCTTGCTCCAGGACCACCATATTTTTTAGGTTCTGAACGTCTTGGGTCACCTACTAACATGGTTCTGTCATAGTGAATGAATTTTTCTTTTAAATCCATATCTTGAGACCATTGTACGAGTCCTTTTGCAATTACCATACGTGCAGCTTCAGCTTGACCCATTACTCCTCCACCAATAACGTGGATATTGATATCCACTTGATTAGCTAAGTCTCCAGCTAAGGTTAATGGTTCTTGTAATTTCAAGTTAGCAAGCTCAGGAGAATAAAGTTCTAAAGGAACTTTGTTGATTCTAACTTTACCGGTTCCTTCACGAACAGTACCTCTTGCGATAGCTGTTTTACGTTTTCCACTAGTATGAATAACTTTAACCATAATAACACCTACTTATCTAAAAGGTAGCTCCTAAAAGTTTGGAGATTTCTCCTAATTCGATACCTTTTTTAAGATCTTTGTATTCTGCTTCTGGAACTGCGGTGAGTTCAGCATCAGCATATTCAGCAGGTACGCCAACGAAAGCTTTTAAGCCTTTGTATGCTGTTTTACCTTTGGATTTTTTGAAAGGTAACATTCCTCTTACAGTTCTTCTGAATATATCATCCGGTCTTCTAGGATATTTTGGACCTAAGTCACGAGGGTTAGAGATACTTGCCCTGTCAACTCTTTGTTTGTATTTAGCATAAGCCCAATCCTTGTTACCAGTTAACATAATTTTTTCAGCGTTGAGAATTACTACTTCTTCGCCTTCTAAAAGATTTTTACTAGTTACACTAGCTAATCTTCCTAAAACGCATCCTTCTCCATCAATAATCATCATAACACACATCCCCTATTCCATAATCCTTATGTTTGATCCTTTAGGATTACTTTCAATAATTTCGTCAATTGAGATGCATTCTCCGCCTGCACTTTCGATTTTTTCTTGTGCTTTAGCTGAGAATTTTAATGCTACAACATCTACTTTGTTTTCTAAATCACCATTTGATAAAACTTTACCAGGTACTAAAACAGTTTCGCCAGCTTCAGCGTATCTTGCAATATCTGATAGATTTACTTCAGCGGTTCTTCTGTTAGACCTTTCAAGTCTTTGAGCAACATCTTTCCAAATAGCTGCATCTTCACTTCTTGATTGTTCATAAAGTTTATTAATAAGTTCAATAAGGTTAGGATTTGTTTTTACTACTTTCTTAACCATT
>NZ_SUTK01000060.1 GCF_015062905.1 Methanobrevibacter thaueri
TACCGCTTTGTACCCTATCCGCACCTGCACCGGTTGCCATTGGGTTTTCCCTTACGATTTGGTGAGGGTATACTCTTAATTTTAAGTGGTATCCCATTCTACCAGCAGCCCTTTGCATCAATCTGTTAGAAGCAATCCTTGCTGCTTCTAAAGAGTTGTGTCTGATTTGAGCAGGTTTTTTTACAGCTAAACTTAAAGATACTGGGAATTCATCTTTTAAGTTTCCCATATCGTATTGTACGATTCTTGAATTTGGGGTTTTTCTAATATAATCTCTTCTTGTATAAGCACGAACCATTATTATTCCTCCGAAATAAACATAAATTGTTTTTAATTAAAAATAGCTAAAAATAGTGAATTTTCAACAATAGCTATATAAAAATTATATCGTAATATAATAGAATACTTAAATATATTGACTAAGTTATTAATAAAGGTTACCCTATTTTTGGAATTTTTGCCCCTAAAATATTTTAGGTAATAAAAAATATATAATAACTTATGAAAATCAATGGAGATCTTAGGTTCATATATAAGAATGCGGATGACGCAAAGGTGGTTTTTGATTCCCTTGAAGTCGATAATGAAAATTATCTAAAATCAAAATTAAACGACAACACCATTGAATATAAAGTGAACAGCGAGAAATTGGGCACTTTTCTTGCAACAGTAGACGATTTAATAGCTTCAGAGATAGTTGTTGAAAAAATCGTCGAAAAAATTAAACAATGAAAAGTTTTATATAAATAAAAAAAACATATATAAAATTAATATATATTAATTCGTTGTGAGAGTGTAATTTATGGAATGCTATTATCATCCTGAAAGAGAAAGCACAGATACATGTGCAATATGTGGAAAATCAATATGTAAAGAATGTGGATTAGAAATTGCTGGTAAAATTTATTGTAAAGAATGTTTAGAAAAAATTGTAGGTCTTGGAATTGAAAATAAAGCAGCAGAACCTGCTCAAGAACCTGTAAAAACTGAACCTGCAAGACTTAACAAACAACCGGCTGAAGAAAGTGTTTACCAAACACAAAACGTTGTTGAAGAAGTACCTCCAGCACCGGAAGTTCATGAAATAAAACAAATTCGTGACGATTCTCCATATAATATAAAGGATAATATTGAGTATAGTGGAGGCCTCGAATCCTCATACGAAAAGGAACCTGTTCAACCTAAAGTAGAACAAGCTCCTGTCTCTCCAGAACCACAAATTGCACAAAACGAACCTGTCTATCGTCAAGAAGAAATTCCGCAACAAGCTCCTAGTGACGCTGAATACATTTATCCAGATCATTCATATGAGCCAGCACCAACAAGTGCAAGAGTGGAATTGGAAGACAGATATGAAAAATATTTAGATGATTTATATTTCGATGATAATGTTCCTTTAGGCGAACAATTGGCTAAAGATGAAGAACAATACGGCTCCTTAACTAGAAAAGAATATCCTGACAGGGATGAAACTCTATTAAATACTAAAAAACAACGCCCTAAAAATGAAACCCCTGAAGAAATGGAAGCAAGAATCAGAGCTGAAATTTTAGCGGAAAAAGAAGGCGGCAAAAAAGGTAGAGGCAGAGACAAAAACATCCATAATTTAAACTATCAGGAAGATAAGGAACCTATGAGTGTTGTTGACATTCTCTTAACCGTATTATTAGTCATAGTGATTTTGGTTGTAATATACTACCTAGTATATGTATTCGTATTACATGCAGCATACCCAACATTCATGGATGCGATATATGCGCTTTCAAATCCACAAAATGTGATTAATAATATCGTAAGTCCTCCTCCTACAGTATAACTTTTTTGAGGACTTTTTCTTTAAATTTTTCCAAACTTTTTTTATCTTTATAAGCCAATATCCTGATATTTGATGGGTATTTGTCAATGTATTGGGATATTTCTTTTTTTGGTATCGGATTTTCCATTATGCTTAATATTCTTTGCTTGAAATGAGAGGAAAATCCCTGCAATAATGATTTTTCCAACATTTTTATATCATCAAAAGGCCTGTTTTCAATGATGGTTTCAGCCAATTTGTCATTAAATAGGTTCAAGGCAGCAAGCTCTTCAAAAGAGTAGTTGTTTGCAGTGTCTAAAATGGCCTCCTCATCCCTAATGCCATATATTATCCCATCATTTTTTATTTCCCGTTTCAGCACATCAATTGTCTTTTGGGGCATCATGTCCATAACTTTATCAAAATTGTCCTCCAGAATGCTTTCGCGAATCAATGTGCCGCTCACCCCTTCAATCCGCTCGACAAAAATGAATTTGTCCTTATAGTCAAAGCCTATTTTTGACAGGGAATTTGAAAATGAGGTGATCACGTAGTTATCCTCCTCAAGCTTTCCCTTCAAAAGGGTTTCATGAGTGGTCTTGTCCACTATCTTATAGGGTTTTGATGCAATGTGATGGCCCATGTTAATCCTTCTCAATATCTCATCCATTCCCTCTACAGGCTTGTATCCCCGAGGAATGTAATCGGTGTTCAGAGCTTGAAACATCTTGCACAGGCACAGGGAATATTGGCCTGATCCCATTATTCCCATTGGAGGGCCTTCAACCACAATGTCAGCACCAACAGAAATTGCAATTTCCGCTCTGATTTCGCGAGGCAATATATATGGTATGCCCCTGCCGCTTCTCTCAAATAGCCCCGGCACAATAGCTACAAACAATGCCTCATCAAACATTGCCCTTGCAGTTTTCATGCAATGAAAATGGCCATTGTGCAAAGGATTGTACTCGGTGAAATCTGACACCAGAATGGTGTCTGAAGATTTATCGGAAATTTCACTCTCCACATTTAAATCATTATAGAATAACTCCATATCCCTCTTGAGAATATCTGAAATTTGAGACATGATTAAAAATTTGGTTTTTGGATTAAAAAAAGTTATCTTTTAAAATTAGAAATGACAAATATTGAACCAGACAGGTGATAATCATGGATTTAGTTTTGAAAAATTGCAGGTTAGCGGATGAAATCGGAGAGTATTTTATAAAAATTGAAGATGGAAAAATATCAGATATTTCAAAGACACCCTTAAAAGCAAGCGAAATAATCGATGTCAAAAGCAATTATGTGCTCCCAGGTTTTATCGACCCACATATACATTTCAGAGATCCTGGATTGACCCAAAAAGAGGACTTTAAAAGTGGAAGTTTGGCAGCTGCAAACGGAGGATTTTCAACAGTCATCGACATGCCGAATACGCTACCTAAAACAAACACATACAAAGCACTTGAAGAAAAAATCAAAATAGCTCAGGAAAAGTCCGTCGTAAACTTTGAACTTCAAATCGGACATAACGATTTAGAGGAAATGAAAAAGATGATGAAGCTGAATCCGATTTGCGTCAAAATATTCATGGACCTCGAGAGCGATGAAAGTTTGGAAAAAATATTCCATGATTTATCAATTCTAAAAGAAACCACCGATTATAACGGGCTTGTTGCAACCCATTGTGAAAAAAAATCAATCGTTGAAGATGAAACCGAAAGGTTAAAGCAAAATAAGGAAAATACCGCTATTGATTACACCTACGCAAGACCGACCAAATCTGAGGACGAATCTGTCAGACAAGCAATTGAGCTTGCAAGGGCAAATGATTTACGTTTGCATATCTGCCATCTAAGCTCAAGCAAATCACTAAGTATGGCAAAAAGTGCAAGTAAAATTATGCCTGTAAGCTGGGAATTTACACCACATCATTTACTACTTGATAATTCAGCATACAATATATATGACACATTCATAAAAACCAATCCTCCACTAAGACCTGAGGGAGACAGCGTAAGAATCAGTGATTTGGATGAAAATTCAATAATCGGAACAGACCATGCTCCACACACCCTTGAAGACAAGACAAAAGGAGTCTGGAAATCATCACCGGGAATCCCAAACCTTGAAACAGTTGTGCCGCTACTTTTAACCGAAGTGAATAAAGGCAATCTTGACTTTAAGTTGATTCCAAAGATTTTCAGTGAAAATGCCGCAAGAGTCTATGGATTAGACACTAAAGGAAAAATAGATGTTGGCTTTGATGCGGATCTTACAATAATAGATTTAAAACGGGAAGGCAAATTCGACATTGCTGAATTCAAAACAAAAGCTGAATACTCACCGTTTGACGGTTGGGAATACAAAGGTATGCCAATAATGACAATCGTTAATGGAAAAACAGTAATGAATAAATTATAACTAATTTTTTAAAAAAAAGAAAAAAGTAAGGTGTGTTAACACACCTATTTGTAACATAATGCGTCTTCAGGACATGCCTCAATACATTGACCACATAAGGTACAGAATCCTGCAATTGGTAATTTAGGATTGTCTGTTTTGTGAATCATGTCATAAGGACAAGCTTCGATACAGTCACCACATTGATCACATTTAGATGGGTTGAATGCAATTCTGTCTCTTAAGACAGGTTCGCCGTCAATGGTTACTTCATATTGTTCTACTTTTAATGCATCGTTAGAACACATTGAAGCACAAGCTCCACATCTAATACAGCTAGCAAATGATGGTTCTGAATCAGTTTCCTCTAAAGCAGGGCAGCACATACCAGTTTTGGTAATTACGCGCCTAGATTCAGTAGGACATTTGTTAGCACATGCACCGATGAAGTCACATTTTTCTACATCTCTTCCAATACCTTCTGCATCTACAGGTGCACCTTCACCCCATTCCACATCAATTTCTAATGCGTCAACAGGACAAAGTTTTACACATAAACCACATGCAGCACAGACACTAGGAATTGCAACAGTTAAACTTGCACTGTTTGCAGCGATGAAATCACCAGGACATGCTTCAACACAAGTGTTACATCCAATACATTTAGCTGAATCGAAAGTGAAAGATTTGATTTCTTTTGTACGTTTGATAGGTTTCTTCTCAGCAATGAATATTGCATTCCAAGGACAGGTTTGAGAACATAAACCACATCTGATACAATCGTCACCTACAGTAACAGGACTGCCAACTTCTTCAAGAGTGATTGCGTTTACAGGACAAGGTTCTACACAAGTTCCACATCCAACACAATTATCGAGGTAAACAGGTCCTTTACCTTTAAGATCTAATTCATATTCAGCAGGTTCTTTAATGCCTGGAACACCAATTACATCAACTGGGCAAATGTCAACACATTTTTGACACATTACACAGAAACCTTCAACTTCTTTTAATTTTTCACCAGTGACTTTAATAGTTTCTTGTGGGCAGACTTCTTCACATTTGCCACAGGAGTCACATAAAATAGAATTGAATACTAATCTTGGTACAACAATACCTTCAGCGATTTCGAATTCTTCTACTTTTAATGCACCTTGTGGACAAGCGTCAGCACATTTAGGTTCTTCGCCACAAGTGTCACAGTGAATAATAGCATTAGGTGTTACTTCAATAGCTGATGTAGGACAAGTACCTTGACAAGCACCACATTTTATACAGCCATCTTCGTTAAATACAATCATTTATAAAAAACCCCCTTAAACTTAGAATTTTTTAATGAGGTTTCCTTCACTGTCTACAATATCTACTTCAGCTAATCTCATTTGACTATCCATTGAGTGGGTAGCACAAGATAAACATGGGTCGTAAGCTCTGATAACCATTTCCATTAAGTTGAAGATGCTGTCATCCACTTCTACACCAGGTTTGATGTAATCTAAAGCAACTTGGTGAATACCCATTTCCATAGCTGGGTTGTTTTGGATTGTAGCTACAACAATGTTAGCATAGTTACATAATCCGTTGTCATCAGATTCGTAGTGGTGGATTAAAGTACCACGAGGAGCTTCGACAATACCCACACCTTTACCTTCGGTTCTTTCTAATTCATCAGGGAATTTTTTACCAGATAAATCTTCTTCTAATGCTGCAGCAGCACATTCAGCGGATGCTAATAATTCGATGAGTCTAGCATAGTTGAATAATAATGGTGCTTGAGCATATCCGAAAGCGTCACGGAAAGCTTTGAGAGCTTCTTGTGCGAGAGGTGCTTCTTTAGGCATTTGATCACAGACGTTGATCCTGGATAATGGTGCTACTCTGTAAATACCTTCTGGGTATCCCATTTCTTTAATGTAAGGGAATTTTAACCAGGAGTAAGGTTTTACGTGTTCAGCAACATAGTCAGTGTACTCTTCGTTTCTGTATTCAAATAAGTCGCTTCCATCTTTGTCTTTGAATCTAATGTTACCATTATATACATCCCAAGTTCCATCAGGTTTTACGGTACCACAGTGTCTGGTGTCACCGAAGTTACCTAATGAAGCAATTAAGTCGATGTTTTCTTCAAATACAGGAATAGCTAAGTCTAAAGTAGCTTGAGCTAATTCGACGTTCTGTTTTGCTCTTTCAAGTAAATCTTTTTGAGTGTCAGCGTCTAATTCGGTTGAGATACCACCAGGGGTGGATGAAGTAGGGTGAATAGGACGACCACCGATTTTTCTAACCATTTCAAGACCGTTTCTTCTGATGTTGATTGCTTGAAGTGCAATTTCAGGCATGTCTTTAATAACTTGGAAAACGTTTCTGGTTTTTCTAGTTCCGTTTGGAATGATTAAGTCAGGTGCTGCTAAGAAGTAGAAGTGAAGAGCGTGGGAGTGCATGTATGAACCCCAGTTCATGATTTCTCTCATTCTGTATGCAGCAGGTAAGATTTCGTAATCGTCAAATCCGAAGATTTGGTCAACTGCTTTAGCAGCTGCTAAGTGGTGTTGTACATCACAAATACCACAAATACGAGGTACTAATCTTGGTAATTCTTCTACAGGACGACCTGTTAAGAATTTTTCAAAACCTCTGAATTCCATAACGTGTAATCTTGTTTCTTCTACGTTTCCAGCATCGTCGAGATGCACAGTAATTTTAGCGTGTCCTTCAATACGAGTGACAGGCTCCATAGTAAGTTTAACCATTTTATTCTCCTCCTTTCTGCATTTTCATTGGCACTAAAGCAGCAGCTAATGTGTAAGTGTAGAAAGTACCTACAATATCATCTAATTGATCAGCAACTGTTTCTGGGTCAACGGTTTTATCTTCTTGTACACCGTAGTCAGATGCAATCGCACTGATCATTTTTGCTCCTTGATCTAATACTTTAGCAGTAGGACCGTAACATCCTCTACATGGTACATTAATAGAAGGACATTCTGCACCACATAATGATACGGTAGCAGGACCCATACATACTAAACCTTGGGAAATTAAACATAAATCAGGTTCAGGAAGACCTAATTCAAATTGCCTTTTAATGAAGTCCATAGCTAAACCAGCAGGTGGTTTTTCTCTAGGACATACTTCACAAAGGTTTGTGGAAGGTAATTCGATTGTTTCTCCTCTTAATAATGTTAAAACAGCTTCTGCTACAACATCAGAACGAGGTGGGCAACCTGGAATCATTAAGTCGATATCCATAGCATCACTGATAGGTCTTACTCTGCTTTCGAGATGAGGTACATCTTCGTGAGGAATAATACCTTCAGGGTTTACAGTAGATACAGAATTAATGTATGCTTCTTCTTCTAATTCTTCAACAGTCCATAAGTTTCCGAGACCTGGAATACCTCCGTAGCAAGAACAGGTTCCGTAAGAAATAACCATGTTAGATTTTTCATTTAACATTTCAGCTAATTCTCTGTTTTCTTCGTTTCTTATTCCACCTTCGACAATAATAATGTCTAATTCAGGTACTTCATCATATTTAGTATCCATGAGTACAGGGGAAAATTCGAAATCCGCGAATTCCATAACATCAATTAAGGATTCGTGGAAATCCGCAATGGATAAGTGGCAACCGGAACATCCGCCAAACCACATAGTTCCTATTTTAACTTTATCTGCCATATTAAACTCCTCCAATTTATCCTTCAGCATCTAATTGTTGTTTTAATGGAGCTGGACCTAACTCTTTAATTCTGTTAACCATCATTTTAACAGCTTGAGAGAATTTTTCACCTTCGGATGCAGAAATCCAGTCGTGGTGAACTCTTTCTTTTCCAATTCCCATATCTTCAACTAATTTATAAATTAATCTCATTCTACGATCTAATTTGTAGTTACCTGCGTCATAATGGCAGTCACCCATGTGACATCCAGCTACAAATACCCCATCAGCACCTTCTTTAAATGCTTTTAAAATAAATTGTGGGTCAATTCTTCCAGAACACATTACACGAATAACTCTAATATTCGGTGGGTATTGCATACGTGCAGTACCAGCTGTGTCTGCTCCTCCATAGGAACACCAGTTGCAACAAAAC
>NZ_SUTK01000061.1 GCF_015062905.1 Methanobrevibacter thaueri
ATTCATAAAAAGACTAAAAGACAAATTCCAACTCTACAAACCCGAAACAGACGGCGTACAATTCGTAAAACCACACAACACAAGCCGAACATGCCACCACTGCGGACACATAAACAAAGAGTTAAAAATCAAAACACGCAACTGGAAATGTCAAAAATGCGGAAAAACACTTGAAAGGGACACAAACGCAGCAATTAATATTCTAAACCGCTGGTTCAACGGGGATAGCCTGAAAAAATACTTAAATTAACCATTATTAAGTGAAAATAATTCAGGAATCCCCACCCTCTTTTAGGGTGGGGTGGTTCAATCTCCCTTATCTGATTTTAATTTTAACTGTTTTAGTTGCTTTATTATAGTATTTGTTTCCATTAAATGTTATTTTTGATATATATGTTCCCTTTTTAGTGAGTTTTTTAATTTTAAAGGTTGCTTTTCCCTTATAATTTGTTGTTGCCTTGTAGATTTTGCCTTTGATTTTGATTTTTAATTTCAAATTCTTAAGTGGAGTCTTACCGAATTTCAATGTTACAGTGTATTTTTTAATTTTCAATAATCTTTTGAATGTTTTCGCCTTTGCAGTTATTTTTGCTGTTGCCTTTTTAACGGTAACCTTGGAATTAACTGTTGATTTCATGTAATTGCCGTCATTGAATGTGGCTGTAAGGGCATATGAATTTGGAGTCAATCCTGAAGCTGAAAGCAGAATTTCACCGTTTTCATTTGTTTTTAGATTTTTGACCCCGTTGAAGCTGACGGAAACTTGAGCTCCACTTATCGGATTGCCCTTATCGTCTTTTAATGTAATGATGACATTTTTGTTTGACTTATAAGCTATAACAGGATTTGATAATGTCATTCTTGTTGGAATTTGATTGATTTTTAAAGTGATATGTTGCATACAGGAATCGTATCCCTGTTCCTGGACTGATAGGGTTCCATCATAGGTGCCAGCATCAAGATTCACAAGCCAGCCATCTCCGCTTAGGAAGCAGTATGTGCCGATTAAATCACTGCCTTTAGTGATCTTTATTGTGATATTGACATCATTTTGCTCATTTCCCTTGTAATCTGTGACTGTGACCAATAGCCTTTCACCGGAGTTATATGTTGAGGTATAATCATTCACAATTATTTTCGGTTCCAATGTGAAGTCATTTACTTCTGAGCCGACCGTGTTGTTTATAAATGTGCAGTTATTGAACTCAGCGTTGTAAATTGCGCCTCCGTCCTCACTGGCATTATTGTTGATGAATGTACAGTTTTCTGCAGAACCTGATGACATTGCTCCGCCATTTGCTGCAGAGTTATTTTCAAATACACAATTGGAGGCATGTGAATTAAACATTGCACCACCCTGTTTAGTTGCTGAATTATTATTGAATGTGCAGCTGTAAGCGACACTCTCATATACTGCACCACCGTCTTGCGCAGAGTTTTGATTGAATGTGCAGTTATAAGCAGTGCTCCTATACATTGCACCGCCACTAGTGACACCTTTATACCCTGTGTTGTTGTTGAATGTGCAGTTGTAAGCGGTACCGTTATATATTGCACCGCCATAGGAGGCAGAGTTTTGATTGAATGTGCAGTTGACTGCGGTGCCCATGTACATTGCTCCTCCATTTATTATGTAAATAGTCTGAAAAAAACCTCCGGTAACATAAAATGCTGAGTTCTGATTGAATGTGCAGTTGACTGCGGTACAGGACCCGTGTATTGCTCCACCGTTGTCTTTTGAGTATCCATTGGCAAAAGTTATGTCATGGAAAACAACATTGCAATTTGTTACATAGAACATTCTGGCCATGTTCATGCCGTTTAATACAGCCCCATTTCCATAAATGGTTACAGCGCGATTTATATTAATTCCATTTGTTAAATTTGAGTCAGCATTTGAATCATATGTGTAATTGCCGTTTAGATATATCTCACTGTCGCTGTTGCCATTTATTGTGGCGTTTAAATCCGTGAATGTTTTGGAATCCTCACTGAGAACTTCCTGCGGACCAACTTCTAATATATTGTTTTCATTTGCATTCAAGATGTCTGCATCATCAAATGATTCCTCAAGCAATGCGGTTTCATTTAAATCATCGGATGCGCTTACAGAACCTATTGTTAAAATTGCAAATAACATTAGAAACATCAAGATCATTTTAGAGTTCCTATTCAAAATTTTACCTCCATTTTGAACTACCTCAACTTTAAGTTGAGGATTCTTACTTCACGGAATGTATACTATGATAAGCATAGTATTGCCGTGCTATCCCCCTCGTTGCGAAGGTTCAGACTAGTTCAATAGCGTGTCATTGTCATTTATTATATTTTGTTATCATGTTATTTAAAATTCATCAGAAAGCATTTGAAAAGTAATGCATAACTGGTGCAATTCATCCATGACTTAAAGAAGTCAGGAAAACTCTTGCACGTTAAAGAAAAATAATCTGGTAATTATTAAGTGTTAGATATCATACAAATCAAAAATAGATTTGGCTAACATTAATTAATAATATACAAAAAAATTTGTAATAAAAAATGATTAACAATTTAAAAATTAATTTGATAATTTTATAAATTTAATTTATAACATTGATTTTTTTCCAAAGATTTATAGATTATTAAATATAAAGTTCAAATATAAAGGGGGATTAAAATGAAATACACGACTTTACTAATAGTTTTGATATTCAGTTTTCTATTGATTCTGCCTGCATCAGCGGCTGACATCAATGAGGATGTTGTCAGTGCAGATGAAATTGCTGCAAATGAGACAATCTCTGAAAACGAAGAAACAGATGTCGAATTAAATGCAAATGAAACTTATGGAACTTACGGAAATACAGCTACCGAACTGAAAGTCTATGCAACAGACAGTGACGGGTACAATGTAGATAATGGAACCGTTCTTTTTATTGATGTTTTCGGCAAAAACTACACTGCAGATGTGAAAGACGGCATTGCAAAAACCAAGGTTTTTGTCGGGCAAACAGGACAGTTCAATATTATATGCAACTATATTGGAACAGGAGGCTACAAAAATGCCACAACCACCCTGCTGTTAACTATTCCCGTTGCAAATACAACCTGCAGAAACATCATTGCAACAAAATATGATGATACTGTCTATTTTACAGGAAATGTGCTATCAGATTACAGGCAATATGAAGGTTATGGCGGTTTTGAAGAGGTGACTGAAGGAATCGTGACCGTATATGTTGATAACGAAAGATTGGGAACATGCGATGTTGATGTCAATGGTAACTTTGTATACATCTGGAATCTGACCAGAAATATTGTCGGCGAGACAATCAACTTCACAGGAGTATTTTCCAACAGTAAAAATCATTATAATTCATCATGGTTCTCAAAATCATTTACTTTTGCCCCAGCAAGCGATACAAGGATAATGTATGAGGTAACTCTTTTGGAGAACAATGGCAAAGAGATTTCAGGAATTGTTTTGGATGAGAATGGAAAAAACGTCATGGGAGGAACAATCACAATCAACAACAAATATACAGTTATAGTTGATTCCCAAGGAAAATTTAAATTTTACATTACCGATGAAACACCAAAAAATGCCACATATGAGATTGGCGTGTTTGATTGGGGATCAAAGGCGAACATTCGCGTCAACACTCCCTTAATGAATGCAATCGAACACACTGAACTGACCGATAAGCTTATTGATTTATGCACTAATGGCACTCCCTACATCAAATTTGGAAACGGTAACGGAAAAACTGTTGTTGTAAATGTGGGAACACATGGAGGAGAACTTGCATCACAGGTAGCAGGTTTCAGGCTGATTAACCTGTTGGCCAACTATGGTGATGAGATAAATGGAACAATATATGTAATCCCTACCATTTTCCCTGAAGCCACCGCCAACAATACAAGGATATACAACGGCACCAATCTAAATACCGTTGCAGATGTTCCGGAAACTCTTTCCAATCATGTTGTTCTATTTGCAAGATCTGTCAATGCCTCAGGTCTTGGAGATTTCCACAATACCCGGCATGGAGATGATGATGTTGGAATAACATGTGCAATGTGTTCCTATAGCCCTACACCTGAAAGCTATTCAATCGCCAAATTCATTGTAGATGAAACAGGATATTATCTTTTTGCCTATGATCAGGCAGGAGTGCCTTACGCTGGAGCGATTGAAGACTATGCCAACATTTTGGGAACACCTGCAGTCACATGCGAATCACTGTCAAACCACAGGGCAGTCGAATATGGAACCCCCGAGATGTCATTTAATGAGATGCGTGCATTCTTAAGATATTTCGGGTTTGACGTTGATGAGATGGCAAACATTAAGTTAGATGACCCATCAAACATAGCTGTAGAATTTACAAGTCCATACAATTATAATCCGTCCTTTAAAACAATATCCTATGATACTACCTTCAAGGCATTGCAGGAAATAATCAACAATGCTGCCGAGAACTCTACAATTAATCTTGAACAGGATTATGAATATGATTTCGGATTTTCAGCTGACGGAATAAAAATTGAAAAAAATAATATTACCATTAACGGAAATAGCCACACAATTAATGCTTTAAACAAAGGAAGAGTCTTCAAAATTAACGGATCTGACATTACAATTTCAAATCTTAAAATAATCAATGGATTCAGTAAAGACAACGGTGGTGCTGTCCTTGCAAGTGGATGTACTTTTATAAATGTGACATTCATCAACAATAAAGCAACAAATGGCGGAGCAATATCTACATCTGACGTGACAATAGAAGATTGTGTTTTCAACAATAATTCCGCCCTTGAGTATGGAGGATGTATTGCAGGCACTTCTGGCATTGATGTTTCAAATTCAAACTTCACCAATTCAAAATCCAAATATGCAGCAGCAATATACTCATACAGTGGTTCTCCGGATTCTCGTTTTATCGCAAACATTGTAAACTCCACCTTTGAAAATCTGACCTCTGAAGAAACTGCAGGTGCATTAGGATTTAAAGCGGTATATGGTGTAAATATTATTAATTGTAACTTCGTAAGTACCTCTTCTAAAAGGAATGGAGGGGCACTATATATAGACGGCACTACACTCCCCGGTGATATTTACATTGACAATTCCACATTCATCAAATCAAGCGGCGACTATGGTGGTGCATTGGTCATATTGAGCTGCACTCCAATAATACAAAACTCTAAATTCATAAACAACACTGCATTATACTGCGGAGGGGCAATTTATGTATCCGATTGTGAAATTACCCTCAATAACACATTAATAACTGGAAACAATTTGATTTATGGAAATGGTGGAGGAATATATCTTGACTATTCAACAACATATATTGAAAACTGTACCATAACAGATAATGCAAAGAACGGAATTTATGCATATGATATGACTTTAAATGTTACAAATACCACATTTTCAGGCAATGGCAAAGCGATTCATGGAGTTTTCATAGAATGTGAATTAAATAACATTACCGTTGTAGATGATTCATTATGCCTAAATGACACTCTTTATCTTGGCACTATAAGCGGAACAGGTAAAGAACTTACCTTATTGAACAATACAATCGATATTGTGGTTCTTCCGTCCCGTTTTGACTCCCGAGAATGGGGTTGGGTAACTCCAGTTAAAGATCAGGGACAAGCAGGATGCTGCTGGGCCTTTGGATCAATTGGAGCATTGGAATCCGCATTGCTTAAGGCAACAGGAATCAGATATGATCTTTCAGTAAACAATATGGCAAAAGCCATGTTAAAATATTCACAATATGGAATACTTAGTGAATTTGAAGGAGGATTTGACCTGCAGGGTCTGGAATATGTTCTCAGTTGGCTTGGCGCATTCCCTGAAGGATACGACACCTATGATGAATTGGGTAAATTATCACCTTTAATTTCAACCGGTGAAAACATTCACATTATAGATGCATTGATTTTAGGGCACCGCCAAAATGCTACAGACAATGATGCACTTAAAAGGGCAATAATCAAATGCGGAGCTGTCGCAATTGGAATTGCCGATGACGGTTATGATGGAAATGAGACTTTTTATCAAGACGAATTTGACACAACAAACCATATGATCATGTTTGTTGGCTGGGATGACAATTACCCCGCTTCTAACTTCCAAAAAACTCCTCCAGGAGACGGAGCATTCATTATAAAGAACAGTTGGGGAACTGATATGGGAGATGAGGGATACTTCTACATATCATACTATGACACAAGCATCTTAAATGCGACACATGCAGTAGGATTCCTCATTGACAATACCGAAAAATACATCAGAAACTACCAATATGATTTTAGCGGAAAAATCGATAAGATTGAAGATAACGGAAATGTCATCAGCTATATGAATTCATATAAATCATTAGGAAATGAACTTATAAGCGCTGTGGGAACCTACTTCGATGAACATGAGGAATATGTTCTTGAAATCTATGTAAACGGTAAATTGGTACATACTCAAAACGGCACTGCTCCATTTAACGGTTATCATACCGTAAAACTGACAAGTGCGATTCCAATCGCATTGGACGATATTTTCACTGTGGTGATGAACAAGACTTCAGTAACCCTATTGAAAGAATCAAGACTACACTACATTAACGGTTCATCACAGTACTTTGTGAACGGCACATGGATTAATGCTTGCGATATTGATGCAGTGTGTTCCTTAAAGGCATACACAGTTGTCGATGACACTAAAATCATTGATAATAAAGACATCACTGTTGATTATGGAACCGACCAATACTTCTCAATTAAAGTTGTGACTGCTGACGGCAAAGCCGTTTGTGCAGGCGCTGTTGTTATATTTACCATCAACGGAAAAACAACAACTGCTATAAGTGACGGTGACGGAATAGTAAAAGTAAAAATAACTGATGTTCCAGGCACTTATGAAGTGACAACCACATACAAAAACCAAACCTACAAGAACAAGGTTACCGTAAAATTAGATCCAAGCACTTGTAAGATCACAGGAAACAAAAACATTAAAGTGGATTATGACGGAGGAAAATACTTCTCAGTTAAAATAGTGTCTGCTGACGGCAAAGTTGCCGCTTCAGGTGTGAGCGTTAAATTCACAATCAACGGAAAATCCACAACAGTCAAAACCGACAAAAACGGAAAAGCAAAAATCAAAATAACAGATGTTCCTAAAAAGTACACAATCACAACAACATTCAACGGAAAATCTGTTAAAAATACTGTTACCGTAAAACAAGTGCTCAAAGCCAAAAAGGCAACCGTTAAAAAGACAGCCAAAAAATTTGTCTTGAAAGCAACACTTAAAATCAACGGCAAAAAGGTCAAAGGCAAAAAGATAACATTCAAGTTTAATGGAAAAACCTACAAAGTCAAAACCAATAAAAAAGGAATGGCAAAGGTTACCATCAAAAAGAATGTTATCAAAAAGCTTAAAAAAGGTAAAAAATACAATGTAAAAGTTACTTATCTTAAAGACACCATAAAAACAACCGTAAAAGTCAAGTAGATGATTTATTCATCTACTTTCCATTTTTTTTAATTCATTAGAATTTGTGATTTTTCTGTTTTTCAAAGATATATTGGATACTTTTCATTAGGAAATTTTGTTCACATTATGAATATGAATTTTAAATCTGATGGAATTAAAAACTGTAATATTTAGAGCAAATAATGACAAATTCCATCATTTATTGCCATAATTAGGGGGTAACTTTATTTATACAAAAAAACATAATTAATAATAACTAAGAAAAGGGAGGGAAATAAATATGGCAAATGAAATTCTTGCAGCAATTTTATCCTTTTTTATCCCAGGTTTAGGTCAAGCTTATGCTGGAGATATTAAAAAAGGTGTAATTTTCTTTGTAATTGCAGTTGTTATAGCTATCATATCATTCTTAACAGCATTCTTATTATCATTCTTAAGTTTGATATTTGCAATTTATGCTGCATACGACGCATATAAGATGGTGGCGTAAACCATCATATGCAATTTAAATCACTAGAATTTTTTAATTCTAGTATTTTTTCTATTTTTTTAATAAATTCATTATTGTTAGATAAAACAAAAAAAAGATAAACAAGGATAATTATTAGAATTATCCAAGTAATTTTATCTAAATGATGCAAGAATACCATGACCTCTTCAAGGTCATGGATGAATTGCACTATTGGGTGTACTATCTTTTTTATTTATTTTTTTGCGTTTATATTTTTTATTTTGTGTTTTTTGGTGAATTTTTTAGGTCAT
>NZ_SUTK01000010.1 GCF_015062905.1 Methanobrevibacter thaueri
ATCGTCAGGGTAACCAAGGCGGTCGGAATGATTTCCGCAGTGGCGGCAATCATCAAGGCGGCAGCAGACCTGCGCAAGGTGGCGGTCGTCCTGAAAGAGGAAACAGCGGGCAGGACGCTCGATTCAAAAAGCCTGAAAAGCCGGGTAAGAGTTTCGTTCCGGAAGCTCCCGTTAAGGATATGGAAAAGCCCAGAACCGACGAAAAGCGCAGAAGCAATCAGGAACGTGACAAGAAGTCAAGAAAAGACTTCTTCTACGAGGAAGAGGATGGCGCATTAAAGGGAAAGAATAAACCCGGTAAATTTATTAAGCCGGAAAAGAAGGTAGAGACGGTAGTGGAAGAACAGATTAAGGTAATCACCATTCCGGAATCTCTTACCATTAAAGACCTTGCCGACAAGATGAAAATGCAACCTTCTGTTATTATTAAGAAGCTCTTTTTGCAGGGACAGATTGTGACCTTGAACTCTGAAATTTCCTTTAAATCGGTAATAATAACCTTATGTCCTAAATAATTAAGCAGCCTTGCAACAGGCCTGCTTGCATTTCCGGCACCAACAACTAAATAATTCATAAGTGGTCTTCCTCACAATTTCTATTATAATAATTTATTTATGTTATTTAATTTAATAGTTTGGAATTGGAAGAAAAAAATAAATCAGTGCAAAAAGTTTCAAAAAAAAATAGTTAAGAGCATTAAAAGAATGCTCATTGGAATTTAACAAGATTTTCAACATCATCATAGACAACATCAAGTCCGCACATTGACGGAACATAGTTTGCTGCCTTTGCGGAATTTACACCAATGACCTCAAAGCCCATATCCTCGATAGGAGCTACGACCATACAGGTGTCGCATACGACATTACCGCCCGCAGATTCGATTATTTTAGTGTAACCCATTCTGTCAGCTGTTGCCTTTACGCTTACTGATGTGCAAATCCATAATTTGTTTTTAATTGTCTTACCTTGAACGATAGATGCGACTTCCTTAATCTCTTCAAGTGATGCGTGAGGACAGCCTAAACAGACCAGATCAATTTCTTTGTCGGTTGTAGTCAGGCTTTCACGGGTTTCAGCGATTTCCTTATCGGAAATGAACATTATGTCTTCGACATCTTCTTCACCGGCAAGCTGATATTCCGGAGTGATGTTTTCCATGTGATAAAGCGCCACTGAACCTGATGATGCAAGAGCCGCTCCCAAGGTTTTGAGATTATTGTTGTTTGGAGCATTCTGTAACTTGAAGTACGGAACTCCTCCACCAACAACCTTACCGATAATGTAGCCCAATGCTCCAAAATCAGCACCTTTAAGGTCAGTTGTAACATTTACAACAAGGTTGGCTTTTCTGTTCTCATCCAAGTGAAATCCGTAAAGCGGAGTTTTACCGACAATAGCCGCAGCGAGTGCGGCAGGTCCTCCTTCACGGTTTGTGCGAGCACCGATTACTGAGTTTACATATGCTACAGCAGATGATTCTGACCATGATACGTGATCCCTGAATCTTGGAACGTTACCAACCAAATACGGAGTGCAAGTGCATGTCTTTGAAATTCCCAAATCGGCGTAGGCATCGACAATTTCATTCTGCTTTATTGCAAAATCCTTTGGAAAACCCAGCTCTTCCCAGTTATCCAAATCTGTTCCCGGCGGGTTGAGTGAGGCGTTGATTGTAGCCTTTCCGCTTCCGTCACGTGCCAGATCCTGCAAGTATTCCAAACCTGCATCTCCAATAGTTTTATAGGAAACGCCTGATACCTGAGCGGAAGTGATATCGACCAGTCCGGAAGCACCGTAAATGTCTCCTAGCGCAACTAGGATATCCATGCTTTTACGGATGGTCTCTCCATACTCTCCGTCACACATTTCCTGTTCTTCTTTTGTTAAAAACATATTAATCATTACTCAATTGATATTCGACCATTTCATCCACCAAGTGCAGGAATTGGTCTTTTGCCTCGTAAGGTATCATTGCACCTGCAGCAATGTCATGTCCTCCACCGGTTCCCATGAAGTTGTTTGATGAATCCTTGAGGGCTTGACCCAGGTTTACACCTTTTGCAACCATGTCACGGGTTGTACGTCCGGAAATCTTGATGTCCCTGTGAAGTCTTGACATTCCGATGACAGGCTTTGATGCATCCAGAAGCTCCACTGACAATCCTATACTTGCAATTGTTCCCATCACGGATTTCAATACCTTATCCTCAGAATATAGGTATTGAATTGAGTTCAACTGTTCGGCACCATTCTTTTTGACCCATTCAAGGCCTTTGACTATCTGGTCCCTGTATTGGCGTTGGAGCCTTTGTGCAGCCTCAAGTGCCGGACCTCTCTCACCAAGCGCAATGCTCAATCCGAGTCCCGGTTTCTTGTTTTTGCCGCATGCATCGAGAATATAGGAATACTCTTCCAAGTCACGAAGCAATGGGGTTTCCTTGGCAACAGTATAGCAATCGCCAAAGATATCTGGATTGACACCGACCAAAGCATCCTTCAGAAGATCCTTTTCCTCATCCTCCAGGTCTGTGAATTTGATGCCGTAGGACAGGTTCATCCTTTCCAGAAATTCCTGGGATCCTTCCAAATCCCCACTGATTCCCGGCAAAGGCGGTGAGAAAGTGTAGGCGAGTGATTTGAAAATAGGCTCTGTAGCTTTTGAAACTATTTTCAATCCTTCATGGATTTCGACTACGCCGCTTTCCTGTGCATCATTCAGTATTTCCTTGTTCATGCCTGTAAAACCGTCTTGACCCTGCATATCACCAAATGCACCAACAAGTGCAAAATAAGCCAGGTGCTTTTTGTCAAGGCCACGGACAGTCAAATAAGCTGAACCTGCACCGCACAAGTCCCTGCTTCCATCAATTCCAAACAGATGAGGGTTCAAGTGGACTACATTGCTTTCAGACTCTGTATCATCCACCTGGTGGTGGTCAGCAACTATAACATCATGCTTATAGGAGTTGAATTCCTTGATGAATGGACTTCCCATGTCTGAAAAGATGAACAAATCATACTTTTCGCTTCTAAGCTGATTTACGTTTTCATCCTTTAGACGGGGAAGAATTGTTGTGTGGAACTGAACATCCTCTTCAGCTAAAGCATTCGCTATAACTGCTGCGGCTGATATACCATCAGCATCGTTATGAGAAATTATTCTGATAACGCTATCATTTTCAATATGCTCCTTAAGCATATTGCAAGCTTCGTCAGCTCTATTTAACAAGGAGTGCTGCTTCTCTTGGATTATATCTCCAACCTTCTGGTAATGCACCTTCACTTACATAGTAAGATGCTAATTTTCTGATTCTTGCTTCGATGATAGTTAATCCTCTTTTGGAGTGTAAGTCCTTAGGATTTTCTTCTAAGTGGTCTCTGATGTTAACTGCTCTTCTGATTAAGTTTAATAAATCTTCTGGGTATTCACCAGCTTGACCGTTTCTTTTTAAGATTTGAGTGATTCTTTCACCAGTTACATCTTTAACTGATGGAATTCCGTATTGGTCTCTTAAGATAATACCAATTTCGGAAGTACTTTTACCTTCTCTGTTAAATTTTAAAATCATCTCTTCAATTTCTTCGTCACTGTAAGTTACCCATTCTGGTCTTGCCATAATATAAACCTCTTTAAATTTTTTAAATCTTAAATAAGCCCAATAAACAGAAAATAATGTTATTCTTGACTGGAATACCATTCAATAAATTTTTTTAATGAATTTTTCCTATGTGAAAATTGGTTTTTCTCATCAGTTGTGAGTTCTCCGAAGGTCTTGCCTTCACTAGGAACATAAAATAAAGGATCAAATGCGAATCCTAAATCTCCTCTTTCTTCAACTGCGATTTCACCTTCGACCTTGCCTAAAAAAGTCTTGGGCTCAGAATTGGGGGCGCAGTACCCAATAACTGACCTGAATTCGGCATAACGGTCAGAAACATCGGTTAATAGCTTCAAAATTCCCTGATTTCCAATGGTATCTTGAACATAATGTGAATATGTCCCCGGAAATCCATTCAAAGCCTTAATGAATAAACCAGCATCTTCCACAATCACAGGTTTGTCAAGCTTACGACTGGCATATTTTGCGCCTGATAAGGCCACTTCCTCAAGAGTTCCTTGGGGTTCTTCATAGCCTAAATCAATATGCTCAATTTCAATGCCGTAATCTTTGAAAATATTCTCTGCTTCTTTTACTTTATGTTCGTTACCAGTTATAAATGTTATCATATTTTTAATTATATTGATGATTTTTTTTATATGTGTTGATTTTTTGATGCAAGACAAAATTAAATCTGACCCAAAAAAAGTAACTATTAATTATATAGCTTATTTTTTTATAGCCCAGTTGAGAAATTAATGATATTTTTAGTGGGTATAACGTCCGCGAGACTCAATATCTGAAATCACATTCAAGATGGACTTATCCCCATAACCGTCCAGCACGCAATCAAAGTATTTGACGGCCAGATTATAATCAATACTTTGCAGGGACTTTTTCAAAACAAGCAAATCAACTGCTTTGTCCTCTTTCAGCTGTGAATATCTTCCAAGCCCGAAATCTATGAAAACCAGATTGTCATCCTGAAGCATTATGTTGGATGATGTGATGTCTCCATGGATAATGTCATAGGAGTGCAATTTTGAAATTTCCTCACCAATCCTGAATGACAAATCCTCATCAATGACATCCTTGACCATGACACCGTCAATCTCTTCCATCACAATTGCTTTGCGGTCCAAGTCGACATCATATAGAACAGGAGTCCTTACGCCTGCCCTTTTGGCATCAGACAATAGTTTAGCCTCTTCCTTGGTTCTTGCCTTTCTGATCTTGTCATCAATTTCCGGAATTCTGTAGCCTTTAGGAATCCTGTCCTTGATTATAGCCTTTTCACCCAAATATTCGCTTTTGACAATGTTGGATTCGGCTCCTTTTGCAATCAGCTCATCAGGAAGAGTAAGATAAGTTTTGGTATTGTCAATCCAAGGAATATCCACCTCATCTGTTCTGAACTTTTGGATAATGCCCGTTTCAGTCAAATCCATCGGTCCGAATTCCTTACACATCAACAAGCCCAGCCATGCAATCATGACCCCATTGTCGCCGCAAAGCTTCATTTCCGGCATGTAGAATTTGGCGCCATGCTCATCTGACATTGTCTTTAGCATTTCGCGCAATCTTGAGTTTGCAGATACTCCTCCGCAAAGCATGACCTCATCCTTTTGGGTGTGTGATAGGGCACGCTCGGTTACCTCAACAAGCATTGAAAAGGCAGTTTCCTGAAGTGAAAAGCATACATCTTCAATTGGAGTTCCCTTTTGCACTTCCCTTATGGCCGCTGAAAGCAGTCCTGAAAAGGAGAAATCCATTCCCTTGACAACATATGGCAAATCAACATAAGATCCTTTCTTTGCAAGCTTTTCAATGACCGGTCCGCCAGGATGTCCAAGACCGGTTTCACGGCCGAAATGGTCAAGGCAGTTTCCGACTGCAATGTCCAGGGTTTCACCGAAAATACGATATCTTCCACTTTCATAAGCTATTACCTGACTGTTGCCTCCACTTACGTAAAGTGATACGGGGTTGACGGCACCTGTGTCAAGCTTGCCGACCTCAACATGTCCTATACAGTGATTGACACCGATTATCGGCTTTTTGAGTGACAGTGCCAGAGACCTTGCTGAAGTGGCTACGATTCTGAGTGCAGGACCCAGGCCCGGACCCTGTGAAAAGGAAATCAAATCAAGGTCATCATATGACAATCCGGATTCCTCAATTGCCTGAAGTATAAGTTTAGGAATCCATTCGGCATGATGTTCGGCAGCCAAACGGGGATGAATGCCACCCTCTTCTGGAAATAGCTGCTTTCCAGCCATTGCAAGAATATTTCCATCGCTGTCAACAATGCCTACACCGGTTTTTTCTGCTGTTCCTTCAATTCCTAAACATATCAAGATAATCATCTGGGAAAATTTAATTAATTAGTATATTACTACTTATGAATATAAAAATATTTTTTAATTTCAAAAAACATAAGTGAAAGTATGGGATTTTATAGTGCAAATACTCCAGAACAGAAGAGAGTAAAACAATTGACCGGAGATATCAACATCAACGATATGTTCAAAAACGAATGCAACACTCGTGGAATACCGATTTACAATGCATACAACATTCAAAAGAGACTGATACACGAAGTGGAGCAGGAACAGCTGGTTGGCGTTGACCAAGTGGACGAAAGACTGATGGAACTTTTGGACGAAAGAGGAAAAAACAAGGTGACACACAGATATGTTGACTTTGTCTCAAGAGAGGACAGCGCTTCAAAGGGAGTGATACCTAAAAGGCCTGATGAAGAATCTTCACTTCCTCCAAAAGATCAGATAAGAATCCCACCAAGAGCAAGAGACGGACAGACATTCAAGACAGACAATGAATTGTCACAGGAAGAAATGTTGAAGAAAATCATGCTCCAGAACAAAAAGATTATTAATCAAAACAAGATTATAATTGACTTATTAAAAAAGCAAGGTGAGAATAATGATTGATGGAATTACAACCTACGGCTCAACCGATTTGATTGAAAAACTTCAGGAAGCGGAAGACGAAGCCGTATTTTTGCTTACAATAGGAACAACTGAAACCTCACTGATAGACGGAATTTCAGGAGCCGGCCCATCTGCGGACCTGACCGAATACACACCTGCAGGCGATGCCGAATTCATGGTTCTCGGAGAAGTTAGATGTTGCGAAGCCCCTGCAGAAACCGTGGTTGGAGACGCTGCAGCACCGACACCTGCAAGGCTCACAAAGGCATCACTCCAGCTTGCAAGCATTCCGTTTGTCATTGTCGATGCAGGTTCCAAAATCAAGCCCGATGTCGAGTATGTCAATTTGGGAAAGGATTACGGTAGAGACATAAGAACCGGAAAAGGAGTCTTAAACCCATTGGAAATATTGGAAAATGCAAAGGATTTGGGCAATGAACTGTCACAAAGGCATGAAATGCTAATTATCGGTGAAAGCATAGCTGCAGGAACTACAACAGCCCTTGGTGTCCTGAAGGCATTGGGCTATGAAGCAAATGAGAAGGTCAGCGGAAGCATGCCTCACAATCCTCACGACCTGAAATCAAAAACAGTGGATGAAGGCCTTGAAAATGCAGGAATAACACCTGGCGAAGCAGATGCAATCCAGGCAATCGGTGCGGTGGGAGATCCTACAATCCCTGCAATCGCAGGAATAGTATTGGGTTCAGACATCCCGATCATTCTGGCCGGAGGAACACAGATGGCCGCAACCTGCGCCGTAATAAAATCCCTTCAGCCAACATTTGACTTTTCAAGAATCAATCTGGCCACCACAGTATTCGTTGCAGGCGACGAGACTGCAGACCTCTTCGGAATTTTAGAACAAATTGACGACAACATCACAGTCCATGCGGTAGATCCTAGATTTGAGGAATCTGAACATGAAGGATTGAAAAACTACCTGAAAGGATTCGTCAAGGAAGGTGCCGGAGCTGGCGGAGCAATGTTTACAGCACTCGTTTTAGGAAATTCCGTTGAAAAACTAAGAAGAAAAATAGAAAAAGTTTGTAAATAGAGATTAATTACAATCTCTACTTTTTTTAAATTTTAAAATATGTGAGCGATTGAGCCCATAAAGACCAATAAGCCCATCAACCAACAGTAATAAGCGAAAATATCCAAGCTCTTGTTTTGTATCAAATCAAGCATCCACTTGATAGCCATATAACCTGCAATTATTGATGCTATAAAACCTAAAAATACTGGAAGGAAGTTTGCATCCATTGCAGAGCCTATGTCCTTAAGCTGCAATACAAAAGCTCCTAGAATTGCTGGTATTGATAATATGAAGCTGAATTTAGCTGCAAATTCTTTGTTTAGACCTATTGTCAAACCTGCGGCAATTGTTGTTCCTGAACGTGAAAGGCCAGGCAATATTGCACAAGCTTGACCTAAACCCATGAACAATGCTTCTTTTTTAGTTATTGTATTATAATTGATTTCTCCGCTTGTCATCCTTTGTGAAAGATACAGAATTGTACCGGTTACAAAAAGGAAAAATGCCGGAACGTACAGTGCACCTGAAAATAAAGCATCTACAGAGTCTTCAAACAGCACTCCCACAATACCAACAGGAACAGTGGCTAAGAGAACATACCATGCAAGCCTCTTGTATGGATCCTCATAGAATCCTTCCTTGAATCTTCCGTGAATGATATCCTGAATGCTTAACCACCATGACGATAACATTTTGTAGATATCATATCTGAAAAACCACAATACCGCAATTAATGTTCCCAAATGCAGAAAAGTGTCAAAAGCCAGGGAGCTTTCAACTCCCAGAATCTTTTGAATGAAAACTAAATGTGCCGAACTACTAACCGGCAGGAATTCGGTCAGCCCCTGAACGATACCGATTATAATTCCCTGAATTATATCCATAGACTACACCGATTTAAATGTAAGATAACCAGTTGTATTTATCTTCAGTTTTAGCTTCTACAATATCAAAGAAAGCGGTTTGTATCTTTTCTGAAATTGGTCCTCTTTTACCGATTCCAATGGTTCTGTGGTCAATTGAACGGATTGGAGTAACTTCAGCTGCAGTTCCTGTGAAGAACACTTCATCAGCAGCGTATAATCTTTCTCTTGAAATTACTTCCTCTACAACTTCATAGCCTAAATCACGTGCAATTGTCATTACTGAATCTCTTGTAATACCTTTGAGATTTGATGAGGACATTGATGGTGTGAACAGTTTTTCGCCTTCAACGAGGAATATGTTTTCTCCACTACCTTCGGAAACATGCCCTTCATAATCGAGCATGATAGCTTCGTCATAACCGTTATCGATAGCTTCAAGTTTAGCCAATTGAGAGTTCATGTAGTTTGCACCACATTTTGCAAGTGCAGGGAAGGTGTCAGGTGCCGGTTTTCTCCAGGATGAAACCCCGATGTCTACACCGTTTGCCATTCCTTCTTCACCTAAATATGATCCCCATTCCCAAGCGGCAATAACCACATTGACAGGACAGTTTGAAGGGTCAACTCCAAGTTCCCCATAGCCTTTGAATACGATAGGGCGTATGTAACAGCCGTCTAATTCATTGACACGAACTGTTTCTAGGATTGCCTCTTCGATTTCTTCTTGTGTATATGGAATTTCAATCTTATAGATTTTTGCAGAATCAAACAAACGTTGAACGTGCTCTTTTAAACGGAATACTCCTACACCGTTTTCGTTTTTATATGCACGAATTCCTTCAAAAACACTTGTACCATAATGGACAACATGAGAGAGTACGTGAATGTTTGCGTCTTTCCAGTCTACCATGTTTCCATCAAACCATATTTTACTAGCTGTGTCATCCCAAGCCATTTTATCACTTCAAAATTTTTTACAATAATAAATATTGTTTTTATCATTATTAAAATATATTCATAGACAGAATTTGGAAAAACAGTAAAGTATATATAATAGTAAAATCATAATAATATTTGTTGGTTCCGTGGTCTAGTGGTATGATACCTCCCTTACAAGGAGGGGATCACGAGTTCGAGTCTCGTCGGAACCACTCTGATTTTTTTTTAAATATTTTACATTTAGTCTACTTTTTCATTCTTTGAAAATGGTAATTTTTAACTAAAAATTTGGCATATTTTAGATTATTTTTAATAGAAAAATTCCATAAAATACTTCAATTGTATAATCTTTTATATATAAATTACTAAAATGAATAGTTTTCATATAAAATCTTAATATACTGATTAAAAACATTAAATAATAAAATTTAAATAGTTTTTGAATGAAAAATATTAGTATCAAATATGGAGACAAAATTATGGTAGTTAAAATTGCTATTATTAAAAGTGGTAATATTGGTACTTCACCAGTAATTGACCTATTGTTAGACGAAAGAGCAGACAGACCAAACATCGATGTAAGAACCTTTGGATCTGGAGCAAAAATGAACCCAGAACAAGTAGAAGACGTCGTACCAAAAATAGACGCTTTCGAACCTGATTTCGCAATCTTCATTAGCCCAAACCCAGGAGCACCTGGACCAGCTAGAGCAAGAGAACTCTTATCCGAAAAAGACATTCCTGCTATTATCATCGGTGACGCACCGGGTAAAGGTAAAAAAGATGAAATGGACGAACAAGGTCTCGGATACATCATCGTTATGTCTGACCCAATGATCGGTGCAAAAAGAGAATGGTTAGACCCAACTGAAATGGCTATCTTCAACTCTGACATCTTAAAAGTATTAGCTGAAACTGGTGCATTAAGATTAGTCCAAAAAACCATTGACACCGTAATCGAACAAGCAGAAGCTGGTGCAATCGAATTACCTAAACTCATCATTACTGCTGAAAAAGCTGCAGAAGCTGGTGGATTCGCAAACCCATACGCAAAAGCAAAAGCTATCGCTGCATACGAAATGGCAGGATCCGTTGCTAACTTAGACATGAAAGGTTGTTTCATGACCAAAGGTTTCGAAAACTTCATCCCATTAGTAGCTGCTGCTCACGAAATCGCTGCATGTGCTGCTAAATTAGCACAAGAAGCAAGAGAAATCGAAAAAGCAAATGATACTGTTTTAAGAACCCCTCACATGAAAGAAGGAAACCCAGGTTGTAAAACAGACTTAATTTCAAAACCAGAATAAGTAGTTTAATTACTACTTTATTTTTTTCTTTTTTTAACCGACCATCCGAAAACAGCCCATATTCTCTAATAACTGATTTTTAATATATTACACCCAATCTGAAATTAACATTTAGTTAATTTAATAACTAAAAACTTAAATAAATACTATTAATCCTGGGGATTGAGGTGTTATTTTGAAAATTTTTAAAATCTTAATGGTTTGCATTCTGCTGATAATGATGATTGGCACAGTAAATGCAGCGGATAATGCAGTTCAAAATGACACTGAAAGCCTTGATGATTCATCTAACCTATTAAACAGTGAATCCAACGGAGATGACTTTTATATAACTCAAAATGAAAGTGATGAAAACGCAGTGAATTCAAACGGCATCGAAAACAATGATGAAACCACATATGACAACAGATACTATCTTTTCAGGGGCGACTGCTGGACCACAAACAACAATTTTGAATCAAGTGCATCAGTCACCAGCGAAACACCAAGTGACCTGACCGTTACCGGAACCTTCCGTACCGAAAATGACATTGTCGGACTGTACTGGAATTCAGAAGATCCGATTCAGCATCCATACATAAGCTACGGAAACCGCAGCGACTATTCCGGCGTGACACTGGACTTTGACTATGAGATGACCGGATGCATGGATTTCTCAAACAGCAGGATAAACATCATAATTGCTGCCAATACCGGAGAGACATATTTCATCACAATGAACCGCTTTATTGAAAACCATCACATCAGCATTGATTTCGATAATTTAACATTGCTGCCTGGAAATTCCTATATTGACAGGAACGGGCAAGGCGTGATTGTTGACAGGGAAACAAGACTGGATGTGACAAACCTGAAATCCATCATGCTTTCATTGCTTCCCTCAAATTTCGTTGAAAGCGGCTCACAATATAGAATTACCGAAAATGAAAATTTCACCTGCAAAATATCCAACATAACCGTCGGCAATGGTGAAATCAGCAACGAACAATTGCCGCTAAGCCCTCACCAGTACAGAATCTGTGAAGATTATGACGATATCTATAATCTCAATCCGATGAGAATCAGCAAGGAAATGAGAAAATTAGGCTATGTTGGCTGGGTTGACCTATACATTGGCGCTTCATATTTCTATGAGAAAAGCGGCATTGCCGGAGACGTGATTACCGATATGGGATTCAACCATAACAGAACCGAAAAAATGGTCTTGAATAAAGATGTGCCTTTGAACACTGCATTTAGAGCTTGGCTGGATTGTTATTCACGTGAACTGAAAAAGAATGGAGTTGAAAACCTCATAATCAGCCTTTCCATGGAGAATATGCAATGTCCTCAAAGCTGGAGGCAAATGGATGCAAACGGCAATTTTGCCATGACCGGATGGAGCCCGTCAACATTCTTTTACAGCCCATGCCATGAGGATGTCATTCCATATATGCAGAAGGTAAGCGAAGCATGTCTGGACATTATTGTAGGAAATGGCTTTAAACCTATTCTGCAGATGGGCGAATCCTGGTGGTGGTGGAGTGAAAATCAACAGCCAAACCAGCCGCCATGCTTCTATGACAATTCAACAAAAGCCAAATATTTAGCCGAACACGGCACTGCCCTACCTGAATATTACAACGTCTGGGAGAGCGAATATGACCGGTCAGTCATGAACTGGCTGAATCAGCAGCTGGTACATTACAGCGATGCCCTTCGTGAAGTCGTCAAGGGCGAAAAGTATATCGACGGATTATATATGGCCTTGTTCTTCCCGCCAAGCGTTACTGATGCTGATAGAGTTCCTCCAATGATGATAGATGCTAATTACCTGGTTGATGCATATTCACCTTCCAAACTGGACATTCTCCAGATTGAGGATTACGATTGGGTAATCTCTGAAAATCCGCATCACCAAGAGGCATACACCATAGGGCAGGAATTGGGATTCAGTGCAGACAGACTGCATTATTTTGGAGGATTTGTTGAAAATCCCGAATATGCGGATCAATACTGGAAACTGATAAATCAGTCAATGGACGATGCACTGGAAAAGGGATTTGAAGAGGTCTTTGTCTGGGCAGGGCTGCAGGTTCGAAGGGACAATAAAATCATCGGCCATGATGAGGATAAAATATTAAGCGGTTTAACATCCCCAACAGTAACTTCACCGGATTATGTGAGCGTTGACGAAAAATTCAGGATTGCAATCCATGCAAACGAATGGGTCAACGGTACCTTAAATGTATATGACTACAGCAATGGCGAAAAAGGAATATTGCTGGCTTCAGATGCAATAACCAATGGAATCTCATCAGTCGAATTGTCAAGCAAAACCACAGGTTTAAACAAATTTTACTTGGACTTTGATACTTCCGGCGGAGAATATCACCTGATTGAAGGGGTTTATGTAATCGAAAACTCAGAAAACATCACAGCCGATCTTCCAACTGAAGTTGAAACAGGATCCAGCGTGAATATTACATTCAAAGCTCCTGACAGTCCATTAAACTCCCTATCCATTTCAGTTGATGGAAACCTTCCTACTTACCATCAAGTGGAAAACGGCGAATTCACAATGGCGATTTCAAACCTTCCGGCAGGGTATCATAAAATTTCACTGAAATACTATGACCAAATATCAGGAGAGGCATACTCCAATACATTTAAGGTCAATGTAGGTTCAGGAACCGTCATTGAGGCAAATAACATGACCTTTACTTATAATTCAAATGAAAAACTGGTTATGTATTTAAAAGACAGCCAAGGCAATGCATTAAAAGGAAATGAGATTGCAGTAAATTTGAACGGAATGAATCACACTGCAACTACCGATGATGAGGGAAAGGCCACATTAACAATTGACCTGATTCCGGGCGAGTACACTGCAGAAATATCATTCTCCGGAGCCAGCGGCTATCTATCTTCATTGGCAAATGCCCGCATTACCATAAATAAAATTGACAGTCAATTAATAGCCCCTAGCATAAGCACCACATACAATGTTGCCAAAAACCTGGTTGTTACACTTAAAGATGACAAAGGCAATGTTTTATCAGGCAAAACCGTTACTGTTAATCTGAACGGAAAGGTTTACAATAAAATAACTGATGCAAAGGGACAGATCAAAATATCCGTAAGCCTGCCCGCCAAGGAATATTCCGCAAAAATCACATTTGCAGGAAGCGACATCTATAAATCATCAGCAAAAACCATCAAAGTAACGGTTAAGAAGGCAACTCCAAAGCTTATAGCATCTTCCAAAAAATTTAAGGCCAAATCAAAAAGTAAAAAGGTAACCGTGACATTTAAGAACAACAAGGGCAAGGCAATGAAAAAAGTGAAACTCACCTTGAAAGTTAAAGGCAAAACCTACAAGGCAACCACCAATGCCAAAGGTAAAGCAACATTTAACCTTAAAAAGTTAACGAAAAAAGGAAAATACAGTGCGGTTTTCAAATATTCAGGAAGTTCAAACTATAAGCAAGCGAGTAAAAAAATTAGAGTGACAATAAAATAAAAAAAAAGAAAAGTATTATGATTATAATACTCCTTTAGTAGATGGAATCTGGTCGTGCTCTATTTTAATTGCCTCTTTGAGAGCTTTTGCAAACGCTTTGAAGACAGCTTCGGCCTTGTGGTGGTCGTTTGCACCTTCAACAGTTCCATAAATATTCAATTTTGCGCTGGATGAGAATGATTCGAAAAAGTGAATTATGACATCACAGGTCATGTCCCCTATCTTTTCATTCTTAAAATCAAGGCTCATGTTGCAGTAGCTGCGTCCGCTTATATCGATTGCAACTGTTGAAACTGATTCATCCATAGGAACTATGGCATGTGCCATCCTTTTTATGCCTTTCTTATCGCCAATTGCTTCAAGAAACGCTTCGCCCAAAAGGATTCCAACATCCTCTACTGTGTGGTGGTCGTCTATTTCAATATCACCGGAAGCCTTAACTTCCAAATCTATCATTGAATGTTTGGAAAACGATTCCAGCATGTGGTTGAAAAAGTTGACGCCTGTATCGATGTCGTATTTGCCTTCACCATCCAAATTCATACTTATTGCAATATCGGTTTCTGATGTTTTCCTTGAAACATTTGAAATTCTAGTCATAATCTAACCTACAAAATAATTAATTTTAGCTTCAATAATTTAGGCATCTTCGCCGGGACGTATAATTTTAATGCAGTCTGTAGGGCATTCCATGGCACATAGTGTACAAACATGACAATATCTTAAATCCAATATACGTGCAACTCTGCCAACTTTCCAAATTTTAGCAGATTTGGGACAAATCTCAGCACAATTTCCACATCCAATACATTTATCTTCATCAACTAAAATCTGCAATGGCATAATATCACCTTATAACTTTAAAGTAGCTACAGACATAGCTTTAAATCCTATATAAACTTCCTTTCCTATGTTTAAACTTAATTCTTTTTCCGCAGACACTGTAATATCACTGCACAATGTAACTCCACCTACATTGATCTTGACGCGGATTATTTCGCCTTCAAGCCTCATTTCAACTATTTGTCCTTTTAGGATATTACGAATGCTTGAGGTTTGAGGTTCCAGCATCAAAAAGATGTTATCGTAACTGATCAAAGCCAATATCTCATCACCGATTTTATAATTCCTGTTCAGCGGAGCATTGATTTCGAACTCATCATTCTTGATGGTCATTACGCCTTTGGCATCATTGATATCAACAATTGTGGCTTCGATTTCATTGACATCCTTGTGAAGCTCCATGATAGCATTGATCTTTTTACATTCCTTTAAAATGGAGTATCCTTCCTCAGTCAAAGAAGTTCCTCCACCACCACCTTTTCCGCCTTTGGTAGTGCTCACTACCTTGACATCAAGAGTGGACTCTATTTTATCAATATAATTCAAAGCAGTCCTGTAAGAAACATTAATCTCCTTAGCAGCTGCTGTCAGAGAACCTGTCTCTAAAATAGATACCAGCAAATTGTATTTTTTACTGTCAAGCAAAAAAGAGTTGCCGTCTACATTAATTTTATATTCAACACCTGCACTAACATCAGTCATTATAAATCCCCCGAAATATAATAATACTATTTTTATCGAATTGTATTTAAATAGGTTTTCGTTATTAATTTCTGAATTCCAATTTTTCAACAAGGTTTAACAACTTATTTATGAATTTGGCTAAAGGGCCTAATTTCGAAGAATATCCTCTCAAGGTATCAATATCCTCTTTAGCGAAGAATTTAACCAAAATCAGCGCAAAGAAGTAAACTATCATGCACAGGATAATTCCAGGGAACAACATTAAGGTTGTCTTAGGAATGAAATAACCGAAAATGCCCATGATGGCAGTTGCAGCCATAACCTTAATGACGGATAATGTTGGAGGCCTGGTCTCAGTTAATTTTAATGCAAAGTAAACACATGGAACCATCATCATGAAACATGCGATTGTTGTAGCGGTCGCTCCACCTGCAATTCCCAGAATCGGAGCCAAGACCCAGGAAAGGACACCAGTCACGATTGAACCGAACACCAAAATATACATCGGGATTCTAGGATTGCCTACACCCTGGACAATACTGGTTGATATGGCAAAAATAGAATAGAATGCCATTCCAATAGACAGCAACGCCAAAGCGGAAGCACCATTGACATAAGAAGGACTCTTAAAGTAGAAAAGCTGCAGAATAGGAACTGCAAACAGGGCAAGACCAATGCACATCGGGATTACGAACAATAGGGAAATCTTATAGGATTGCTCGACATACTTCTGAAGAGCCTTGACATCATGAAGCTTGAATGCCTCTGAAGATGCCGGCAGGATTGTGGTTGCAACGGAAATGGAAATCATCAGCGGCAACCGTGCAATAGGATCTGCAGCACCGAAGAATCCGACCTCAGCAAGTGTCAGGAACTTACCCATCACAATGGTACAGATGTTGAAGATAAGCATTTCAGCAATTGCGGTTATGATTACAGGAATCGCAAACTTGACCAATTTGATTCCAAGCTTCAGCTCGTCCTTATGCGTAAAGACAAAATCGTCAGTGTACTCGGGGATATATTTAGGCATGTAAACCTTGAAGATATACACTGCAGACAATGCTGCAAGGGCATAACCGATTACGGTACCCCATACTGCACCGACGGCGGACAATCCGATAAGGACAAATGCTGTTGCAAACAGAATCATGAACATCTGCTCTACGGCACGGGTATAAACAATATACTCCATCTTATAGACACCCTGGAACGCCCCTCTAAATGCACCCAGAACAACACTGAATGGAGTGATGCATCCTATAATCTGGAGGGGAACCATGGTTTCAGGTTTCTTTAGAAAAACTGCCATAAGCGGACCTATGACGAAAATCATCAGAAATCCCAAAAACAGTCCCAGAAATACCATCATCTTCAGGGAAGTGTAGATTATCTGTCTGGCCATATTATGGTCATTTACAGCCTCATATTCCGCAATATATTTGGATATCGCAGGAGGAAGACCTCCTGAAGCCAAAGTCTGGAAAATACCCTGATTTGACATGGTAATATTCAAAATACCAAAAGCGGATGGGCCTAAAAGGGTAGCCATTAAAAAACGATATACATATCCTCCAATACGGAAAATTATATTTCCGATGAAAATTATCAGACTGCCCCTCACTAACTTATTTGCCATAACATAACCTTAAAAAAAGTTTTTTAATCTATTTTAACTTGATTATTATATTTAAATGTATTTATTTAAGAAATTTTCAAATTCCACCAAAGTCCTGTCCAATGACTCCATGCCGTAAGTATCATTCTTTATTTCATCAAGGGAGTCCTGTGACCAGAAGGAAGCGCCTAAATTTGAACCGAAAGGTCCACCGCTGACAGGGATTATGCCATGTATCATGAAGTAAGAAATATTTGTCATGTGGGCGAAATCCTGTCCTCCTGTGCGGTCACCACCAACGGCAATGCTCATTCCTATTTTTCCCCTTAAAATGTTATAGTCTATGGCCTCAAGAGCTCTTGTCCTGTCCATGATGATTGACATGTTTGCTGAAACGGATCCTGACTGGACCGGAGTTGCAAGAATGATTCCATCTGAACTTTGAAGATTTTCATAGACTTCTCCCATATCATCCTGTATGATGCATTTCTTGTTTTCCAGGCAGTAGTCGCAATGCATGCAGGGCTTGATGTCCTTTGCCTGACAGGTAAACATTTCAGTTTCAAAATCATGGCTTTTCAGTATGTCCAAAGCATGTGTCAACACATAATGAGTTGTATCATTTCTTGGACTTGCGCAAATTCCAAAGATTTTCATAAAAATATTTTTGGTTTGGATAGTAAAAATATTTTAGCAATTTCTTGAAAATGTTTTGAAAAAAGAAATGGAAAAATAGAGAAATTAATCCCTATTTTTTAATTTTAATTGTAGATTTTTTATTAATTGCATATTTATTGTTTCCGGATGAAATCACAACTTTATGTTTGCCAATTTTTAGTTTTTTAGTATTTAATTTAGCAATACCTTTAGCATTTGTTTTAATTTTATAAGTTTTGGCCTTCTTACCTGTGAAAACCTTAACCTTAACAATGATGCCCTTAACTACTTTTTTTGTTGCCTTGTTTTTAACAGTGACTGTAAAGTATTTAGATTTTTTATAATTAGCAGTTAATTTTTTAGCAGAAACGATTGTATTTGCTTTAGAAACTTTAATTGAAGAAACAGTTTTTGAAATGCTGTATTCAGCATTTGCTGAAGTAATTTCAACTTTATGATTACCAATATCTAATGTGGATGCTCCAGTGAATGTTGCAATACCTTTAGCATTAGTTTTCAAAGTTTTGGTTACATATTTACTGCCAGTGAAAATTTTAACTGTTAGTTTTAAATTAGCAACAGGATTTTTATTAGCATCCAAAACCTTGATACCAAAGGTTTTGCCGGAACCATATGTGGTTGATACTGCTGTTGGAATTACAGTAGCTTTCATTACCTCATCCCCACTATCCCCAGGAGCTTCTTTAGTGATTACAATAATCTGTTGTAATGCCAATAAATAAGAGTTTGTTGAAACAAAAGAAATCAAATTGGTATCCGCAATTGAATTGGTGATATCTAATGCATACAGATTAGTGGAATTGGTATTTCCATCCCATACGTCTTCATTTAATTGATTATTGAAAATAACATTACCTTCGCCTTTTTGAGCTCCTGCAGCAAAGAGATATAGTTTAGCGTCCATTTTTCCACTTGAATTAACATTAAATACTGAATTTACTTTAGATTCCCTATTTAATTCATTGAAGTCAGTGAAAGAAAGTAAATCAGCATCATTTGAAATGTAAACTTCCTTGATGGTTTTGCTTCCAGTTGTATTGTACATGTAAATTAAGGTTGACGGATAAACAAATGGAATATTTGATTTCTTATTTAAAGCAAATGAATTGGAACCCTCCTTAATTGATTGGCTTACATCATAAACCAATACTCCGTATCCATAATCTGCCTCGCTTCCAAAGTTGATTTGATCCCTGTACAATAAAATAGGATTTATTTCAACATCATTGAATCTTGTTGAAAACATGTTTAAATCTTCATTTAAACCTTCATAAGGATTGAAATAACTATAAGGAACATAAATTAATGCTTTTACAAAGTTGGAATTGGCAGGTAGAGTTACCTCCCACACATCAGCTCTGGAAGTGCCGTAATTATCAAGATAGGAAGTGTAATCCTTGACATCAATAACAATATCCCCAGTTATTGTTCCATTAAAGAAAGGATTAAATGCATTTGAAGGATAAGAGAAATCTTTTCCCAAGTAACCATCATATAATATCGGAGCACTAATTGAATATGAACCAATCTTTTCTCCATTGAATATTATTTCAGCAGTGTAGTTGACTTTATCATTGTCCCCACCATAAACTGTATTTGCATCAATAGGCCTGATGGTTGGGTCTACAAATGATATTATAGTGCTTTTACCATTTAGAACAATGTCTTGTGAACCTATGAATGCGCCATCAGCATAGAGATGAATTGTAAATTCGCCACTTCTTGTGTTTTTAATTTCAACGTATACTTTGTTAGAAGTGCCCGCAAAGGCAACATTATCATATTCAGTGTTTATTGAAGAAACGGAAGTCTGTATTTTTTTAGTCAACACCATTATTTGCTGCAATGCAAAGAGTCTGTAGCCAGGCACATTTGAATAAGCGCCAACAGTGACATTGTTGATATCCTTAACTGTTCTTTTAATATCTAACTTTTTCAAAGAGGTTTGCCTGCCTTCAATTGTCCATTTGGTTCTTTCACCATTAAAAACAATGTATGCATCGTCTCCGGAATCATCTGTTGCAGCAAAAACGTAAAAGTCAGCAGATTGAACCAATTCAGAACTGACATTGAATCTGGTATTCAATTCGACTGGCCTATTGGCTACATTATAAGAATTTTCAAGAATATCCGCAGTATTATCGATGTAAATAAATTTTAAGGTATCGCTACCGGTCTTGTTATACATATATATTAAAGTACTTGGATTTAATGCAGGATATTCGTCAAATTTCTTGAGGAACAATGTATTATCACCATTTCTAAGATATTCAGTCACATCATAAATGAAAACACCATATCCATATACTGCATAAGGATATTCAGTTGTAAATGCATGAAGAATATTGGATTGATCCCTATAATATCCGCATACGTTCAATTTGTTTCCGTTGAATGTGGCCTCAATCAGATTTTCATTTTCTGTAATGTTATTGAGATAATTTGGAATATAGTAATTATAAGGAACATAAATAAATGCCTTAACGAGATTAGACCCGCTAGGCAATTCCAGATTCCAAACATCGGTTCTGTTTAAATCCTTTCTATCCAAGTAAGAGGTCTCTTCTTTAACCTTAACTACAATATCCCCAGTGATTGAAGCATTGTATGAGAATGGAATGTCATAACCTGTTTCATATGCAAAATCTTTACTTAAAAGACCATTGTAAAGAATAGGAATTAGACTGGAAAACGAATTGACCATTTCTCCATCATAATACAATAATAAAGTGTAATTAGTTTTATCATGATTTGCCTTATAATCAGTGTTTTTGTCAACAGCCCTGATTGTAGGGTCAGTGAGATGAACGGTTGTAGCCACCAATTTTTGCAAATTAACGTTGACGCTGTCCACTTCCACACCATCAGCCAATAACTTAAGGTTATAATTTCCTGCATTATTCACTTTAACGGAAGCGGTTACTGTATTGTTGGTACCTGCATAAACAAGGATGATTGGAGTTGTTCCTGATGAATACTCTGTTCTGAATGAGAGTTCCTCACCGCCGACAGACTCTCTAGAATAATAACTGTTGTCAACGACCAAAAGGGACATGGCCTCTTTAAATGAAGCCCATCCGGAAGAACTGGCTGTGCATTCCAAATACAACTCAGAGTCAAACAATTCAGTCAAATCCCATTCATGATATTGGTAATAGCTTCCATCAATATAAACATCCCCATAATCCTCCTGAGAAATTAGAGGCATACCATTCAACTCATAAAACGCATCATTGCTTGAAAGTCCAATATTTGTAAGAGTTGCTTTACCATTTTCCCCAAGTTCAAATTCGCCGGCATCAAAAGAAACACCGGTCTTGGCATCTGTCCATGCTTGACCTGCATTAAACTGGTAGAATACCTCATCATCATCACCGTCATCATATGCAAGAATTAGAGATACCAATTTAATCCTGCCGTCGAATTGTCTGTTTCCAGGCAGGGAAAGAACATCAACAGACACTGAAGTCCCATTCAATCCTTGAACCATGTCCGTTATATTATAAAAGATCATATAATCAGAATAGACTTTGTCTATATAATCATTCAAAACAAATCTTGTGCCATCAGTTACCCCACTTGGATACCACAAATATTCTGAATGAGTGGAAGTGGCATTAACAGTGGTTATAGTAGTATTTGCAATTATATCATAAGTTGGTTGTGCAGTTCCCGCATAAACATTAACATAAACATATGCAAACTTAATGTCAGTAGCTTCTGACGGTATTAAATAAGTTATTCCTCCACGATTACCATTGACACTGTCACTAGGTCCCCATGGGTGTGTCGCTGTTAGATCCACACCTCCTGAAACAACACCCTTCTCAACAAGAGGGATGTCATCGCTTATGACAGTATCCTTTAAAATATCCTCATTAGAACCAGCTAATTTTCCATCATCAGAAGACGATTCAACTTCCTGCAAGTCAACACTCTTATCATCAATAGATAATATATCCGAATCACTACAGGTTTGATTTAAATCATTAGTGTCTTCAGCAAAGACAATACCTGCATTAACGATGATAATTAGTGTTAAAATAATCAGCAAAAATTTTTTATTAAACATTGTCTTTACCTTAATAATTTTTAATAATATTTTATTATTCAGATAATATATTTATTAAAAATAATAATATAAGTTTTTCCAAAAAGTTTGAAAAAATGAGCAAATTTTAAAAAAATAGATAAAAATAGAGAAATTAATCTCTATTTTTTGATTACAATTTTACCTTTTTTACTGACTGCTTTGTAAGCTCCATCACCAGCAAATTTAACCTTGTACTTAAAAGTTCCTCGTTTATTGAGTTTAACTTTAATGGTAGCTACACCTTTTGAATTGGTTTTAGCTTTGAAAGTTTTACCTTTGACAGTTAGAGTAACTTTCTTTTTAGCCAAAGCTTTTCCTTCAGATTTTAAAGTTATTTTAACTTTTTTGGTTTTCTTTTTAACTTTAAATTTCTTTTTAGGAGCGGTGATTTTTGTAGCCTTTTTAGTTACAGTAATTTTACCGGTTGCTACAGTAGCTGCATATGTTTTATCACCCATAAATGTGACTACAACATTGTAAGTGCCTGCAGTTGAGTATTTGACTGACAATTTTGCAATACCCTTATCATCAGTGGTCACTTTTTTGGTTACGCCATTAATAATAATGGATACTGTTTTATTAGCTAAAACATTACCTTTACTATCTGTTAATGTAACTTGGAAGTTTCCACTGTTTAAAGCTTTGATTTTCAAAGCACTAACCGCAATATTTGTAGGAATTAATTCAGAAGTCATGTTCTGAATTTGTTTTTGAGCTTCTTCCAATTGAGCAGTAACATTTGCCAATTGAGCAGTTAAATCAGCAACTTTAGCTTCCGCAGCAGTCACATTAGCTTGAGCCTCAGCCAATTGAGCAGTTAAATCAGCAACTTTAGCTTCCGCAGCAGTTAAATTAGACTTAGCATCAGCAAGTTCACTAGCCAAACTAGTAGCATTAGCCTGAGCCTCAGCCAATTGAGCATTTGTATTAGCCAATTGTTCAGTTAAATTAGTAATGTTACTGTTAGCATTAGCCAATTGAGCAGTCAAATCAGTGACTTGTTGTTGAGCATCAGCAAGTTGACCTTCCAATGTAGCAATTTCAGCTTCCGCGGCAGTTAAATTAGATTTAACATCAGCAAGCTCATCAGCCAAAGCAGTAGCATTAGCCTGAGCCTCAGCCAATTGAGCAGTCAAATCAGCAACTTTAGAAGTTTTATTATCCAATTGAGCAGTAATATCTGCTAATTGAGCAGTTAAATTAGCAACTTTTTCATTTGCTACAGCAAGATCACTTTCCAAACCGGCAATAGTTTCATTTGCAACAGTCAAATTAGCCTTTGCATCAGCAAGCTCATCAGCCAAAGCAGTAGCATTAGCCTGAGCCTCAGCCAATTGTACCTCTAAATCAGAAATTGTTTTGTTGGTTTCTTCATCTGAAGCAATATCACTTAAAGTGATTGATTTGCTTGAAGCTAAAAATTCACCGTTAGCTTCGAAAATTATGTTGTTTACACCGTTTTTACCGATTATTGTAAATTCACCAGCATCATTAGTTACGGCAGTTGCAAAGTCTGCACCATCAACAGTTAATTTGATGGTTTGACCAGCTAAACCTAAACCAGCATTATCTTTTAAAATTCCTGAAATAGTACCGTTACCTTGGATTGAAGTGATTTCTATAGAAGTTTCCACTGTTTCCATTTTAGTAACAACTAAGACTTGTTCATAAGCAACAGTAGTTGAAGATCTGGTGGTTGAAACAAACCATACCCTATTGTTTTCAGAAATACTGTCAGTTACATCTAATTCTAAAGCATAACAACTGTTAGAAGTACGTCCTATGAATGCATTTTCTACTTCCTTATCATTGAATAAAAGATTATTATACATTGAAGAGGAACCAGTGAATACATACCAGGTTGCTTCAGTCATATTTTCTAAATTCAATCCATTATAATCTACTACAAATTTAATTTTGTCATCAAAACCTTCCATGTTATAATTTGGATAAAATACGTCACAAATATCGCTGAAGTAAACTTCTTTGGTTACGTGGCTATTTGGCATATCATATAATACATACAAGGTAGATGGATATAATGCACAGTTGCCTGTTTTCTCAATGGAGAAATAATTTTCCTCATTTGCCTTATAATACTCACTTACATCAAATACTAGAAGACCATAGTCATATGCACCCCAACCACCGAGGTTACCTCTATCTCTTTCAAAAGAGATATAATCGGAAGTTATTTCAACATCATTGAATATTAAAGTCCATCCATTAGGGAAGAATGAAGTGTCCCAGTTATAGTTGAAGTATAAGAATGCCCTGATATTTTCTGCATCTTCAGGTGTTACAATGTTCCAGGTTTCATTTCTGAATCTAGAATATTGATCCATGTAAACGCTTTCATCTTGTGTAGCAATGATGATATCTCCAGTAACTGTGAAATTCCTGTTTATGATATTGTCATGACCACCATATGCATATGTCTTATTTAAATATCCATTATATGCAAGTATCTTATCAACACTGCGTGTTGAAACTAAATCTGCACCTCTCATTAAATTAAAGGTGAATTTAATTTTATTATTGCTTGCAGCAGGCCATACGGTCTGTTCGGTCAACGGACGGATTGTAGGATCTGTTACAGCAATTGTTGAAGATCCGCTGATTAATGATTCGATTGGATAACTAGCAATCAATTCGCCAGTTTCATTTGAATAAACTTCAAGAACTAATCCTTCAACACTATCAACTTCAGCACTATTTAAAGTGATAGTGAAGGTATTGTTGACTGCAGGGTATATTCCATCGTTCCATGGAGTTTTTACATTAGTAATTTCCACTTCAGGCAATGTTTCTTTTACTGTAAATTTAATTTCGTTTTTAACGCCAAGTACATCTACGGTAATTACTTCATCACCAAGGGTAGTAGCATTATAAGTAGATACAACACTATTAGTTATAGCTGTTTCATTAGGAGTTATTTTACCTAAAATAGCATCAAATATTACAGGCAATTGGACTACATTATTATTTAATGTAGTTGTGATAGTCACTAAATCGCCGGCATAAACAGTTTCTTGACTTAAAGTAGATGACAATACTAAATAAGATTCGACATTTGCATTTGTGAATCCTAAATCTTTAGGATTTGTGTCTTTGGTAGTGTCATTATTTCCCCACCAGTTATTTTCAACTGTGGCTTCACTTGGAGTTTTGACATATAAGCTGTCTTCACCTAACAAAATGGAGTTGGTGATTGTTAAACTGCCGTCATATTGATTGATTGATTCACCATTTCTGTTTCTATCGGTTAATCTGTTATTATAGAATATGGAACGGTCAATAATAACAGTACCGTATGAGCAGATAGCTCCTCCAGTGGACCATCCATTGTTTAGGACAGTGTTTTCAGTGAAAATACAATTTGAAATGTCTAATAAAACATTGCCGTTTTCAGCGTTGATGGCTCCACCACCATAGAATGCGGAGTTTTCGCTGAAAGATGAATCTGCTATTGTTGCAGTTGATGATTTTAAGTTAATGGCTCCACCATAACTGCTGGAATGGCCTGCAGTGTTATTTATAAATTGACAATTATCAATATTTAAAATTGCATTACTTGCCCATATTGCTCCTCCACGTTTATCAGTAGCGCTGGCAACATTTGCATTAGTAAATACTAAATTAGAGAAATTAACAGTTAATCCATTAATATAAAATATTCTTCCGTTATTATTCGCATCAATAACTACTTCATTTCCAATACCGATTATGGAAATGTTTTTATCAATAGTTAAACCGTTTACATCAGCGGCATCCAAGTAGTTAACACCTTCTGCAATATAGATTGTTTTACCTTCTCCAACAATGCTTAACGCATGTTCAATGGTTTTTACGGCATTAGCCCAACTATCACCAGCGTTAGTATCTAAACCGCCACTGTAATTAACAAATACAGTTCCAGCCTCAGGGGCGACATTTAAGTCTAAAGTTCCAACAGGTGCATAAATATTAGCAGTGACGGAACCTTCACCCATTACGGCAGGAGTGTATGTGGTTGTTCCGATACCGTTTACAAGAGTGGTCTCTACAGGATTAACATTACCATTTACAGCAGCGAATGTTAAAGGAAGAGTGGTTGGAAGTGAGTCAATGTCTGCAGTTGCACCATTATTAAGTTTTGTTAAATCAACATTAATTACAATAGGTTCTCCGGCAACAGCGTTACCTTGTGCTGTAATGTCCAATACCAAATAATTAGTATAAGTTATAGCTCCATTAGACAAGGTACTGAAATTAGGAGTGTTTGTTCCCCAATAACAGTTATTAAGGGTTACTGGACGATTTGCATTTTGTTTTCCGATTGTATGGCCGGAATCATCTGTGTTATTGATGAATATACAATAACTACCGGTTCCTGAGTAACTGTTTCCACCCAGATATAATGCTCCGCCGGTTTTTGCTTTGTTATTAATGAATACATTAGCAGGACCTATTTCAAATCCATAACCACCTACTGTACCATAACCATAGTTACCGGTTGCCACATTTCCATAGAATAGATTGTTTTTACCTGTGGTTATTTTTCCTTGAGCATAAATGGCAGATCCACGACCGTTAGCAGTGTTTTCTATGAATTTACAATTATCCCCAATTGTGATGGTTCCTTTTTGTTGTGAACCTAAAACACCACCTGTAGGAGCGCTATTGCCTATGAATGTAACATTATTAATGTTATCAATAGTTCCCCTATTTGTTCCAATAGCTCCTCCAGTATTAGCGGCATAACAGTTTGAAATAATAGAATCAGAGATGATTAAATACCCTTGGCGGACAGGATTTGTATTTCCGCCGTCTTCAAGCTGAATTGCACCACCGTAAGAACCTTTACCATTGGTTAAAGTTAATTTGGTAATGTTTAATGTATAACCTACACCAATAGTGAATATTCTTTTTGTGTTTTCACCGGAAATTACAGCATTTGTACTTTGACCTACGATAGCAATGTTTTTAGCTATAGAAATACCTGCTGCAGGGACAGAATCGCCTAATGTGTAGAAACCGTCAGCAACATAAATAGTTCCGTCTTCATCTACAGCACTTACGGCTTTTTCAATTGTTTTGAAAGCTTTATCCCAACTAGTTCCAGGATTTGAATCAGAACCTCCAGTTGCATTTACATAAACGACTGCAGTTGAAACTACATCTCCGGAAGATAATGATACAGTATCTTTAAATCCTAAAATATCAGCAGTTACAGCATTATTTTCAGTTTCAGTGAGTGTATATGTAAGGGAAGCAGCACCATTGACAAGATTAATGTTTTCAGCACTGACAGTTCCGCCTGTAGCTGTAATGGTTGCAGGGAGATCTGGTATATCAAATTCGCTGCCATCACTTGAAAGCAAGTTAATGTTAACGGTTGCAGTATCTCCTACATTCATACCTGTCGCATACATTGTCATGTTAAGATATAAATATGATCCGTCAGCATTTGTGTATCCTAAGTCTTTAGGAGTTGTAGCCTTATTAGCATCATTGTTTCCCCACCAGTTATTTGCTAAAACGGCATTGGCAGGAGTTGCATGATAAACTGAGAGATCTCCATCAAGTAAAATAGAATTGGTTATGGTTAAAGCTCCAGTTGTGTATTGATTGATACTTCTTCCATTTTTACCGCTTGCCAATATATTTCCATAAAACATGGATCTGTCAATTATTACAGTTCCATATGAACAAATGGCGCCTCCAGTAGCCCAACCGGTATTTATAACTTCATTATTAGTAAATACGGTGTTGGAAATATTTAATAAGATATTATTATTTTCAGCATTAATTGCGGCACCGGTGTAAAAAGCAGAGTTTCCATCGAAATAGGAATTTGTTATGGTTGCAGTTGATGATTTTAAGTTGATAGCTCCACCGTAGGATGAACTTGCACCTGCAGTATTATTGATGAATTTACAATTATCGACTGTTAAGGTAGCTCCATTAACCCATAAGGCTCCTCCACGTTTGTCACTAGCACTGGCAACATTAGCATTTGCGAATACTATATTAGAGAAGTTTACAGTGTAGGCACCAATACTGAATATTCTACCATTATTATCGGCATCGATTACAGCATTATCACCCATACCTATAATAGAAACGTTTTTATCAATGGTTAGTCCATTAGCATCAATACCATCCAAGTAGTTGACACCGCTTAAATGAATAATTCCATTTGGTTCGATTACGCTTAATGCATGTTCAATTGTTTTAAATGGATTTCCTGCAGTTGTTCCAGGATAATCATCAGAACCGGTAGCATAATTAACATAAACTTCTGTTAAAGGTTCAGCTTCATATTGTTCACTAGCAACTAAAAGAGCAAGATTAGTCTTATAGGAACCGGAACTTTTTTCAAATAAGAAATTGGTATCGCTTCCCAATTCAAATGCAAAAGCGATATTGTCCCATTTAATATCCTGAGAATAATAACTACCCGGAGTTACAGTAGTAGGGGCAATTTCAACATTGTTGATTTTATAAGAATCCGCAAGTGTACTTGATAATGCGATTGTTCTTAAAGAAATGCCATCTTTCCTACCATCATAGTTCTGAGTTGCAAAATTAAAATTACCAGTACTTGAAGATCTCCATAACTGACCTAAATGTAGCCAATAAGTAAATTTATCTTCGTCTCCATCGTCATAAGCATAAAACAGCCCAATTAACTTGATACTACCATCAAATTGTTTGTCTGGAATCTTAGTGTTTTCAAGACCAACAGTGATGGTATCTCCAGGGCTCAAGTTTTTGACCTTGTCTGTAATATCATAAATCATTTGATAGTCGGAGTACTGTTTGGTAGTGTGGTCATTTACATAATAAACATTTGGATCGTTTGCGATATTTGTATCGAATGTTAATGTTTCATATCCCAAAACTTCCAGCCCATTATTTGTGTTTAATGTGACATTAGAATAAAGACCATAACTTTCACTACCACTGCCAGAATAGACATTTATAACGACTATTGCAGATTTAAGATTGGTTTGATTTTCCGGTACTGTATAAACTACACTACCAGTTGTAGTTCTACCATTAAATGTAGTTAAATCAACTCCTCCTGAAACAACACCCGTATCAACTTGAGGAATTGTTTCGACGACTTGACTTGAATCTTTTAGTTCGTCATTATTACTTTCACCAGATAGGTCATCTGGCCCATCTTGACTTTCAATTACAACAGATTCGTCATTATCAATAGCTACTTCGCCATTATTTGAATCATCTAATTCTTGTGCGCTTACAAACGAAATAGATATCAATAATGTTAAAAGTAATGCAATCAATAATATCGAATTCTTTCTATTAATTTGCAAAATTATTTCCTCCTTAATTGTAATATAAATTTTAAAAAATTTATTAAAGGTAATAATAAAATTATAACCTTAATTATTACTATATATTATTGAATATTTAAAACTAACCAATTTATTACTAAATTCGAAAAATAAGTAAAAAAGTAATACCAAAATTAAATTTAACTTAAAAAACTATAAAATCAAAAGTAAAAAAAAGTATACAGCGATTTTTTAAATAAATCGCTAGATAAAAATTAACCTTCAACCATTATCAATTTTCCCGTTGAAGGGTCTTTATAGACTTTACCCATTTCCATATATCCCTGTCCTGAGCTATTGGAAGTGTCAGGGGTTTCATTTAAAACCTGTCCTTCGCTAACTTCAGTCACGTCAGGTGAAGATTCCTCAATAGCTTTTTGCTGATCTTGCGAATCCTGAAAGACAACACTTTGCATATTCCAGCTTATCACAACAAATATCAGCAATCCTACTGCAATAACAAGCATCGCATCAACAAGATTAGATGTTCCGGCCATCGGGTCCTCTTCACCCTCAGAAAATCTCTTATTATTTTTCCTTCTAACCATTAAAACACCTAATTATTTAATTTATCGAGGATTACATCAGTTAAGGCATCCAAATCTGACAGATATTCCTCATACCATCTGCGCCTTATTTTAGATACAACATAAGCAACAGCACCTGAACCGATACCGACCACAGTAGTATCAAATGCAACAATAATCGCATTTGCAAGAGTATTAACATCTCCTGCACCCAATGCGGCAAGTCCCGGACCCATCGGTATTAAAGTTCCCATCAATCCTAATGTTGGACCAATACGAGTTACAATATCTGTTTTTTCTATTTTTTTGGTAAACTTATTTTCTTCCGCTTCAATTAATTTTCTTGCCAAAGTATGCCTGGCCTCGCTGGACAATTCATTGGCACGTAAAACCTTTACCAGAATTACCTTCTGGGATTCATATATTCTGGCATTCTTAACTATGTTTAGAATTTCTTCATAGGATCCAGCATTTGAAATCGAATAGATAATCTTTTCAAGTGAATCAACTGAAATCTTTCTTCGGGAAGTGTATTCAGATATGAGACCTCCCAAAGTAATTACCGCAAAAATTGCGAAAATAACTAAAAATATTATAACTGGAATCTGTAAGCTCTGGGAAATCATGTTCAACCCAGAGGTTATAAATTCACTACCTGGAACTGTTGTCATTTAATAATCACCTAAAGTTTGTATTTCTTTTTGAAATAATTCCACCTATCGCCATAATAGCCAAAATAACAATTATGGCAATACTTACATAGTCAACAGAAGCGATTGTAATAGCATCCATCGGATTTTGAATCATTGCAGTTATGTTTGGAAGGAATAATGCAGACAGTAGGAAATAAATTCCCAAAAAGAACATGAAATTTCCTAAAACTATAGGATATGGTTTGTTAATAAATCTAACAAGATAATTTGATGCAAAATAGGTCAATACAATTGTTAAAACCAATGCTGAAGCAACAATAACGCTTAAATTCATAAGCCCTAATCCCACAGTAGGGGCAACCAGCAATATGCTTACAAGAATTGATCCAAAACAGCACGGACACGGTGCAACAATCGCCATGCATGTTGCTGCAGTAGTATTCCTTTCAAATACCTTATATTCTCTAATTGTGAAAATTCCTGCCAATATCATTATAACGGCCATTATCAAAAAGAATTCAAAATTGTATGTATAAATCAAATCTGTAATTTGAGTTGTGTAAAATGAAGCTATTTGAGTCAATATTAAAACTCCAGCTCCATATCCAATTGAAACCAAAGCCAAATATCTCTTTGACATATTTGCTAAACCAGTGGCCAATCCCAATTTAATTCCAAAGATTAAAACAGCCGATAAAATTCCTAATTGCCATAATATACTAATTGCATCCATTTTAACACCTTAAATTTTTTCGTTATATAATTTATCCAAATCTTTAATTTCTTCTTCTTCATCCCTATTTCTAAAGTAACCTAATGCGATTACTCCTATTAAGCATAATATTCCAATAACTGCAATTATTGATAATCCCACCTCACTTGCAGACTGTGAAGTGATTGGATTAATCTCAACTGATTTTTTAACGTCGGCACCTTCTACGGAAGAACTTCCCGCCTGTACTGACTCACTTCCTGCACCCACATTTGAAAATGCTTCTCCCTGTGCATTTTCACCGTTTTGTGCTGTAGCCTGATTGGTTGTTGTTGAACTTGAATTTGTTGCAATGGTGGCTGAGGATGTTGAACCTTCAACCGGATTGTTCGATGAAGCCTCCTTTGGATTTTGACTGTTATCAGGATTTTCCGGAGGAACGGTTGACTGAGTATTATCTGAGAATACAGGATTTTGGGTTGCCTGGTATAATTTAGGCAATAGCTGAGCCAATATATCTGGATTGACATACTGAACCGCCCATTGCATCATTGCAATGTTTCCGCAACTGCAGTCACAGCATGCAACACCGTTTTGAACTGTGGCCTGAGCCCATGTGTTTGCAATGTTTCTTATTGTGCCCTCATCTGCATTCCAATAGCCTTCCTGAATGGCAGTCAGCATTGTTCCACTCATGGAAATAAGAGAATATGCATTATTTCCTGATTTCAACCAATCAGTAACTCCAATATTGTATTTATCATTATAGTAAGTATTATAAACCCTGTTCCATAAAGCATCACTGACAGCAGAAGGCCGGGTCACCTGCCAACCATATAAATTAGTTACAAACTTGTTGGACATGTATCTTGCACCGCTGTATCCTTCAGCCATCATTCCCTTAATCCATTCAGGATTATCGTATCTTGAAGCTATTTCCTGATACATCACTTCCTCTAAGGATGCAATGTATGCCTTATCCTTATTTGCGTACATCAATACGTTCATGTTAGGGGTTTTGCCGGATATCTTCTCGACGGTCATGGACAATCCTCCCCAGTAATCGAAGAAGTCATCGTTGTCAAGAACACCATATTGATTAGTGTTACGGCTGGTTACAATTGTATCAGAATTGGATAATGCCCTAAGGAATACCAATGGATTTGTATCCCCCCAATAGTTTTTGGAGTACATGTTTCCCATCCTTCCAAGGTAAAAGTCGGCAAGCTCGCTTGTATCGTTCCAGGTCCATGACATGGATACCAATTTTGATATGCCCGCACCGTAATCACCGTTTGGTGGTGCAAAAATACGTGTAATTGCATATTCTCCAGCAGTTGTGGCATTATAACCCTGACTCAAGTAATATATGCAGTCTTCGACCCAATGCTTTGCAACATAATTGTCATCAAGCGATTCGGAACTGACACCATAATAGCCAATGCCTTCCATGACAAAATTAATGGCCTCTTTTATTTGCTTACCGTATTGACTTCTCATAAGAGTACTGTTTCGGACAATGGTATTGTAGGATCTTGCAAGTGCCACCCTAAATGCATTATCTAACAAAATAGATTGAGAAGAGTATAAATCCCTAAACAGACCACTAGTAATCACAGTTACATCAATTCTTTTCTTATCCCAACCTTCAGGACGGGTTAAGTCTTCCAAAAGAATATATTCGGGCATGGATTTGGTTTTTTGACCGATTTCCCCATGGTCATGGTCAGGATCATCTTCATCATCTATAAAATAACCTGCACTAGGGGAATCAGACCAGACTGGTTTCATTCCAAGAAGATATAAAACGGATGCAACCAAAGCTCCGTCATCCCTTGCGGTTTCAACACACCAGATACCCATTATGACCTTTTCGGTAGTATCATTCAAACCTGATAATGTCAAGAGCGCCAATGTTTTTGCGTAATTCCATGCATCCTGAGTTGGAAGTTCCTGTGATTGATCCTGATACATATTTCTACCTGTCGGAAGAACAATCGGGTTTAAAATTACTTCTCCACCGGCACTAATCGGAATATATTTACCATTTAAACCGTTGAGCATTGAATTCAACTCATTGGTTACACTTTCATTTATCAAACCTATGTATTTCTTGGCCAGTTGCAAACAGGCAAGAACCTTTGTATTCTCATATAAATTGTTTTCTGCAACCAATGTACTGTAAACAACATCCACATCCCAATAAATCAGGGCTCTGCAGATATCATAAGACTTATTTAAGATAACTTCTCTTTCAAAAGAGGATAAAGCATCATAATCTTTAGAATAATAAATGTGGGAAAGTTCATCGAATAAGTTAGTTTCACCCAGTTCGGTTTCAAAATCGAATGACAACATTACTGAAACCGTGCTTACAAGGTCTTTTTCAGTCCAATATTGTCCCAAAGCATGAAGACCCAATGGATACAACACATCCTGAAGCGATTTTAAAAACGTATCCAGCTTCTTGACAAGGACATCATCAGTCAGATTTGCCACTTCATCTACACTTAATCCCAAATTCCTTGAGTAATCCTGGTCAATGATAAAATTGCGTATTTGCTGAGCAAATTCGGCTTTCAATTCTGCATTTTCTGTATTGTAATAATAATTAACCAGATTAACCGAAATTGTCAAGTTTCCATATAAATGAGTATAAGACATTGGAGAAGTCAAATGTGAAATCAATACGGCAAATCCTCTCCTTTTAGCCTGAATAGCTTCTCCCAAACCATCGGAAATGTAGAAATACAATTGAGGCACATCTCCAACAACAACAGATCCGTAATCGGTTGCTGACAATAGGATTTCTTTTCCAGGCAACCATTCATGAGTTGCGTGTCTTCCAACAAAAACCATTGCATTTGAGTAATATTTTTGCATATAGTAATATGCAGCAAGATACTGGTGTGTTGGAGCGACAGCTGTACAGTGATAGAGATTTGAAATGTCCGCTTCCCAACCTCTCTGAGGTTCTGGAGCAATGAAAATATTTCCAAATGTCAAACCCGGAATAACAAAGTAGTCTACTCCATTTCTGTTGACAACCATTACAGTGCCCGGTGAATCGCCCCATCCGTTAAGTCCTGAAACATTCAACTGTTTGAATTCAGCAAAGTACTGTTGGAACAGTTGGAAGTATTTAATATCATGAGTGTTAGTATAGTTTTTCAGGGCCCCTACAATCTTATTTAAAACTATTTTCGCATCGGCCGCCTTATCATCCGGAAGCAATGAGGTAACCTGATTTAGCCAATCATCGATTGTGTCTCCGATAGTCACGGTATAGTTTAACTCGACTGACCTTCTTGCCAGCTCTCCAATGTATGCGACCGGACCTTCACGAACCTGAAGCTTAATGATGTCCTCCAGTGAATTGAACCATTCTGTGTATTCACTGACAGGAAGCAATGTTACGCCAGATTGGTTGGCCAGTTTTTCAAGTTCACCAGGCGCCCAATTAGCGACATTGATTCCACATCTTAAAATCATGTCTTCAAGTTCTGAAACGTTGTTCGGCAAGTCTTCGACAGTGTAGCCTGCGGCCTTTAAAGTATAGAGTATATTATAAATACTGGTAATTGTATCCAAATAACTTGATCCAATATTCTGTTTTCCCGGAGGATAGTTATAATAGATGATGGACAATACCTTTTCACCATTTTCGGCATATTTCAAATCCACCCATGAATCGACCCTATCGGTTAACAGGTCAATGTTTCTTTCATGGGGAATATATGTAACGATTCTTGCACCTGTCAAATTAGAGATATATGATGATATTCCTCCGATGAAAGTCGCGTCAATGATACCCTGAGCTTCTGCAATGGCAACATGCCACCATTTGTCACTTTTTTCTGTAGTCAAACCTGTGCTTCCAAGCTCCCACTGTTCATTAGAAACATAATCTGAATGAACCGCCCTGAAAACTGGAACATTAAGCTCTTCAAAAAAGTCTATTGTTTTAGTGAAATTCTCTCCTCCAACACCATATGCCACCATAGAGATAATGGCATCCACATACATTTCATAATTTGAGGAATTCGCTAAGAATCCTGAAATATTGCTGCCGGCACTTGTGAAAGACTCAACCATGACCCTTAACTGTTCAGCAGTACCACCTGCAGCAAACACTGGAATGACATTATATCCCTTGTCTTCCAATGATTTAATTATTGCATATGTCGGATGCAGCTGTTGGGATGAAACATACATCGTACTTTCCAATATTCCTACCGTGCGGGTATTTGAAGAGTTGAAATAAGTCGCAATATATTCATCTAAGGAAAACCACCTTTCCCTGTAGATTCCATATAGGTAAGAACCAGTGAAATTCGGTCCCTCATAATTAACATCCGCCCCAAGATAATTCAAAAGATATAAAATTTGATTTTTCATGCTGTTCTTGTCATTGATATCCTTATACAATACCAAATCATTTAACATCTTATTGAATACTGCACCATCGCCCCTTATATATCTTTCAATGTCTTCATAACTTGTTCCTCTTTGGGTATTTGAAAAATATGTTATGATGTCTTCTGTTGTGAATGAGGAAAAAATCTTATTGTAATTAATTGTATTTTGCTTAATCAAGTTAATGGAAGAAGATCCGGAATTAAGATTTCCTGAAGGTGGCTCCAATATTAAAAACACTTGCTTTTGTGCAACGTCAGGATATTTCTCTACAGCACTTGTCAAAACTGCATCAACATCGGTACTAATCCATTCACCGATGAATGCATCAGATTTATAAAGTAAATTTACCAGTTCCAATTCATCCATTGTCTTTATCTGTTCACCACTTCTGACGATTATATTTACATTTTTAAAATCGCTCCCATTGAAAAGTTCCTGACTGGCGGCATCTAAAATATTAGTGCCGGGGTTGTCACTAATAAAAAACAATGTATAATTTTTTTGTGAAGAAACTGTGTTCTCGGATGTGGATTCGAGGAGATTATCTGAATTTAACCCATCTGAAGTATGACCCCCGCTTTCAGTACAATCTTCAACAACAATATCATCATCAATTAAATCATTATCGCTTCCAATAAATTGGTTGTCCTCAATACTTGTATCTGTATCATTTTCTAGAGCAAAAACAACTTGAGAAGATAAAATAATGATTAAAATTGCAAATATTGCCAAATAAAATCTTTTATTTTTAAACATTTTAATCCCCTACTTTTAATAATAATTATATTTCATTAATTTTATTAATAAATGTTATTAAAGTATTACTAATTTGAGAATTTTATATAAAAAAGTAATACAAAAAATTTAAGGCCTACAAAATATTTATTAAATCAAAAAAACAAAAGTATATTATCAGAAATAGGGGATAATATGAAAGTAGGGAATGGTATCGTAAAAAAGTATTCTAGAGAGTATAACCGAACACTGAAAAATGGTGAACGGAAGAAATATACCACAGAGCAGATACAAATTACAGTGCCGAAAAATGAAGACATCTATGAAAACAAGGAAGAAGTTCTTATTATCCCAAATTCAGAAATTGAAAAATTCAAAAGTAGAGAGGAAGAGATAATAGTATTGAGAATAGCTAATTATTTACATGTTGAGGAAGTGAAAAAATTGGAAGAACAACTTAAAAATACTAATCAGGCGCCTACTTTGGAATTTGAAAAGGAAATTAATGAACTTAAAGCTGAAATTGCACGTAAAGATGAAGCGTTAAGTGAAATGGAAAATAAATACCAAAATTTACATCAGGACAATATTGATTCACTTAAAAAAGAAAATGAAAACATCAAAGACAAACATTCCAAATTAATCGTCGAAAACGAAAACCTCAAAACCAAGTTTGTCAACATCAAAACCGAAAATGAAAACCTGAAAACCAAATATTCCAGCATCAAGGAAGAAAATAAAAACCTGAAAACCAAATGTTCCAATTTAAAAGAAGAGCACTCCTCAATTCGTGAAAGCTATAATCAGGTTTCCATAAAATATGACCATTTAAAACAAGAAAATCTCAACACCAAAACCAGCTACGCTGAAATATATGAAATAAATGAAAGTTTAGAAAAAGATTATGATTCACTTTTAGATGAATACAACGATTTGGTTGATAAATTCAATGACGTGCAGGATGAGCTGTATAACCTCAAAACCCATCAATCCCGCGATGACTATATCGCAAGCAGAGTTAAAGAATTTATGCTAAACAGATCCTAAAGAGTTTTATAGTCATCTTGAAACTCTGGATTCCACCTTTTTAGACTTGGAATGAAAAATGCAGTGATTCCAGTCGCTTGAGTTTCCGCAAGTCTAGGATTTTTTTCCATCATCTCTTTTGTTTTTCGAACAATCATCTCTTCTAAAGTTATGTCCGGTTCTGTATACTCACCGTTTTGATAGCAGTCCTTACAAAATTCAGGGTTTAGACTGCCGTCCTTATTTGTACCGTAATCTTCTTTTACAATAGGTTGTCCGCAAGAATTACAAAATCCCATAAAAAAACTCCTTTAAAAAAAAAATAGTTGTAAATTAGAATGAATCTAATTTACTCTTTGTCTTTCACTTCAATGTTTTCATCCTCATCCATTGCAAGTCTCATGTTGTCTGGATCTGGGTCAAAGTGTTCTAAGAAGTCTTGTGCAGCTCTTCTTACATCTCTTGAACCGATAATGTATCTGCCTGCAATAATGATGTTTGCGCCTTTTTGGATAGCTTCTTCAACATTATTAGGTTTGATACCACCAGCAACAGCGATAAGACCTTTATTGCCGAGGATTGCTTTGATATCCTTAATATTACCCCATTCAGTCATGTCACTTACATCTTCACCGTGTTCGGCTCTGTATGATTCCATGTCAACATTTCTGTGTAATAAAACGATATCTGGTTTTAAATCATCAGGAAGTTGTGCTAATTTTTCTTCAAATCCTTTGACGTTCATCATATCAAGGATGGAATAGATACCTTGTTTTTGGGTTTCGTGAATTGCTTTTGCAATTGATTCGATTGTACCGAGGCCTGAAATTGCCACTGCGTCAGCGGTTTCATCTGCTGCCATTTTAACTTCAACACGACCAACGTCTAAAGTTTTCAAATCAGCAATGATGAATGCATCTGGGCGTAAAGCACGGATTTTGCCGATGATTCCAACACCGAATTTTTTGACTAAAGGTGTTCCAGCCTCTAAAAGGATTCTGTCGTTGTCAGGCAAGTCGTTGATGATTCTTTCCATTGCAGCTTCATTGTCGAGGTCAAGTGCAACTTGCAGGTATGGCGGACTCCATAATTTTTTGACTTTGAATCCCATGATTGGGTGAGTTCCACGGTCTTTTTCTGCAAGAACTTTATCAATGTCTGGATATCCTTCCATTGCTCTTCTGATTGCGAGTTTAGTTGCTCCATAGTTGTATTGATAGATTTTTCTGAAGTCTTTTGCGGAAGGGTCAATGAATACGCTTACGTTGATTACAATGTCCTCAACGATGTCTTTTGGAATGTATCCATCTTCTACTGCATCAGCAACTGCTCTTGCAACTGCAGTTTGTGCAGGTCCAAATATTTTGCTTGCATCATCTAAATCTCCAACAGTTACTTTAGGAATGATTAAAGTAGCTGGTTTGGTCATTAAGTTAGGTCTGATTACACTTGTTAGTGGAGTGTGGCCTACAGATAAATTGGATAAACCGTTTGCAAATGCTTGACCGACTGGTCCTTGCTTATCTCCAATTAATAAATCAATATGTGCTAATTCAGGGCCATCTCCAATAAGAGCTTCTCCTATTTTATACATTGGGTCCATTAAATTTCCTCCATATTATACTATAATTTTTATTTTTAATAAACTATTGGAAGTTAATCCTTCTTGAGATGTCCTTAGGTAAAGGCAATCTTCTGAAAGGTTTTCCTTCACATTTAGCATTAATTTCATCAATTAATTCGTCAACTGTCATGTCGACTTTTTCACCGGTTTCACGTACGGTCACCTGGAATTTACCGGTTTCAGCTTCCTTGTCACCAACGACAAAAATGTATGGAATCCATTCTTTTGAAGCGTTACGGATCTTTTTACCTACGCTTTCATCCCTGTCATCAATGTCGACACGAATGTTGGAAGCGTTGATTTTTGAGTATAGCTCTTCTGCAAATTCCTTGTGATTCTCTCCGACTGTCAATATTCTTGCCTGAATAGGGCTTAACCATGTTGGAAGCATTGGTGCGCGTTCATTAATCTCCAGTGCAGTCTTTTCAAGCATTGCACATAATACCCTTTCGATACTTCCGGTTGGGGAGGTGTGCAATATTGTAGGATTGTGCTGCTCGCCGTCTTCACCGAGGTAGGTGATGTCAAATCTTTTACCGCTTTCAACATCGATTTGAACAGTAGGGTTTTCAATAGGACGGCCTAATGCATCGATGTTTGCAAGGTCGATTTTACATACCCAGTAATGGTGTCTTTCAGGTAAAATCTCCAATAGAATCGGTTTTTTGAACTTGTCGGCAATCTCATACATCCATTCTTCGTTTTCATCAAAGAAGTCCTGGGTTGCCCTGAAAATGACTTCAAAGTCCAAGTTCAAGTCCACACCGGTTTGCATACACATGTCGGTCTGTTGGGAGAATTCCTCAAGGGATGCCTGAACGTCGGTACAGAATGAGTGGCAATCAGGCATTGTGAATGCCCTTAATCTTTTAAGTCCGACAACTTCCCCTTTTTTCTCGTAACGGAAACTGTATCTGGTCAGTTCGAAGATTTTTGCAGGGAAATTTTTCCATGTGAGATATGAATCGGACATCAGTCTGAATGCTCCGAAACATGCTGCAAACCTGAGCATCAGTTTCTTTTTGGTGTCTGTCCTGTACTGTCTTTCACCAAACTTGTATGCATGCTCATATATTGCCTGATTGTCCAAATCGTAAAAGATCGGAGTTTCAACAGGCATTGCACCACGTTCAACGGTAAGGTCATAAACGTAATCGGCTAAAAGGTCCCTGATCAGTTTACCTTTAGGGTACCATCTAAGGTTACCTACATCGGAAGCAGGTTCATAGTCACAGATTTCCTTTTCCCTCATCAGTTTGACGTGAGGAGGTTCGCCTTCATCAGATGCTCCGCATCCGAGCTCATAGTCTACAAGCTGTTTGAAAGCCCTGTTCTGGAAGTCGAAATCTTCGATTTGAGTAATTTTGTTTCCTTCAAGAATTTGCCATTTGGAAGGTTCTCTTTCAACCTTTTCCTCTTCAGCATCGGCTGTGATTGTTCTTGAAAGTTCACTTAAAGGGTGTCCTTTACAGGAGATTTCAAACGCCTTATACCATCCGAAAGGTACTCTTTTTACGGTCAAGTTTTCAGCCAAAAGCGCTTCTTCTGCATCTTTCAAAATTTGAACAGCGACTTTTGGAGAACCTAATGAAGAAGATAAGTGAGCATATGGATATAACACTATGTTTTCAGCTTTAACTTGATCATTAGTTTTTATGACTTCTTTAACTAGATTTTTAACAATACCTTCTGGATTATCTTCGTCATCTTTTTCAACAGCTGTAAATACTACTAAAGAATCATCAAAGGAGCCTTCTTTTTTGGCTTCTTCAATATCCTCGGCTACAGGTGTCTCTTTTTTCACATTGTAGTTTAAATAATCAGAATGAATAAGAAGTATTCTCATTTAATCACCATATATTAGTGATTAAATTTTTGATTTTAATATTATATAAAAATAGTTAATTTTAAAAAAATTATTGGAAATTTATTTCAAATTTCGATTTTCGAACTTCATCTAGAATGAGATCTCCCTGCTTAAGACTTGCACATGAATTGGAAAAAATGCATTGAATACAACTACAATTTAATGAAAAATGTGACTGATTAAATAAATAGTTATGTCAGTAGTGTGGTGAATTATTAATCGTATCTTAATTTTAATTGGTTGGTGTGTTGTAATTCGGTGTTTCGTTTTGGCAAGTATATATGAAAAAAATAAAAAAAGTAATAGAGATTAAAAATCCCTATTTTTTAACTTTCATTCTTTTGGTAATTTTGTCTTTACCGTAGCTTATGCTGTATTTGTATTTTTTACCTGCTTTAAGGTTTTTGAGAACATACTTTTTGATTTTGAATGTTGCAACACCTTTTTTATTGATTTTGGCTTTAATCTTTTTGCCATTGACTTTTAAAGTTAATTTTTTACCTTTAAGGAATTTGCCATTCACTTTATTGGTTTTAACTTTAATCTTATTGACTTTAGATTTTTTAACTTTTATGTATTTAGCCTTAATCAAATGTTTCACATTAACAGTATTTTTAACTGTTACGCCTTTGTAACTGGCTGTGATAGCATATTTTTTAACTTTCACTTTAGTGTCAAGTTTCAAGGTTGCATAACCATTCTTATCTGTTGTAACTGTGTATGTTTTGCCGTTGTATTTGACAGTAACCTTTTCACCAGCGCCAACTGCCTTACCGTCTCTTGTTACAAGAACTTTGTAGTACGCATTGGATGAGTAAATAACATTTACATTCTTGTTGCTTGTAATCTTGTAAACAGGTTTTTTGACAGTAAAATTGCTTGATTTGGAAGCACTGGAGTATTTACCGTCACCGGTGTAAGTAACAGTTACATTGTGTTCGCCTTCAGACAAAGCAGGTACTGTTACACTAGCGGATCCGTTTTGTAAAGCTGCAACATATTTTGTTCCGTCAACATCCACTATGAGGAAACCATCAGCATCTGCCGGCAGGCTAATTGAATAGGTAGAAGGTGTTTCGGTATCTCCGCTTTCAGGAATAGCCAATGCATCTTCAGGCAGATTTGAAGGTATGGAAACTTCCTTGGTTGTTGTTGCGTTGACGTATTTGTCATCACCAGTGTATGAAACGGTTGCAGTGTAGTTTCCAGGAGCCAATCCAGGAACAACGACGGTTGCAGTACCGTTTTTAACTGGAGCGTAATAATGTTGACCGTCAATATCAACTAACAGATATCCGCCAGCATCTTCAGGCACGCTGATTGAGAATACGGTATCAGTACTGTTTTCTGGGAAGTTGACATTGAAATCAAATGTTGGGTTTTCAGATACTGTAAATTTGGCAGTTGCTGAATCTCCGGTAAACATGTTATTTTCAGCATTTGTAATAGTGACGGTGTAGTTGCCGACACTTAATCCTGATAAGACAAGTTTGCCGTCTTTGATTTGATATGTTTGTTTAACTCCGCTTTCATTCACTACAGAATATGTTACAGTAGTTTCATTTTCAACTGTGTATGAAATTTCAACTGTGTGTCCGAAAGTTACATTGGTAATAGGGTCAATAGTGACTTTTGAACCCGCTTTATCAACAGTTACGGTTGTGTTTACAACTTCAGATGCGTTATAATGGTCGTTACCATTGTATTTTACGCCAATTTTGTGTTCGCCTTCACCTAAATCAGGGATGCTTACTGTTGCATTAGCGTATTCATCATCAAGCACGACAGTTGCATATTCAGTACCATCAATATAGATGGTTACATTACCGTTTGCGGAATCAGGATTCATATTAACTGTGATTGTAGCGTTCTCTCCGACTAAAATGTTTTCAGTGACATCAGTGATTTCAACAGTTGCTGCACGTTTAGGCACAGTGAATTTGATACTGTTGCTTGCATTGTTGAAGTTATCATCACCTAAGTAGGTTACCTTGATTTCATAATCTCCAGGAACGATATCGGTTAAATTTAAATTGCTGATACCATCTTCAAGATTTTCTAAGCGTGCAACACCATAACCTTCAATCAAGATTTGACCGGTTGCTCTAGCAACTGTTAGGCCTCCAGTGATATTGCCTACGAAAATTGAAACAGCAGCAGGTTCTTTATTATTTATATCTGGAATAACCGCAATAAAAACCATAGGATCAGCTTTGCTTACTTCAAATGATTTGAGATCATAAGCTGAAGTATAATTATTATCACCATCGTAGATTACATAGTAGGAGCGTTTACCAGCATTGACAAAATCAGCAGGCACGGTAATGTTTACGGTACCATTGATTAAATCGTAACCCATTTGGTTAGTCGGTTCGCCATCGATTAAAAGCATTACTTTACCGGTAGCATTTTCAGGTAAAACCACTTGAACTACAACATTTGCATCACCGGCCTTAATATTTGGGCTGATTTCGGTTTGCATTGTAGGTTCTGCCTTATTGATAGTGAATTCTGCAGGAGCAGCACTGAAAGTGTAGTTATCATTAACATCATTTTCGACTACAACAAAATATTCGCCAGCGGCTAAGTTAGGCAATACAAGGGAACCATCGTATTTACTGACATTAGCGTCAAAAGTAACATAATAAACTGGTACTAATCCTCCATAAGCAACATTAATTTTTATAGTAGTTGCGTTTAAAACTGTGTATCCAATAGTTACATTATTTCCGTAGGTAACTTCAGCAATAGGTTTAATTTCAACGGATGATTTGGCTTTTTTTACTTCAACAGTGGCCATGCCAGTGTGAGAAGTATATCTGTTATCACCGGAGTATTCTACAGCGAACAACTCATAAAGACCCGCGCCTAATCCTGGGATTTCTACAACAGCAATTCCGCCTTCAACAGTTTCGTTGAATGTTCCTACACCTGGAATAGTTACGGTCACATTACCTTCTGCATCCATTGGAAGTTCAACAGTTACAGTAGCGTTTTCGCCATAGATAACGGTGCTTCCTGAAATTTGGATAACATTACCCGCATCGATTTTGTTTACAGTGAGTATTTGTGAAATGTTTTCGGATGCAGTGTAGTTTTCATTACCTTTGAATTGAACTGTAATATTGTAGTCACGTGCTTCAGGTAACCACTCTGGAGTTATCATAAAGCTTGCAACGTTTGAATCCCATTCGGCAGGACCCATTAAAATATATTCTTTGCCATCAACCCAAATGTTTAAAACAAATACATCAGATTTAGCACCAATAGTGGCGGTAAATTCAGCATTTTCACCGATGTTAATGTCATCCGGACCGGTAAGATCGATTGTAGAAGCTGCTTTAGCCACTTTAACTATTTCAGTGTCATTCATTGTATTTATATGTTCTTCATCGGGCAGATAGTATACTGTAATAGCCCAACCGTTTTCATTAGCAGGCAAATTAGGAACTTTTATTGAGGCAAAACCAAGAATAGTAGTGTCCAATGAGAATATTCCACCAACACTAAGGCCGATTCTGCCATCCAATGGAGTGCCGTCGGCTTCTGTTAAAGTAATATTGATGACTGCATCTTCACCGTAGGTAATGTCCTCAACAGTCACATTCAAGATTGGGAGAGGATATAATACAGTGAACAATCCAGTAGCGTAAGCGCCATTGTAATTGTCATTTCCAGGGAAAATTCCTAAAGCGGAGTAATGACCAGGAGCCAATCCGGATACGTTGAATGAACCGGTTCCGTTAGAAACTGTTACAGTGTATTCAGCGTTGTTTACGATTACATTAAATGTTTCGTTTAATCCTTCACCGTTGACACCTAATAAGGTTACATTTATAGTGACATTTTCGTCGGATAAAAATTTACCTTTAGTATTAACTGTGAATTCTGTTACGTTTAAATTTGAAACTTTTAAGATAAATGTTGTTGGTTCTATAGGATTATATTTTGTATTTCCGTCCCAAGATGCATTAACAACATACTCTCCAGCAGGTAAATCAGGAATGGTTAAAGTACCAATACCATTTGTAATTTTAACCTTATATTCTACATCATTAACTGTTACTTTAAATGGAGTAGCACTAGTGGCCGCCCAGGAAATCTTAGGAGCCCCTTGCTTACCAGTTAGATTAATAGTTATAACCACATCATCAGGTCTGGAAACATTCTGATAGGTAACTTCCAATGAAGCATCTGCCTTAATCATAGTAATATATGAAGAGTTAAGGTTAGTATTTGCATTATAACTAGCGAAGTATTTTCCTATAGTGGTCCTAGAAGGAGTAAGCAAACCAGATTTTTGATTAACAAGATAATTGTCCATAGTATAGAATCCTGTTGCTTCATCAAGAGTTAAAGTATAACGAGTCCAGGAATCGCCTAAATCAATTGTTAAAGTAGGTTCATCAATTCTAATCAAGTTTCCATTATCATCAGTGATTTTTACAACAATAGGAATGGTATCATAATACTCAACAGTAACATCTTGATTATCATTAACAATTACCCATACATGAGTATCGATTTTACCAGCGCCGGAAGAATAAATTCCTGAAGCATCACCTTCAACAGTGTTGCCAGTTAATTTTAAATTACCGCCATTATAGAGAGAACCTCCAATTTCAGCGGTATTGTCATCGGAGAAGTTACAATTGGAAATAGTAGCGTCATCATCATAACCGGCTATG
>NZ_SUTK01000062.1 GCF_015062905.1 Methanobrevibacter thaueri
CAACACAAGCAGAACATGCCACCACTGCAGACACATAAACAAAGAGTTAAAAATCAAAACACGCAACTGGAAATGTCAAAAATGCGGAAAAACACTTGATAGGGACACAAACGCAGCAATTAATATTCTAAACCGCTGGTTCAACGGGGATAGCCTGAAAAAATACTTAAATTAACCATTATTAAGTGAAAAAAATTCAGGAATCCCCATCCTCTATAGGATGGGGTGGTTCAATGGATACCTGTCAAAAAGATTCTACAGGGCTTACATGATAGCCAGGGAAATGAAAGACAGCAACAAATGCTTTTTCAATCTGCTTCACTGTGCCTGGGACTGTGATGATAAAAACGATTCCAATGCAGTGAAAATGAGAAAACTTGCACTTGAGCATTTCGATGATTTGGAATACGATGAAAATGAGAAAAAGAACTATCTGGCCATAAAAGCAGACCTTCTAAGAAGAAGCGGTCAGTTCGACCAGGTGATTGAAGAGTTTTCAGGCATTACAATCGGTGAGGAACCATACGATTTAATCTTCCAATTCCAGATTGAAAAGTCCAAAGAAAAGGACGCCGAATGCTATACTGTCGGCGATGCAAAAAACAGAATGAGTGATTCCCCCTTTTGAGGAGAATCATCCATTTAATATTATCTTTTTTTAATTTTACTTATTTTTTACAGAAGCTTTCGAAATCATTGCAAAGGTCGAATACTTCATCGATTTGTGGAATGTCACTGATCCAATCTGACGGAATGTCATCGAAGCCGTAGTATATTCCGGCAAGTCCTCCGCAGATTGCCCCTACAGTGTCTGTATCCTTTCCGTAATTGACCGCCTTCAGGACCGCTTCACTGAAGCTGGAGGTTGTCAGAAGACATTTGAGTACACATTCCAAGGTCTTCATGACATATCCGCTGCTTTCAACTTCATCAAGGTCGTTTTCAAAAATCCTTTTGAAATGAACCAGCTCATCTGAATCACTGTAATAATCCCTGATCTTTTCGCATGCACTTTCGATGTGCTCCAATATTTCCAGATCCTCGCTGAGCATTGACCTTGCTATTTCAATGTAGAGGACGCATGCTATCCTTGACCTTTCGTGTGCATGTGTCAGCGCTGATACGTTTTCTATTGTTTCATAGTCTATTCCCGGAATGAATGCCATAGGCAGGATTCTCATTAATGACCCGTTTCCGTTGTCCCTTTCTCCGGCTCCTCCGCATTTTAGAGGGTCTATTCCATTGTCGAAATTGATTATCGCATTTATTGTTGTGTTTCCGTAATCGAAGGTGTGGTATTGGCTGTACTTGTCCTCATGAACAAAGAGGCTGAACTCGTTCATTATGTCCTCATAGTCGATGCCGTCCTTCTGGACTATGCTCTGCATGGTTGCAAGTGTCATTGATGAGTCATCTGACCATGTTCCCTTCGGCATGTTGTATGTTCCATTGCCCCTCATTCCTGTAACCGGATTCTCATCAAGCACTTCCTTGCTTGTGAATTCCACGGGAACGCCCAATGCGTCCCCAACTACCAAACCTGTTATTCCATCCTTAACTTTCATTTTATCACCTTAGAAAAATTCTCCTTCATCATTCATTCCTAAAGGAAAGCTGCATCTCTCAAGCCAAATCTCATCGGCCAGGTCACTAATGATATCTTGTTTCAAGTCACTTATAAAGTTTTCACGCTCTCTTTCTACAAATTCCCTTTCGATATCGGTCTCGTTTGTAAAGACTTCTTCAAAGCCGTCGGGAAGGTGCAGCAGCAGTATCTGTGTTTTGCCCTCAACGGTGAACACATCGAGAACCTTGAATCTGGAGCCGTGATTGGCTGTGTGCAGTCCCCAGTTGGTTTCCTTCTCAAAGACAGACAGGTCCCCCATGAATCCGGACAGTATGAGGTACCTGTGTGTTGTCACCATGCCACCGATTCTGTTTGAAGCGTCGACAAAACCCTTTTCGGTAATGATCTGGCCCGGACTGTACTTGCCTGCAATCTCATCGGAGAGGTTGGCGTCACGGACATATCTTGAGGAGCCCACAAGTGTTGACTCTATCACCTTATATTCGGCGGACTGCTTGTCGTTAGGGTCTCTTTTGTGGTTAAGGTAGGGATATGCGTTCTTGAGATATTCTGTATATCTCCAGTCGATTAGATTCTCATGCTCACATAGTCTGCGGATTTCATCCCTCACCTGCATAAGCGCAAATCCGAAGAGGTTCTCATCGCCTCCCCATTCGTCATCAGAGTCATAGACAAGACACCTGTCGCCTGTGTCAAGGAGCTTTCTTTTAAGCTCATCGTCCTGCATGAACTTGTAGTATGTGGCGTTCAGGCAAACTGTATACTTGAAGACTTCCCATTCAGCCAGCTGCTCGTCGGTTACTGTGTAATCATTCTTGAGCTCTTCGAATGTGACCTTATACGGGTCAATATTACGATTATATGATACGATTTTTGAAAAGAGAATTGCATGGCCTATTGAATTGAAATGATGTGCGTTGTTCCTGAACTCGCCTTCCATGTCCATGGTGATGAAATCGTTGACTTCAATCGCATCATCTGTTATCCTTGAGTATTTCGGGTTCACATCCTCGTCCCAGACGGATCCCATGAACGGGAATTGAGGAAGATTCTTAAATTTCGGATTTCTCGGGTTGAACTTCCAGTTTGCAGGTTCCGGAAACAGCTTGCGGAAAAGATCGCCCTGATATGGCTGGTTCATGCAGTAGTCTTCCCCTGCACCCATTCTCCATCCTATTGTCCATGAGCTGTATCCGGGAAATGCAAGCCATCTTGGTGCGGCATACTTTCCGGCCTCGCATGTTGATGACATGATTTCGCCGTCCCATATGTATCCCTTGGAGGCTTCAACGATATAATCTATGCTCTTGAGGTGTTCGATGAATGCATTGAACTCCTCATCGTCGAGGCAGTCCATCTTCTCGTGCAGGTCCTTCAGAGAGGCATTGCTTTTGAGGAACATCTTGAGTGTGAGAAGCTTGTCGCAGATGTAGTAGTACACCTTGAGGCTGTCGCATTCGACAAGTGTGCCCTGGGAGCCCATCTGCAGCTCTTCACCGCAGCCGTTGCAGAAGCTGAACTGGTTGTTGAAGTCTTCCCCACCGCAAAGCGGGCAGACCTTCCTGTCAGTTCTGGACTTTATCATCTCAATCCATGACATGTAAAACTCGCTTCCGTAGCGGTCCTTCAGATTCCTGCCGGTGCGGTTTTCAATCCTTTTGTATCCGTCGATGATTCTGCAGCTGAATAGCCAGTTTGTTTCATTCAGCCTGTCTAGGCATTCAAGTGCCTTTTCATATTCCTCCGCATCAATCAGTGCATGGGCCAGTACTTGTGTAGTTCCCTTGTCGGGTTTGTCGCTGTCCATGCTTTCATAAAAGTCATATGCATCATTGATGTCCAGTTCCATGAGCACCCTAACCTTGAAATCCTGGAAGCGGCTGTTTTCACCGTCAATTTCCAACATCCGGTTGATGCGTTCAAGTGCCCTGCGGTATTTTCCCAGATAATAAAGTGCAGTTGCGTTGTATGACAATGCATCCAAATTCTCCGGGTCCAATTTTAGGGCTTTCAGTGATAGTTTCATGAGGCTCTCATAATCATCTTCAAATAAGAGTGCCTCGCATTTTCCAAGTAATTCTTCTACGTTCATGATAATATATATGTGACTATGTTGTTAATAAAGTTTTTGTTAATACCTTGTGTTTAAGTAGGTGCTCCCATCAGTATGAATGAATTTTACCGAAAAATAAGATTTGGTACAAAAGATTCACCGATTATGAAAATAATGTTGACAATAAGGATTAAATAACTCCAATCATATACTATTAACCATAGGAAATTTTTTTCTTATGCAAAAAGAGGTGAAACGATGAAATTTTGTCCAAAGTGTGGAGCCCAAAACAAGGAAGAAGCGAAGTTCTGCGTTGACTGTGGAGAGGATATCTCAAACATATCCACAGAACAGCCAGAACAGAACAATGCAGCCCCTCAATCCACAGGCCAAAAGAACAAATGGATTGCGCCGATACTGAACTTCATTGGCGGAATGCTCATCTATGGGCTAAGTGGAATAGGACATGCATTATACCTTCGCTTATACAAAAGAGCAGCAATTTTTGGTGCAATAGGATTTCTGCTTTCGGCCATTTTCTTTGTGCTGTTCATTTTCAGCAACAGCTTTGCCATCACTGCAATAACCACCCTAATAGGAATAGCATTTACACTCTATGCGGCATATGACGCATACAAATGCACCGAGGCAATCAATGAAGGCAGGGAACTTCCAGCATTGATTGGAGGAATCAGACCCGAATCTCTTTCAACAGGAATGGCAGTTGGAGCGCTAGCGGTCGCTTTGGTAGTGATGGTAGTTGCATTCGGGGCATTCGCATCTTCAATGCTTGTGAACGACCTGTCCACAGCAAGCGTTACCGATACGGTCATAAGCAATGACATCTCTTCCGGCACAAATGACAATGACGGTCTCGTTGTCGAGATCTCCTATCCTGGAGAATGGTCTGCATCCATTGGGGACCAGGACACCAGCACCATGTATAATGGAAAGGGCGATGAGAGCATCAAGATCAACGAAGGAAGATATGACGTGATAGCTGCCGCAGTACAGAAAACAGACGGAAGTTCAGACAAGCTGAAAGTTAAAATCATAAAGGACGGTGACACCCTGGACTCTGAAAGCACAAGCAAGGAGTACGGCGTGGTAACCGTAAGCGCAACACTTTAATGTTTGATTTTTTATAAATCAAACTATTTTTTTATTTTTTAAAAAAAAAGAAATTTAAAAGCAGATATGACGATATCTGCCCACTAAAATCAGATAATTATATTCTTACCCATTCGTTATCTCCGACATGCATATACCAGTTGCCGTCGGGACCTTCCTGAACCTCACCGGAATAAATAGTTCTGCCTGCCTGCTGGCTGTAGTATGCACCTTCATCATAATCGGATCCCTCTTCAGCCTCAACGGTTACCCATTTGGTCTTTTTGGCCGGCTTATACTTGGCGTCACCGGTGAACTTGCATTTGACCTTGAATGCGCCTTCGCCGTTATCGAGTTTCAGCTTTGCATTTCCATAGGAATTGGTTGTCAGGGTATAATAATCTGCATTACCATACTCATCCTTTACTGATACTTTGACCTTCTTTTTTGAGATTGGCTTGTTTTTGGAATCAACCAATTTGATTTTAATCTTATCGCCGTCATGGACCGGAGAGCTGACCTTAATCTTCAATTTGGTGTCGGCCTTTTTGGAATCGGACACTCCCATGACCATACCCACTGAGAGAATTGCAATCATGAGAAGCAATCCTGCAAAAAATAATTTACTTCTGTTCATTTAATCACCATACATATATCAATAATGATATTATGTTTAAGATGATATATAACTTGTTGTGAAACAGAAAATCATGAAGCCTTAAAATCGAATCTTCCCTTGACCGAATTGAAACATAACCGACCAACATTTTTCGCCCCATTGAAGCAATCCTCATCAAAAGTCACAAAATCAACGGGTTGGCTTGAAAAACAGGCAAAATCATGGCCATCCAAAATGACACTCCTATCCTCATAATGAACACCAAAAGATTCTAGCATTGCATCAATTACAGAATAATCATTTTCCCTTTGAGGTGCCAATATCAACTTATTTTCCAATTTTTCCTTATTCTTGACACTGGTTATCATCAGGTCATTTAAACAAAAATTTATTGATTTTTTCATATTTAAAAATGGAATCATTGATTCTACACCAATATAATGATTCCAAAAAGGTTTTATAGAGTTTTTAGAATCTTCAAACAATTTTTCTGAATAATGTTTTTTTAAAAAAATTAACAAATCGACATCAGAATATAGATCCTTTTCGGGATTTTCCATAAACAATTTTAAATCCTCAAAGAATATTTTTAGATTAATCTGTTTTTCACCAAATCTGCGATTGAATTCTTTTACAACGGAATTGGACCAATAGTAATGATGATAGGAATTAAAAACTTGTTTTGCCTTTAAATGATGAGAATTAATTAAAAATATCATTGCAATAATAACATTGGTATCTAAAAATGCATTCTTCATCATAAATCACCAGATAATCTGCTAATAATCTCATTACAAACTTCCTCATCATAATATGGACTGGGAACTGCTAAATTCTTATAGAAATATTCTTGCATTTTTGTAGTGTACAACAAGAATTCAGTGTATCTTTCATCATAATCAACAGATTTGGCAAGTTTAGAGGATAACAGATTATCAAAGGAGTTAAATAAATCATTGAAGAAATTTTCATGTGAAATCAACTCATCAGGCCTATCCATTAATTGATAATACATTTCACAAATAGCCATATAATTATAGCATTCATTATCATAACCCTCTGATTTTAATTTCCTTGCAAAATCTATATAGGAATCATAGAATTCTTCCTTAAGGTTTTTATGATTTTTTTGTCGTTTAATCAATGCAAATATTCTCAGTATTAATGTTTTAATCTTATCATATGCCTTTTGAGCCGCATCACTTAAAATATATGGGACAGTATTGTTTTTTGCTTCTGAAATCATTTTTTTACCTCGATTAATGGTGTTAAATCAGATAATCCTATATTCCCTAAATTGAAATTAGCCTTAATTACCTGACCTAATCAATGAATAATACTTGAACTTACAAGTATATAAAGCATGAAGTTTTAAATGAGGTCAATTTTACGAACTCGGACAACTTTTTCTTGTTTTCGTTTAAACAAAACAATTTAACATTTAAATCAAGTGAACTGTTCTTAAAATCTAAAAACAACAAGTAATAAGCAGAACGATCACTTTTCAAATCTTCTCAAGTCAAGCTTCCATGTCTTGTATGCCAGGTCACTGTCGGTTTCCTTCCACTCCAAATCATTTGCCAAAACCTTCTTTTTCAGCACCTGAAGACTGGTGGCCCTCAAATCCGAACCCCTGTAATACCATGCGCCATCCTTGAAGTAGACATTCAGAAAGCCTGTCACGTTATTCTTGTCGATTTCCTTGGATTTGTTTGCGAGATTCTCATCAAGAATGTTCCATTTCAGTCCGTACAGGTTCACCAGAAGCTCAAGTTCCTTCAGTGTCGCCGCCTTAAGGGACCTGTCCCCGAACTGGTATTCCCAGCTCATGTCATCCAAAAGGTAAACGTTCATGAATCCTGAAAACTTCATATCAATTCCCCACATTGTCCAGATGATCGGCGATTTCCTCTCCAACGCCAGTGAGCTTATACTTCCGTCCACGGTATGCATCCTCATTCAGGCAGACTGCAACGCCGCAATCATTCAGCTGATGAAGGACCTTGGAAATATGATTAAGCTTGATGTCTGCATCCCTTGAAATGTCTGACGGAGTCTTCACATTACCTTTGAGCGCCTTAACGCATCTGACTCTATATGAGGAAATGTTAACGTAAGCATATACCTTCAATGTCTCATCGTCCATCAGCATCGCCTTAATTTTGTAAAAATAGAATCAAAACAGTATTAATATTGCCCAGCCATCATGTAAAACCAGGCAATAATCCGCTTAATACTGATAACATATTGTGTTTTTTGCAAGTTGTAGAAAAACATGAGATATGTTTCCCCATATAAATTATATATTTT
>NZ_SUTK01000011.1 GCF_015062905.1 Methanobrevibacter thaueri
AAACAATACTTGTTTTAAAAAAATCGAATTGGAGAATTGAGTAATCTATATGAAAAAATAAAAAAAGGAAGCAAATAGCATAGCCATTTACTTATTTAGGATTTTCTTATTTATTTCACGTGCGACAAGATAATAATAGATGTAAAAACCGCACCATGAAATTGCCGCAAAAATGCATGCTATGATGATCCATTCAATGATAATGCCGATTCCCAAGTTGACCGGCATCCACTGAAGGTAAACGGCAACTATAAACAGAATCAACATTCCGATTCCCATTTGAAATGCAACCTGAAGAGAAAATGCGACATCTTCCCTTTCATATATCAGCCCAGTCAGGGAAAATCCCCAACCGACAACAATTGAACCTAAAAATGCATTTATTATTGTAACTCCGTCAAAATGAACATTTTGAGGGCCGCTCTGTAAAGAAATTAAGACCATAACAAGCATCACGATAAAACAACCGACAAAAGCGCCCATCGCTAATCTTTTAATCAAATCAATTTTCATTTTCTCACCTACAAATCCAAAGCCTGTTTAAATTCAGGCAAATATTTTCTTGAGATATTGTCCTTTAAGCCATTTTTCAACTCTATAAACATCATTCCCTTAAGTGAAGGGGCTACACGCTCAATCTTTTTCAGATTAACGATAGTGGATTTTGAAATTCTTACAAAATCACTGCTTAAAGTCTCTTCAACCTGATATAATGGCTTTTTAATCAGATACTCACTATTTTCAGAATACACTTTAACCTGCTTGTCTTCAACCCTGAACATGAATATCTCATCCATCTGCAGAAGTGCAATGTCAGATCCCTTCTTTACGGCAACCATATCAGATGATTCATCACTTTCCAGAATGGACATGGCTTTTGCAACATTATCCGTCAGTTCATTAGTGTGAATATCTGCATAAGGCTCTTCAATATCCCTTGAAACAAATAAGTTTACCTTCATAATCTATGCCTTCAATTTTTCCATTTCCTCTTGAATTTTACGTTCTCTGTAATCGTCACTGAACCTATCAACAAATACAAATGCCATTAAAAAGTCTTTAAAAACACCTATTCCCCAGAAAAATACCGGGAACAATACCCACCAGAATTCCGGTGTGAAAAACCAATTAATCACAGCCAAAAATGCATTGACTATAATATATGCTTGTAAATTCCTATAGAATTTTATTTTTTTCTCAACTATTTCTTCAGCTCGTTTGTATAAATTATCAGACATCTTATTCACCCATTTTTGAAATTTCCTTTTCAATCATTTCTTCTCGATAGTCTTTAATGGAATAGGCTTTGAAAAACTTATCCAAAACGTCAAATCCCCAAAAAATCATCACCAAGAACAATAGCCAAAAACTTTGCAGGAATAACAGGCAAATAATTGCTATTATTACATTTACGATTAAATATTTAAATAGATTTTCTTGAAATTCGATTTTCGCATCAACTCTTTTTTCAGCTCTTTGTCTTAAATCCATTTTTACACCTATTAACAATTCGTTAATATAACTTGGTAAAAGTCTATATAAATGGCTATTTGGCGATGTTTCCAAGATGCAAAAATTGGCCACTGAAATGCAAAAAAAAGATGTTAAAAATAGTAGCTATAATACAGCTACTAAATAATATAAAATTGCAGTTACTGCAGGAACTGACAAGTTGTCAATTCCACCATAACTGAACGCTTCACATATTGTTGCTACCGCTGAAATCAGCAATATGTTGACAATATTGAATTCAGGCATTGTACATCCGATTGATGTGAAAACCATCCAGACAAATACGCTCATTACGGAGGTGATTACGAACATGGTAAGTGATCCTTCAAGAGATTTTGTACCTCCGAACACTGTGTATTTGACCTTTCCGAATTTTTGACCTATCAATGCTGCAAATCCGTCACCGTATACCATAGGAACAATGGCCAATGCCACAATCCATATGTAGTATTTAGGATCGTTTGCCGGTGAAATCATTGCAAATACTGCAATCAATACTGTCCAAATCAGCGCATAGAAAAACAATCCCAACGCATGGCCGGATTCGGTTACGCTGTTTTCTATTTTGATTGGTGAGTATTCAGTCAAGAAGAACAGTCCTATTGTGATAGGCAGTGTTAAAAACCATACCATTACCCATGGATCTGAGAAAAACGGCATGGCAAATATCATGTTACCTACCATGATGTGCAGAAACTTACGTGAAACTTCAGGGCGAGTCTTTAAGACCATTTCCGCTATAACGAAAATGACCGCCACATAAACATATACTATAATTAATGCAATGATGTCTGTGAATATCATTCGTCATCATACTCCCCGTATTCACAGCCCGCATTTTCGATTTTTACATGGTCAATTAATGTACCGTCCTTTTTGTATAGTTTGATTTCGCCGTATCCGCTTCCACCATTCCATAGGCGGTTGTGTCGTTTTTTACCGTCTGGCGCTTCGTAGTTGAAAAGCATCATTTCATCACGTTTGCAGTAAAGCACCAGTTCCATTCTTGAGTTTCTGTTGCTTGCATTAACATGCCATGTGTGAACGTCTTCACCTTCCTGGAAATCAAAGTCTATTTTGACCATATTCCAGAATCTGGCGAAGTTGTATTCATACATTGTTCCTTCGTAGTAGAAGCCTATTAACAGCTTACGAGGCAGTTCGATACCAAATGCCTTTGGCCTTCCGCCTCCTGCCTCAAATGCGGAGTTATTCAATTTTTTACCGCTGATAAGGCTTGTTATATTACATGAGGAAATCCAAAGCCATGGTGAGGTGAAGTCCCCTCCCCAGTTCTTATCGGCATATCCGTATGATTTTTCAGGAATCACTTCATATTCTTCCCCATCCAGCCAGACAGTTCCGCTGTATTGGGTTTTGATTCCTTCTGCATGCCAGAACATTTCAAAGGAGTTCAGTTTTCTGAATAATGAGCTTGCACCATAACCCACGTTGAATGTGATTTGCTTGTCAATATCCAAATCCCACATCATGTCTCCTGCGTCGGACATGTATTCAGGGTGATTTTTGGCATCCTCTTCAGACACTCTTGAAAATCCGCTCATATGTGTTTCTGTCAAGCTGCAGTCCCCAACCTGGATGTTAAGCTCATCATCGGGGCAGTTGAAGTATTTCATTGAGTAAAAATTATGAATCTGTTTAGGTTCCTTACCATATGCTCCTGCCTTAATCATACAATATGACGGTTGTTTTCCTGCTTTTTGGTTTTCAGGATCCTGACCAAGGACAGGTTCGTCTTCAGCCAATGCAGGGTTGCATGTAAAATATTCTATGAAAAATGGTCTCGCTTCACCGGTTTTCTTATTGTAACCAGTGAATGAATGCCACCACCAATCATAACCCTTTTTGGCAAGTGGGCCCTTAAGCATGAAATAATCTCTTTTCAAATCACTTTTATTCATATTATTCCTCCAAATGTAAGATAATATGATATTTATTTAAAATCTTTTAAATAATTTATTATAAAAAAAGGAAAAAATAGAAAAAAGAAAAGAAAATTACAATTTGGGTTTATTTAATGCATATATTCACAATAATGCAATCTTACTGTTGAAATTATTAACAAAATGATAATAAAAACCCAAAATATTATATTAATTAAAAAAAAAATATGAATAAATTTAACAAAAAGTAATCTATAATAAAAGCAATGTCGAAAATGAAAAAATATAATGATTAATAAAAATCATCCTCTTCGTCGTCATCATCAGAATCATTATACACACATCAGGGCAAAATGGCTCACCCACATCAATCCAAGATCCGCATCTAGGACAGTTCATGAGTTCAACTTCCTAAAAATCATCTTCCTCATCAATACAGTAAACATCATATCCGCAATTCGGACAGTATTCCTCTCCCGGCTCAACCCAGGCACCACATACAGGACATCTCATATTATCACCATCTAAATATTAATCAGAACCAAACCAAACATGCAAAGGACTACTCCAACAATCTGATTGATTGAAATATTCTCTCTATATAGGAAATAGCCTACAAATATTAAAACGCATGCAAGGCCAATGTTTGCAACTACTGAAGCTGTGCTTACCGCCCAGCCTGCACGATATACAAATACGTATCCCACTTCAAGACCCACAATAGCCAATGCCAAAATGACAGATGTCCAGTTGATTTTAGACAATTCTGCACCCATATTTGAAGGTCCGACTGAAAATGCAAAAATAATCGCAGAAATAATGGCTGCAACAAGGTATGTAACCATCAGTGCACCAAACGGATTGACATCTGACGGCATTGATTTCATGCACACATTATAGAATGTGTTTGAAAGTATTACTATTAAAATCGGCCAAATCAGTCTCCACATAGTATCAAAAAGTAATTTTATTCATATTCCTCCAATGGATTGATGGGTGTCTTTTGCAACCCAATTTTTCCCCATGTTGGAATAATAATTATTAATCTTATTTTTTGTTGAATCGGACAGCTTATAATTGAGTTTTACAATCAGACTTTCGTCAATGTTGGAGAATTTCTTTTTCATGTAGCTGACCTTTACCCATCCTGTAGGGATATTATCGTAAGTGCCGTAGGAATTGCTTACCAATACCTTCTTGCCGTCCTTGCTGATGTCCAGAATGCTTACATAATGGTTATATGCATGGAATATTAAGGCAGCACCACCATTTTTGACTTCTTTCAATGCATATCCAAATGTGGACTTATAAAAATAATCAGCAGAGAACTTATTCTTTTCCATTGCCACAATCATATTGTTGCAGCTGGTTCCATATTCATCTGTCTTGGCCAGTTTTGCAAGGTATCTCTCACAGACATAGTTCTTTAAGACCTGGCTGCACATGCTGCATGAAGTCGGACCGCATGTGTGCCCATTATCCTGAGGGTCCCTTACCCATGGATACTTATATGATTTGCCCTTAAGTGAAACCGTTATCTTTTCCGGCCAAAATTTGTTCCTGTTCTTTTCAACCAGCATATAATTAATCTTCCTTTCTATGACGTTCCACTTTTCACGTTTGATAATGTGGTTTAAGGTATTATGATACTTGGTTTTGAAGAATGTATATTTTGTCAATTTACCATTTAAAAACAAGCAGTAGCTGTCCCTTTTTAAAACTTCACGATATTGTGATTTCTTGAGGGTGTATTTGGCATTTCCATCTCCCCAGACATAATTTTTTGGCATCAAATCAACATCTGGCTTGCCGTTCTTCAATGGAATGATTTCATTTAATGGATCCATAACATATCCATTGCGGCATTTGAGGTTTTTAGTTGAGTAATATTTGCTGTACTTGGCTTTAACATTATAAATTCCTGCCTTAAGATTTGGTTTGATTACTGCAATGCCTTCAGAATTGGTCTTTAGTTTAAATTTCTTGCCGCCAACTTTTATTGTGACTGTCTTTTTGGATATGGGATTATCCGCATGTTTCAAGTAAAACCTGATAAAACCATTTGTAAGAAACTTGGAATTGCCAATATTTATGGAAAACTGTTCTGTTACAACATAAAACTTTAATTTCTTGTATGAAGATGCGAACTGATTGTCCCCATTGAATTTTATCTTGATTGAATTCTTATATTTGTAGGACTTGATTTTTATTGAAACCTGCCCGTTTGAATTTGTCTTTCGGGTATAGGTCTTGCCATTAAATTTTATGCTAACCTTTTTTCCTGAAATGACATTTCGGTTGCTGTCGGTCAACTGGAAATAAAGATACTTATTCCTTTGTACAAAATTTGCGGATTCAGTGATTTGGGTTGACACCTTTGAGACTTTTATGGTGAACTCCTTAGTCACACCTTTGAAACTGTCATCCTCATCAAGAACAACCCTTAAATTATAGGAATTTGCAGGCAAGTCAATGTCTATCCTTGAAGATCCTTTGGAATCGGTTTTAAGCGAATATGTCTTTTGGTTCAACACTGCGGTGAATTGCTTTGATGTTATAGGGTCTCCTGTTGAATTCTTAATATATATCTCCAATGTGTCCTTGCTTTTTACATTGCTGGAGCTTAATGAGATTGCAGGCGTGGTCTTTTCAGTATCCTCATCCTCATTGCCTAGCGTGATTGAAGGAGATGCCTTTTCAATATCATCATCCAAACTCTCTTCGCTATTTAAGGAGGTCGCATTTGCATCCAATTCAAGAATATCCGCATTATCCAGTTCAATATTGTCAGTGGCGTTTGAATCATTAGCTGAAACCGCCGCAATATTGACGCATATGAAAACTAGCAAGATTAATAAAATTACCCTTTTACTTTGCATGAATTCACCTAACTATATTGAAATTTTGTTGAAGTGAATATAAATAATTAATGAAAATTAGAAAAGTTCCTAAAAATCATCAGATTTTCAGGAAAAATGGGGGGAAAAGAGTTCTTTTAGAACTCCGCTGATTTTTGAATGTTTTCCCAGTTCTCACAGAACCAGTCATGAGTCCTTTCAAGGCCGTCATCAAAGGAGACTTTAGGTGAATATCCTAAGATGTCTTTCGCCTTTTCGATTGAAGACAATAGCTTGGTTTTTGCATCCCAATCACGACGGGCAACATAGTTGATTCCGGCTTCGTTTCCGGTCAATGCGTTAACCTTGTTTGCCATGTCGATTACCCTGTGGTCTTTTCCGGAACCCAAGTTAATTGCTTCACCGATAGCTTCCTCTTCGACACCCATTGCAATTAAACCATTGCAGATGTCATCTACAAATGTCCAGTCCCTTGTTTCTGAACCGTCACCGGTAATTGGAAGCGCCTGTCCGTTTTTGGACCAGTACATGAAGTTTGGAATTACGTTTCTGTATTTGCCCGGAACTTCACCAGGACCGAATACATTGAAGAATCTTGCGTTTACGATATTCATGTCATATAAGTTATGGAAGTAGTTGGTGTAAAGCTCTCCTAAGAGTTTTGTTACTTGATATGGGGTGTGTAGTGAAATTGAAATATCATGTTCTTCAAACGGCATTTTGGAATCAAGCCCGTAAACTCCACAACCTGATGAAGAGTAAACAAACCTGTCAACGCCTGTGAGCTGCGCATACTGAAGCACCTTTAGAATACCGATACCGTTGACCATCAGGTCCTTTTCAGGATTATCGACACTGTTCTGGTTTGCAAAGTGTGCCGCCAGGTGGTATACATAATCCGGTTTTTGCTTGAATACCCTCTTTAATACGGCATCATCCAAAATATCTCCCTGAATAAATTCGATATTGTCCCTAGGGGAGATATTCCATTCGTAAGCTGATGAAAGATTATCCAATATGATTACTTTTCCAGCTCCTAAATCTGCAAATTTACGAGTCAGATTACTTCCAACGCAACCTGCTCCACCGGTTACAAGGATTGTCTTATCCTGATATTCATTATATTCACGCATAATTATCACTTTATATTTATTTTTTAGCCCTTCCTACACGGCGGGCAATTACCATTTCTCCAACGGAAATCAAACCGGCAAAGAATTTTTCAAGACCTCCGGTTGCCCAGATAGCTTCACCGAATGTAGAATCCATAATATTGGCTTCATATTCCTCAGGGGAAATCTTTTTACCTGTAGTCTTTTTAGATACCAATGCGGAAGCGGCCATTAACTCTTCCCAAGTTACGCCGTTAAGCTGGTTTTGCATTGCTTTGTATAGTTTTACAACCTTGATGTCATAAAGGTTGGACAGAAGTTCAACAATATCGCAGGCACGAACCATACCGATTACCTGATTGTCATCATTCACAACGGGAACGGTGACGAACTTGTTGTTGGCGGTTAAAATTACTGCCTTTCTTGCAGGATCATCTTCATGGACAGATGCAACTTCCTCACAACTGCTCATTACTTCTGAAATCTTTTCTTTACCTTCCCTTAAACCTTTTGTAATATCAAACGCTGTAATCCATCCTATTAATTGTTTTTTATCATTTACAACAGGACAGGTAAAACGCCTGACATCTTCCATAGCTTTTGAAGCGTCAATGACGCTGTCATCAGCATTCAAGTATACAAAGTCTTTATCCATTAATTCTTTAGCTTTCATAAACAGCCCCCATATTATTCAATTTCTACTCTTTTCAAAGCACCTACAGGACAATGATTTGTGCATTCAGTGCATCTTATGCATTTATCATTGTCAAGGATAACTTCACCATCTACCAGCTCTATAGCACCTGTCGGACAATTCTCTTCACATAAATAACAGTTTACGCAAGATTCATGGTTTATTTCAATCAATCTGGAGTGGATAATTGGTCCGATATACCGGTCCAGATTAATTGCAAAGTCATTTAGTGAGATTTCGCGACAGGCACCGCATCCGATACACATTTTCTCATGGATGTATGGATATAATTCATCGTCGATTAGCTCTATCCCCAAATCCATATTCAAATTCTCAAAGAATTCCTTAAATTCCATAGTAAATGCGTTAGTCGGACATAATGATGCACAATCATCCCAATTGTTATCATCGACCGAATAATCAATTGAAATGTCATTCATACGAATTACTCTATGAGCACAACTGACATTGGATAAATTATATTCAATTACCTCACGTTCGTCCTCATGGTCATAAGTGATTGAATTGTCAATCATCTTTATTGCGGAAACGGGACAAGTTTGAATACAAATTTCACATTTGACACATTTATCAGTTATTTTAGCCATCCTAAAGATATTGGCCGGTTCGATTGCATCAACTGGACATTCTCCGACACAGGTATTGCACCTTACGCATCTCGGTGAAACGGCAAATATCTCCTCATTAGCACTAAAATCATCTAGTTCAAATTGAAAATCGTCACCATCATCATCTAATTCAACAGATTTTAAAAGTACTTCTCGCTCCAAGTCCTTTATCTGTTTTATAAAAGATACATTCATTTTTATACCCACTGAATAATTTATTTAATAAAATTTATATTTTAAAAAAATCCTCCAAATCCTTTAGAGTTGGGAATTTTTCCATTCCAAATCCTTCAATAGCCCTGCTGGCCACCCAATTTCCGATTTTACAGGATTTCTCCAAATCATATCCTTTCAAATAGGAATATAAAAATCCGCTATTGAAACTGTCTCCGGCACCGGTAGTGTCGACAACACTGCATTCGAATGATTCAACCTCACATTCGGTGGAGTTGTTCATTGCAAATACTCCCTCTGCACCTTTCTTGACAACAACGGTTTCAATTCCCAAATCCAAAAATCCAATAGCCAATTCTTTTAAAGGACTTTTATTATTATTACATAATAATCTTAATTCTGCTTCATTTATCAATAATATGTTAGTTCTCTCAAGTATAGGTTTTAATTCGTCAAAACCTTTCTGGACGTATAGCATTCCAGGATCAAAACTTAATACGCATTGGTCGTTGAGCATTTCCAACAATTCGATTTGTGTTTTGAATGAATCTCCAACAAATGAGGTATAATGCATTATCTTGCATCTCATAATGTTCAATGGATTTATTTCACCTATTTTGATTTCATCATTTACTCCAGGGTCGATGTAAAGGCATCTTTCGCCGTCCTCGTCAACAAATCCGAGGCATTTTCCTGTTGAACCTGTTTCTGAGTAGATCAGATTATTTGAATAAACCCCATTAACAGCCAAATGGTATTCTATCAAATCCCCGTCCTCATCTTCAGCAATCTTTCCGATGATTGATGTTGAACATCCTAAGCGGGACAATCCCACTATAGTGTTGGCTGCTGAACCTCCAGGAGTGTCTGTTTCGCTTTTGATGAAACTTTCCTCATCCTTTGAGACTATATTTTCTACTGAATAGAGCTTGTCCACATTCAATGCTCCAAATCCAATGACTTCAGCATTTAAATCATTATCGAATATTTCCATTTTAAAACCTTACTTCAAGATATCTAATAAATTTATATTCTTATCCCCAAGTTTACCGTCAAAGTTACCTGCGGATATTCCAATTACGCCGTCAAATTCCAAAGCAGCATCTATTCCTGCCTTGACGGCCTTATTCATTGATTCCTCATCAATTGCATTTATGACAACTTCAGGAATGTAGTTGACGCCCTGCGGAACTTTGGATTCATCACCCAAGCGTTCCTTCAGTGAAGGGCAATAAAAGTGATTTGTTGTCGGACCGATTTCAGGGAAATTTGTTTCAGGCTTTGAAGCAGCTGAACAGATATCGAATGGTGCGGTTGCACCTTCAACATTCATGATGGCTTCAATGATAGCATCTCCTGCATTTATAACAGCTTCCGGAGTTTCACATAAATACCAGAAGTTGCCTCCCATGGTTCCGTCATTTATTTTGAATTTCTCTTCAATCTGGAAATCCGGCACGGCGATAGGCACATTAATCATCCTTCTTCCGTATTCCTCAACGATCCATTCGTATCCGTCACCGCAGTGACCCACAATGTCCATCATCTCAATATATTCGTCACTGTCCTTATCTGAGTAGTCAAAGATACGTGTGAATGGCTTGACCAATATGTCCTGCCTTAACCTGTATGACAGTTCAAATGCGAACTTTTCCACATCATCCCCGCCTAGCCAGTATTGCACTATTGCACCGAATCTGTTATCCGGAGTCTGTGACTCGTCCAAAAAGCCTTCCACTCCACCTTCAACCCTCCCTATTACTGCACTTGGAGTTGAAGTTGAATCATATGCTGCCCTTTTTACAATTGCCTCAGTAGGTCCTGTAATTAAAGCCCTTACATATTTTCCTTCGAAAGCTTCAAAGAATGTGTCTTCTACTTTATCATAATCCATTTTTACACCTAACCTAATTCGCCTATCTCCTGACCACGAATATTATTCCTCATTTCCTTGCTGACTTTCAATATGTCTTCAAAGTTTTCATCAGTCACTATCTGAATTACTGGACAGTCATCGTCAAATACTGAGAAAAACCTATTTTTGATTTCCTCGTCAATATTGTAGTCATCGAATAGTTTTTCTAAATCTTGTGAAATATTATAATCTTTAATAAATTCTAAAACTTTTTCCTTATCATGTTCTGCATAAATATTTGCAATTACGGCAGTTGTCACGGCACTTGGTGAGACAACAGCTATTTCAGCCACTTTTAAGGGATATTCATTGCCGTTGAATGATATGCTTATTCCATTGTTCCTGCGAGCGAACTCAAGCGGTTCGACATCAGTTATGCTGTCGCCTATATAGAGAATTTCGCCGGTGTCGATGCCGTCCCTTTCAATTATCCTATCAATGGCAAGCTTCTTTCCTTGCCCTCCAACAACTTCCACATCCTTGATTTTATCATATATTCCCATTTCTGTAATCTGGCCAAAGAAAATGTCGTCAAAGAGCTCATAGTCATCAGGATTATCCAAAATCAACTGCTTGAATTCCTTTACTTTTTGAATTTCTTCATCATTTAATTGCAGGGAATCTATATCAACATCTGTATAGAATGTGTTTTCAAAAGGCACTTCCATATAATCAGAGACAGCTTCGATATACTGGCCATAACTTGTACTGACAATGTATGTATTCATAGCTTCCTTCAAGTATTCCAATAGGAATTTTGAATCCCTGACTGCATAGATATTGTTTTTTGAAAACTCGATAAAATCAGAATTTGTGAGATTCTCGACTACAAAGAAAGGCAAAATCAACTTTAATGTATTGCCTGCCTTATAGTTTTCCTTTTTGACAATGTCAACTAGGTAATCATCATATAAACTGAGAATCCTGAATAATTCACCGCCGTCTTCAATGAATTTGGCTGCTATTTCAAAAGCGTTGTCGTTCAATGTCAGCGGTCCTTCACAATCTGTAATAAATGATTTTTCAAACATGATTCACCTGAAATTTACAATTCTTATAGCATCCAAAGGACAAATTGCTTCACAGTTTCTACAATAGATACATTTTTCGCCGTCGAATTCAATCTTATCATCATCAGTCAGTGTCAAAGCATCGACAGGACAGTTCTTGACACAAATGGCACATGCCTGACACTTGTCGTCTGAAAGTGAAAAGTCTCCAATTCTCTGCTTGTATAAGAATGATCTGGCATAGTATAAATCCTGATCTTTGCTGTAGAAATAATCGTCATAAGCGCCAATGGCATCAAACTGGCAAACTTCAACACATTTTCCACAATAGATACAATCATCATTGATTGTGATTGGGTTTGGACCGTTCTGCTCAATTGCATTTACCGGACAGACATTATAACATTCGCCACAGGCTATACATTTCTTATCATAAACCTCAATGTTTCTGTCCATAAGGTATGATCCGACCAATTTTGTGAACTTATCTATTTCAATGTTTGTGTTGAGGCTGATTTTCAGCTCCCTTTCCATCATGTCATTAACCTTGCATTCGATGAAATGTTCAAAGTTCTGGTCGTTGAATTCCAGGGCAATTGCCTTACCCACCTTTTGAAGAACCTTATTCAGACTGATCAAATCAAGGGATAATCTTTTAATGTCATAATCTATGATGCTGGATACGATATCATATGATTTTATCTCACTATACATCTTATAGGCCTTTTTACGTGAAGAGTACCTGATTGCCCCTGAAGGACAAGAATGCATACATTCTTCACATCTTGCACAGTATCCAGGATTGATATAAGGCAATTTATTTGTCCTGCCCACATTAATGGCTCCCATTGACGGGCACACCCTTGTACAGGTCATACAGCCGATACATTTAGGCTGGTTGATGACGACTGCCTTACCTCCCTTAACGGTTTTAGGAAGCAGTTCACCATACTTGATTGCATCGGTAGGACACACCCTAAAGCAGTATCCGCATCTAACGCAGGTGTCCTTGTCTATTTCACTGTGAGGCTCATGGGTTCCATCTGCAACAATGTGGATAGATCCGTTCTTACATGCTTGGACACAGGCTCCGCATGCCTTACAGAGCTTGGTGTTAATGTTCGGAACGTTTTCCTTTAATGGAGGGTCCATTTTGACATCGAGAGAAATTGCATCATAAGGACAGGCGTTACGACATAGCACGCAGCCAAAGCAGGTGCTTTTTAATTTTATAAGGCCATCTGATTCATCAAGATAAACCGCATCGATAGGGCATGATTCAAGACATGGCTTGTCTTTGCAGTCTGCACATTTGGTCTGGTCAATGACAAAATCGACATCAACGTGCCTTAATGGTCTTGGTGTTTTGGTAAAACTGTCAATCATAACACTCACTCCATAAAAATATCCTCATTCAGATTAGATGCCTTTACTGTAACATGAATGTTTTCACCGTCGTCCAGTGAGAACTTGGAAATGAAGTATTTGATTACTGAAAACGGACATGTCTGGTAACAAATACTGCATCTTAAACATCTATCCTTTTCTCTTACAATAGTATCCTCTTTCTCGTCAAATGAAATGCACCCGGTAGGACAGTCAGGAATACATAATTGGCATTTCTTACATTTTGATTTGTCCCAATCAATGATTCTGACCTTAAGCCTGTTAACCGCATTGGTTATGATTTCCAAGGCAACTTCCTCATCGGGAATGATTTTCAATGCCTTATCCCATATGTTGGATAGAGGAACATCATACTGCAGCAGTCCATTCTTTTCAAGAGACCTTAAATCCTCTTCCTTGGAGTTAATGTAATCCTCAAGATACTCAACACATAAAAGAATCAGGTCCCTCTGGTCCTGAAGGTTATCAACAAATACCGCCTTCATTGCACCGCTTACCGGACAGATTTTCACACAATCTCCGCAGGAGATACATTTGAGCTGGTCCACAACAACCTTTCCGTCAATCTCACTGATTGCATCGACAGGACATTGCTTCAAGCACTTCTTACATTTAATACATAAATAATCATCAACAAGATATTGCCTTTTTGATGGAATAATATTGAATTCAGGCATTAGCAGGTGATTTTCACCGCATTCCAAAGTCTTCGGATCAGTCGGACATACTTCAGCGCAAAAACCGCAGCGTATGCATGCTCCCAGTTTGATTACCGGATATGTGAAACCTTCTCCGCTTTCGGAATCCTCATCACGAATCAGCTTTATAGCATTTGGTGAAGGGCAAGAAGATACACATGCTCCACATCCTATACAGTATTCCTTATTTACAACTGGAAAATCCCTGAACCTGTCAGGCTTTTCAGATATTTCAGGTTCATTCTTTGCATTTGCGAACGCATCAGCCCATGCCTTGCGGGCAAAATCAAAAATATACCACATCAGGGATGACATCTTATATCACCTCATCCCATCTTTTGACAATGGTTTTTCCGGCTTCGTCAGTGATAGCTACCCTTTCTGCACATGCAACACACGGATCACATGAAGCGTAGGTAGATACAGCATCTGCAACGGTTGGCACATCACGAATCATGTATTTTGCACAGGAATCCATATTCGGAATACTTGGAGTCCTTATTGAAATGTTTTTAATCAGATTGCCGTTTGTCTCTATCATGTATGTGACTTCACCACGAGGGGCCTCATTTCTACGCATCGCATAGCCTGATTTGATTTCAGCAGGAGTACGGACTTCACCATCAGGCATGTTTTCAATAGCTTGCCTTACAAGGCTAATTGATTCTGGAATTTCGTCATATCTAGTTAATGTTCTTGCGTAATTATCCCCTTCAGTTCTTCTTATGACCTTGAAATCAAAATAATCATCATATGTATAGTGACCTACACGGTAATCTTCCTTAACGCCGGAAGCTCTTCCAATAGGGCCGACTGACCTTCCTTTAATTGCCTCTTTTTTGGACATATATCCTATGCCTTTGCATCTTAAAGCCAGTGCCGGACCTTCTGCAAACAATGCGCGAACCATATCAAAGCGTTCCTCGATTTTCTTAAGGTTTTCAAGTATCGGTTCGAAGTGGCGTTCATCTGCATCCATCTTAACGCCTCCAACAACGTTCCAGCCCATATTGACTCTATTTCCGGTTAAAAGTTCAATTGAGTCCATTGCATATTCCCTCAATTCCAACATGTGCATGAACAGGGTTTCATGATCCATTGATTTGAAAAATGTTGAATTTGCAAGGAAATGGCTTTGAATTCTGTCAAGCTCATTTGCAATAACCCTTAAAAATTGGGCTCTTGGAGGAACATCCACATCAGAAATTGCTTCAATGGTTTCCGCAAATGTCTGGGTGTGTTCATATGAACAGATACCGCAAACACGTTCTGAAAGATAAATTCCTTTCTGCCAAGTCTTTCCTTCAATAATCTTTTCGATTCCCCTATGAACATAACCATATTCAATTTCCGCTTTAACTACTCTTTCACCTTCAGTTTGCAGTTTCAATCTGATAGGCTCTTTTAAAGCTGGGTGAATCGGACCAATAGGCACTATCATTTTTGTTCCCTCCCTCTGTCAGCAATAGCTTGAGGTCCAACAGCCAATATGGCTTCCAAGATCTCATTAGGCCTTGGCGGACATCCAGGAATCTCTGCCGCAACAGGGATGAAATTGGATGCAGGCGCATTTACATGGCCTCCTTCCTGAGCAAACACATCCCCTGATATTGGACAGTTTCCAACAGCTACAGCTATTTTTGGTTCAGGAGCCTTATCATAAATTCTTTTTAGATTGTCCTTCCATTGTTCGGTTACTGCACCGGTCAACAATAGAACATCAGCTTCACGAGGATTGTTGTGAACATAAATACCAAATTGCTCCAGGTCATATCTTGGAGACAATAGCGCAACACATTCCACATCACAGCCGTTGCATCCTCCGCAATTGACTATGCAGACGTGAATTGAGCTTTTTCTCACAACATCCTTAATAGCATCAAACATTGTACTCCCTCTTTTATCTAATAATTAAATAAACATTAATATTTCGCTTCTTTTTTTAACAATTCAAATAATTCTAATTGGCCTTCCTTTAAGGCATCCTCATAAGATTTGCCGTTTTTGACTTCATTAACCAATTTCATTTTAAGGTTTTTCGCATCTTCATCAGATATTATCTCTAATGTGCCATTAAACCAGCATAACCTCAAATCAACATTGAACTTCTGGTATAAGCAGATGTCCTGAGCCGATTCGAATGTCGCATGTAATGCCTGAAGAGATGACATGTCAAATAAATGGAAGAAAACTTCCTCCAGCTCTTCAACAGTACAGTCAAATTCCTCTGAAAGAGGAACTATAACATCTCTTTGCACTGCATAACTTTTAACTATTCTTCTTTGCATCAATTCTAGTTTAGCGTCATCATCCATATCCATCACATCATAATGACCAATTCAATAATAAATATACAATAATTGCTATAATTAAACCTACAGCAGTCTCTTTTCTGCCGTATCCCGGTCTTTCACCCATTACAAAACCTGCAAGGAGAAAACCGATTGCTGATAAAATAATGTTGCCTGAACAAAATCCTAAAACCCATCCTACAATTGAAACGAGTGCAAATGGAACATTGAACTTGGTTACTGCAACAAATGGTTCCCCATGTTGCTTATAGCTGTATAGCAGCCCAAGAATGGATCCTGCAGCAAATGTAATCAAATAAATCATATAGTCTAACATAATATCTCCTACATAGGTTTATAAAGCAATATAAATGAACAAATTATTGCCAGGAATGTTATTACAAAACATATTTTCTCTATACTTTCTATCTTATGTGCAAAATTGCCCTTTGAAAGCAATACAAAAGCTGCCAGGACAATTCCAATTATAACTATCGGAGCAATGAGATATGAATGAAGTGCAGTAGTCAACAATCCTACAACAATTATTCCGATAGCCACCAATGCTGTGAAATAAACAATTACGTCCTCGCTGTTCATGCTACCACTCCTGTAAATATCATCAGTACGGTTCCTGCAAAGCAGATTGCTCCTATGGTAATTTGAGTCATTACTGAATGATTCGGACTTAATAATGGTGTTGTCGCATTAATGAAACCTGTGACAAATGAAATCACAATCATTCCTATCAGATATCCTACTGCATTCAATGGGCCGAAGAATATTGTCAGGAACACCCAGAGCAACACATACCATGCAATTGCCTCTGAAAACAGCATGAAACCTCTTAGGAATCCGAAGTGCTCAGTTTCAAATCCTGAAATCAAAACCTTATCCTTTGTTATAGCAAACGGAGAGTATGGGGATTTAGTAATGATTAACATGAAGAACATCAATGCCGCAAGAGGAATTGAAAATACTAATGGACCATGGGCAGATTGGTATGCTATGATTTCTCCGATGTTCATTGTACCAGTTACCAAATAGACAAACACAATTGCAGCAAACAATGGAAGTTCTGTTGCCGCTGAAAGCACTGCCCTTACGCAGCTTAGCTTACCGTATGGTGAACCGGAACTTGAACCTGAGTTATGCTCCACAATCTTGTAAACCGCATAAACACCGAACAATATCAATAGGGAATCCTTGGCTACAGGCCCTACAATGACACCGACAATCCAGATCAATGCCAGGATAAATACGATTCCAATGTAAAATACTTTAGATACTGTTTTTGGAAATGCTGTTTCCTTAAAGAAGAATTTCAAAGAGTGTATCAATTGCTGGACAATAGGCGGTCCAGGACGTTTCTGTACACGAGCCATCACTTTTCTGTGCAAACCTAGAAGAAGGCTTCCCGCCAGGAATGCAATAATCACTTGAATTAATATTTCTGCCATCAAATTCATAATACCACTTTAATACCCTGTGAATGGCTCCTTCACTCTTTCTTCTACATCTTCAGGTTTTGCTTTGGCCATTGTCAATAAACCAAGAGACAAAACCCATGTTGGAATACCAAATATGGCTACAGTATAAACTATCCATGCCTCAAAGTCTATGACCAGACAAGCAAGAATAGCTATTGTTGATAAAGCCAATAATATGATACAAGTAATTCTTTGATTTACCATACTCCCACTACCATAATACCAATAATAATATTTCAACAGCTCTTACAATAATAAACAATGAACTTAAGTGAATAATAACAATATACGGAGATCCTGCGGTCCTGAACATTTCTGCCTTACTTGCAAAGAACGGTGCAACACCGCTTTCACCCAGAATACCCAATAACATCAGCACAGCTCCGAATACAACCATCGGACTGGCAGGCATTTGAGACAATGCCGCAAGTGATAGTGTACCGGTTGCCGCAAGAATAATTGCAGCACCACCAAACAGTGGCAGACTGCACATCATGGCAATCAAACCATAGTTGAATGCTGAATTCAATACGCTGGTCTGCTTTACTGCTGATACGATACCGATATTCAGGATACCGACCAAAGCCATGAACAATGTAAAGTTGAACAAATCTCCTGTAATCATGGCTCCAGCAGAGGCGAGTCCACAAATAACTGACAGGAATCTTCTTTGCTTAAGCTCCTTTGGACCTACCTTAACTTCAGTATTATTCAGATAATGCATAGTAGCTTCGACTTGAGTTTCAGGCTTACTTAACCCGATCAATAATGTAAATCCGAGCAAAACCGCAAACAGGAACAAGCTGAATGGAGTCAGGTACAATACAATGTCTCCAAGCTGGATTGTTCCAAGCAAATTTCCTCCAAGTGTAACGAAATCCATTTTCTCACCTACTCGTTATCGATGTCCTCTCTCATAAGCAGACCTATAAGACCTACTTTGGAAGCTACCTTTAATAATAATCCACATGCTGCCAAGAATAAACTTAATAACCAATATTGAGGAGTTACAAAGAATAACAGGAAACCTATTATCCATAAACACCATGCAATACCGGAAACACCGGCAATTCCATCCAACATCAATACTGGAAGTCCTCTTGCTTTTTTAGATAATGCATATAACACTATTCCTCCACCAGCTACTGCTCCTCCAGTAAAACCAGTGAGGAAAATTCCATAACCAATCAGGACCAGTGCAATGAAATTCGGTGCAGTGGTCATGATTTCCATATCCAGGGAGAATGCCTGTGGGAAAATTGAAGAAGACTTGGTCAAATTGGCTCTTGGGTCCTGTTCAATTTTACGCATTTCCCTTGTAATCAAAATTTCAGAAATGGCCAAGGTTTCAGCCAGCTCAACAACCAAACCAGGTAAAATCAACGCTTCCGCCAAATCGGTTCCTACTGCAGAAACGACAAAAATCATGGCAAGGCCTACAATGTCGGTCAAGATGAGAATGTGCAATTCCCTTCTGTTGATTGCAATTGCCATTGTTCCTATAAAACCGACAATCAAACCTGCATAGATTGCAGGGAGGTACATGCTAATGAATTCCTGAGGAACATACATCAGTTATCCCTCCTCAGTTGTTTTGCCCTTGCTTTGGCATCATTTGCCTTGACTTGGCTAGCCACCTTATTTGAATCGCTGATAGCCTTTTTTACATCTTTTTTAATTTCGCCCTCATCATTTTTCCTGTTCATGGTATAATTGATAGACAGCCATGAAGCAATGATGAATGACATCATAAGGATACTGGATTCAAGTATTGTATCGAAACCCCTTGTATAGTACAGTATTTCATCTATAAGTCCTCCTGGAGATGAATATATTGATGTACCGAAGTAAGGTGAAACAGATGACACCCATTCTGACAACGGTGACATATATCCTGTAATCATTCCTAAGCTCTCTGCATTTTCAGGATATTGAGGATCGATATTTCCAGGCTCTTTTAAAGGCACTCCACCTCTGTCATAAGGTGCAATGGCCAAACCTTCATCAACTTGCTCCTGAGGAGCAGGTCTTACATATAACTGGTCCGGATTCAATGCCAAAGGCACGACCAAACCGATTATCAAAATTATTCCAAGGCTAAATGCAAAAAGACGTGGAATGTTTTTAGGTTCTGCCAACCTATTCCATAATGCTCCAATCCTCATACATCTGCCCCCATTTCTTCTAAACGAATGATAGCTCTAAATAAAATTAATGTAATAATAACAGTTGTTGCAAGCAGTGTCAATAATGCCAAAACATGATTGTAGCATAATAAGACCAGACAAACACCGATTGAAGCGATTTCAGTATTGAATGTCCTGACTACAGGGTCACTGACTCCCGGACCCCATGCAGTGGCAATACTTCCCACAATCGCTAGAAATATTCCGAAATAGAAAAATAATGAAACACTAATCATTAGCCTCACCACTTGCGATTTTATTGGTTCTGATTTCCTTGATTTTCACAATGGATAAAATGAATACCAGAGTTGACAATGGACCTGCCAATGCCGCAAACAATGCAACATCCAAATATTTGAACAGTACAACAACCAAAACAAATCCTGCATCCATTATGTCAAACATTATAACCTTATCCAATGGTTTTTTCATGAATATGACACCAAATGCCCCAATGACCATTAAAGCTATTGCAATTATTGAAACGAGAAATTCCATTTTCATTCCTCCATCAATATTTCATTATCAAGTCTGTTTAATGTGTAAGCAATAGCATTAGCACTGACTGTTGAACAGACAAAGAATGCTGCTGCAACAACAAGAGCAAATGGAGTGTTAATTACCAATGCAATGATTGCAGAAACTCCAAAACCAATGACATTTAAATATAATAGTCTTTCAGCTCTGTTTCTTGTAACTAAAGCCCTTAATGCTACGAATATGACTATAATACCTATAATTTCAACATACATATAATCACTCTCTAGCATGCCTATTGAATTTTTTGGCGATTTTTCCTAAAACCACAGACATTCTAGCCTGGTCTATGCCCATAATTGTAAATATGGCAATGACCATTCCCACAATGAACATTTCAGGGGTTAAACCTATGAAAGATGTTAAGAATATTATTGCAGTAGCAGTCAAACATCCGGTAGTTCCAGCATATCCCGGATCAGCACATAGCCTATTTCCGATAAATACCAGGAATGCTGCAATGATTCCTCCGGGAATTCCTAAAAGCAGGTATCCAATAGAAGCCATTAATGTACCAGCAGATGCGTCCGGAGAACATAAGATGTTTCCTTGGAAAAATCCGCCAGCAATATCTCCTCCTCTTTTTTCGACATCTTTACCAATTATTCTGGCCCCTCTTACGCCAGGCTGCTCGGGAAGTCCGAAATATGTATCTACAATTACAAAATTCAACCAACAAAGAATTGCGGCAATTATTATTCCAATTACCTCATTCATTTATATCCTCTCCTGCATTATTGTCCAGAGGTTTTGGAAATACGAAATCAAATAAATATTTCACAAATAATGCTGATAAAACACCAATAACAACTGCTAGAACTAAACCGTTATACATGAATGTATAATTCAAAACAAGAAATATTGAAAGAATACCAATAGCAATTATCGGAGTCGGATATAATGCACTCACATCAAAAGAATACCTATATGGTTTGCTAGGAAGTAAAGGTAACCTTAAAACTAAAGCTACAATTATAGAACAAACAATAGCCACAATATAAGCTAATAAAATGTCAAATGAAGATAAACTTATATTGCTTAGCCCATAAAAGTTACTAAACGAAGCAAAATATATGGTATCAAACACCAAATCAAACATATTACTAGACTCCTCTTACTTTAATAATATACATATAAAAATATATAAACATTGTTACTTAAAAATAATATTAATTGCTTAATTATAATTTAAATTAATTAATGGTGGCTTAATGAAAAATAAAAACATTTTAATTACTGGTGGAGCAGGATTTATTGGTTCTCACATTGCTAATGAGCTAATGGACAACAATGACATTACCATTATTGATAATCTCTCCACAGGCAACATTAAAAATTTAAAAAGCGAAGAACATGAAAATTTAAATTTTATTGAAGGAGACATTTGCAATTTTAATTTGGATGACTTGACTTCAGATAAAGATTACATTTTCCACCTTGCAGCCATGGCAAGTGTTCCATTGAGTGTCGAAAGACCTGAAGAGTGCAATGAAATAAACCTTAATGCAACCGTGAGGCTTTTGAAATCAGCCGCCGACAATGATGTTGAAAAAATAGTGTTTTCATCTTCATCTGCAGTTTATGGGGAAAACAAGAATATGCCATTGAAAGAAACCGAGCCACCTATGCCGACTTCCCCTTATGCCGCATCAAAGGCAGGCTGTGAGTTATATCTGAAATCCTTTTATGAAAGCTATGGGTTAAACTACACTGCACTCAGATACTTCAACGTGTTTGGGCCAAAACAGGACAAGAATTCCCAATATGCAGCAGTGATTCCTAATTTCATCAGCGCACTTCTTGAAGGCAAACGGGCTGAAATCTATGGCGATGGCGAGCAGACCAGAGACTTTGTTTATGTCGGGGATGTCGTTAAGGCAAACATCAACGCCTGTGAATCTGACTATAACGGCATCGTCAATATTGCATCCGGCGAAAAGCTAACCGTCAACAGATTATATGGCATCGTGAAAAATACATTGGGAAGCGATCTGGAACCTGAATACCTGCCTGAAAGACCGGGAGACATCAAACACTCTCTTGCCGATGTCAGCAACATGGAAAAAATAAATCTGAAAATCGATTCCAGTGATTTCGAATCACAGCTTATAGAAACCATTAACTGGTTTAAAACTATTTTATAGGATGTTAGAATATGGATAAAAGCGTTACTAATTTTAATGTTCGGCTAAGAACCATTAGAATCAGAGACATGATTGTTGGAATACTCTTGGCATCAATCATAACTGCAATTTTGATGGGCATCTTTCCAGAAATTTATGAGTCAGACGAATTGTTCTTTATAGTTTTCCTGATGATTGGTGCTTTGTTGTTTGTCTGGGCACTTAGAGGAACAAAAGGCCTTGATCAAAACATTGAAAACATATTTGAAGAGAATACTCGGAAAGAAATACTTTACGTTTTTGCAATAAATCTGCTGTTTGCATTCCTATTCACCTTTTTAATATCCTCAATAGACATCATGATAAGCCTGACCGACCCAACATGGATTTCAATGGATATAGAAACCGTCGATATAGATTCAAGCACTGTTATTCTTGATGCAATCGGTGCAATAATCTTCGCTCCGATAATGGAAGAATTAATTTTTAGAGGAGTGCTGTTCAACAGACTGAAAATCAGAACCGGAATCATCCCTGCAATGATAATATCCTCCATCATATTTGGCCTCGGCCATGAATTCGGAGGAATGACAAGCGCATTCATATTTGGAGTCTGCATGTGCATACTATACCTGAAAACTGACAATATACTGATTCCGATGAGCGTGCATTTCCTGAATAATCTAGTTGCAACACTTCTTAATGTCAGCGGCCTGGATTTAGCCATGAACCAATTGCCTTGGATTGTGCCATGCGCAATTCTTTCAATAATCGGAACAGTTTACTTAATAAAATATGTCATACAAGAAGGTAAACAACTTAAAAAACAGTACAACTGAATTAAAAATATAGTTTAAAATAAAAAAAAATAGTTAGTGGAATCCGCATCCGCTGCAGGTTTCACATTTTTCTTCTTCCAAAGGATCATACTGTTTGTCTTCCTGTAAAGTGGCTGACAGGAAATACTGATCCATTTCATCCTTATTTTTTAAAACTGGAGAAATTCCTTTAAAATCACATTTTATATCGCCAGTTCCGCCAATGTCAACAAGAATCGGTTCGCCTAATTTGAATCTTCTAAAATAAGCTTCAACTTCATCCTTTAAAGCTCCCGGAACTCTGAAATTAAAAGATAAAATATTATTCTCCTTCATTTTTAAGCCGACATATTTCTGGTCAATTTCCAAGTTCAAACCTAATTGTTTTTTGAAAATAATGTCAGTTCCTATCTCATTAGATGCCATTTGATTTTTCTCCTTTAAATAATTACATTAAAGTTAAACGTTCGAAGTATTTAAAACTTTCCCATATTTTCAGTTGAAGATTAAAAATAAAATTTTTTGTTTAGAAAATTTATAACGAATTATCATGATTTTTAAAAAGGTTTATATAAAGTTAAATCCAAAACATATAATATTATAATATATCATTATAATAGAAAAAAATCAATAAAAAAATAGGTGTTTATGAATGAATGAATACAACAAAGATATTGGAAATAGAATTAGAGAATTGAGAGAACTATCAGACATTACTATTAAAGAAATCGCACAAGATTTGAACATTACAGAAGAAACCTACATCCAATATGAAAACGCTGAAATTGACATTCCAGCAAGTTTCTTATATGAACTTGCACACATCTTTAAAGTTGATTTAGGATTATTATTAACCGGTGAAGAAAGCAGAATGAACATATTCGATTTAACCCGTGCAAACAAGGGAGTTTCAGTGGACAGAAGCAAAGAATATACTCACGAAAACCTATGTTCTAAATTCATTCACAAAAAAGCAGAAACCTTCCTTGTGGTGGTTGACCCTAAAAAGAACCCTACACCTTCACTAAACTCACACCCCGGACAGGAATTCAATTATGTCCTTGAAGGTTCCTTGAAAATTTATATACACAATAACGAGATCATACTGAACGAAGGAGACTGTATCTTCTTTGATTCAACACACAGACACGCAATGGTAGCACTTAACGATAAACCGGCTAAATTCTTAGCAGTAATCATATAATATTTATTAGGAGTAATTTTAATGACATCAGTAATAGGAGATTTTGTAGAGAGAGTTGACTTTGACTCTTACGAAGACTTTTTTGAAAACTTTAAGCTTACATACAATGAGGATTACAACTTCGGATTTGATGTTGTAGACAAGTATGCGGAAATCGATCCGGATAAAATCGCATTGATATGGACCAATGACCATGATGAGAATCATACCTTCACATTCAAGGATATGAAGGAATACTCAAACAAGGCCGCAAACCTGTTCAAAAGTTTAGGAATCAGGAAAGGCGACTGCGTAATGCTTACACTTAAAAACAGATATGAATTCTGGTTCTGTATGGTTGCATTGCATAAGATTGGTGCAATACCAATTCCTGGAACCCACATGCTGAAGCTTCATGACATAGATTTCAGAATAAAGGAAGCGAATGTCAAAATGGTGGTATCAGTTGAAGAGGATACCTTATTGCCTGATTATGAAGCCGCTGAAGAATCATTAGGAATCGATCTTAAAAAATTGGCAATTGAAACCGATAGGGACGGTTGGATAAACTTTAATGAAGCTATTGAAAAGGAAAGTGCAGTGTTTGAAAGGCCAACCGGTGAAGACAAGACCTATGCTGAAGAGGTATTCCTAATCTACTTTACTTCAGGAACCAGCGGACTTCCAAAAATGGTGTCCCATAAGCATACCTATTCATTAGGACACATTCCAACTGCAAAATATTGGCACAATGTTGTGGAAGACGGAATTCACCACACTGCTGCAGATACCGGATGGGGAAAGGCAGTTTGGGGAAACCTCTACGGACAATGGATTGCAGGAACCGGAATATTCATTTATGATTATGACAGATTCAATGGAATCAAACTGCTTGAAAAGATTATTGAAAACAAGGTGGACACATTCTGTGCCCCTCCAACAATCTACAGGTTCATAATTAAAGAAAATATCGAAGGATATGATCTTTCAAACTTAAAATACGTCACAACCGCAGGAGAACCTTTGCCTCCGGAAGTATCCGAAAGATTTTATGACTTGTCCGGTTTGAGAATCAAGGAAGGATTCGGACAGACCGAAACAACATTGTCAATCGGAACATTCATCTGGCTTGATGCAAAAATTGCCTCCATCGGTAAGCCTTCCCCATTATTCAATTTGGAATTGTTGGATGAAAACGACAACAAGGTGGAAATCGGTGAAGAGGGAGAGCTTTGTTTCAAAATGAACGACGGTCCAAACCCTGGATTGTTCAAGGATTATGTCAACGATGAAGTGAAATACAAACAGCAAATCCATGACGGATACTACCACTGCGGAGACACCGCATGGGTGGACGAAGACGGATACGTGCACTTTGTCGGAAGAAACGATGACATAATCAAGTCTTCAGGTTATCGTATCGGGCCGTACGAAGTGGAAAGCGCCGTTCTTTCCCATGAAGCAGTGGCACACTGCGCAATTACCGCTTATCCTGATGAAGTGAGAGGTCAAATCGTAAAGGCAAGTATTGTTTTGCAGCCTGACTTCGAACCATCAGATTCATTGACTAAAGACATACAAAATCATGTTAAAAGAGTTACAGCTCCTTATAAATACCCAAGAATGGTTGAATATGTGGATGAACTTCCTGAAACCATCAGCGGAAAAATAAGAAGGGTTGAAATTAGAGAAAATGACAATAAATAGATGATATAAATGACAGAAGAGATATCTTATCCAGTTATAAATAAAGAAATATGCAAAGGCTGTATGAGATGTATAGTCGGATGTCCTCAAAATGCAATATTACTTTCACAAGACATGAATGACGCAGGATATCAATTTGCTTATTATAGCGGCAATGGATGTACCGGATGTAAGGACTGCTACTTTACATGCCCGGAACCACTGGCGCTGGAAGTACATCAGTATAAAAAGATTGTAAACGATTCAGTTGCAAAAATGATTAAAGCAAAAGCAGGGGGAAACTAAATGAGCAATCAGATGGTTAAAGGAAATACCGCAGTTGTCATCGGCGCAATGTATGCCGGATGTGACTGTTTCTTCGGATACCCAATTACTCCTGCAAGTGAAATTCTGCATGAAGCCTCAAAATACTTCCCTATGGTTGGAAGAAACTTCGTACAGGCTGAAAGTGAAGAGGCATCAATCAATATGGTTTACGGTGCATCAGGAACAGGCCACCGAGTCATGACTTCCTCATCAGGACCTGGTATCAGTTTAATGCAAGAAGGATTCACTTTCCTTGCCGGCGCTGAATTGCCTGCAGTGATCGTGGACATCATGAGGGCAGGACCTGGACTTGGAAACATCGGACCTGAACAAGGGGACTACAACCAAGTCGTCAAGGGAGGAGGCCACGGAAACTACAAAAACATCGTTCTAGCTCCAAACAGCGTACAGGAAATGTGTGACCTGACCATGAAAGCATTTGAACTTGCCGACAAATGGAGAAATCCCGTTGTGGTTTTAGCCGACGGTACCTTAGGCCAAATGGCAGAACCGTTAGTGTTCCCTGAAAAAGCAATCGAACCTAAAAACGACAAGCCTTGGGCAGTAAAAGGTAATGCAGAAACCATGGAAAATCTCATTACTTCAATTTATAATGACTTTAATGATTTGGAAGACTTCAACTTCAAGCTTCAGGAAAAATATGCAAAAATCGAAGCTGAAGAAGTAATCTATGATGAATATCGGGTTGATGATGCAGACATCGTTCTGGTATCATTCGGTATCAGCTCAAGAATCGCAAGATCAGCCGTTGACAAAAGCCGTGAGAAAGGCGTGAAAGTCGGACTCTTAAGACCAATTACATTATCACCTTTCCCTGTTGATAGAATAAAGGAATTGGCAGACAAAGGAGTCAGCTTCATTTCAGTTGAAATGAGCAATGGCCAACTCTTAGCTGACGTGCAGTTTGCGGCACTCAGAAAAGAGGACACCCATTTGGTCAACAGAATGGGAGGAAACCTGATTGAACTGAAACAGATACTTGCTAAGATTTATGAAATAGCAGGCATTGACGATGAAGACATAGACCTATCCGAAAGAAGTGAGGAAAAGGCCAGTCCAAATATAATAGATTAGAGGATGTGGAAAAATGAGTGATAATAAAAACAAAGATTATGAATTACAGGTACGTAGAAATCCACAATCCCTTTTAGAAGAGTATCCTAGAAAAGGAACAAATATCCAATCTACTCACTACTGTGCCGGTTGTGGACACGGAATCCTACACAAATTGATTGCAGAATGTATGGATGAGTTAGGAATTCAGGAAAGATGCGTTATGATTTCCCCAGTCGGATGTTCAGTATATGCTTATTTCTACTTCAACTGCGGAAACTTCCAGACCGCTCACGGAAGGGCACCAGCTGTTGCTACAGGAATTTCCAGAGCTGAAGACAATGCAATTGTCATGAGCTACCAGGGAGACGGAGACCTTGCTTCAATCGGTTTGAATGAAACCCTGCAGGCTGCAAACCGTGGAGAAAAGATGGCAGTATTTTTTGTAAACAACACCGTTTACGGAATGACAGGTGGACAGATGGCACCTACTACCCTGATTGGCGAAAAGACAGTGACATGCCAGACCGGAAGAGACCCTGACTATGCAGGACACCCTACACACATGTGTGAACTGATTAATACTCTAAAAGCACCTGTATACATTGAAAGGGTATCCCTTGCAAATCCACTGAAAATTAGGCTTGCAAAATATGCAATCAAACAGGCATTGACCGTTCAAAAGGAAGGAAAAGGATATTCCTTTGTTGAAGTATTGTCACCTTGCCCTACCAACCTGAAACAGGATGTTGCAAGTGCACAGAAATTCATTGAAGAGCAAATGGAAAAAGAGTTCCCTGTCAAAAACTTCAGAAACAACTTATACACCAAGGAACCTGTCCAAAGGCCTGCCAGTGACTTTTCAACCGAATCACTGGACAAGATATTTAACGTTAACAGGGGCGAAGGAACAGGATATGTCGATGAGGAAATGGAACCTGTAAGCATTAAGGTTTCCGGATTCGGCGGTCAGGGTGTTTTAAGTGCAGGATTGACCATTGCTCAGGCTGCATGTGCTGAAGGAAAACATGTTTCATGGTATCCAAGCTACGGACCGGAACAGAGAGGAGGAAAATCAAACTGTTCTGTTGTAATTTCCAATGAAACAATCGGAACACCTGTTGTTGATGACATTGACATTCTTATTGCCTTAAACAAGCCTTCACTGGAACAGTTCTCACATGACGTGAAAGAAGGCGGAGTAATACTTTATGATGCTAAAATAGGAGAGTTTGAAACAGACCGTGACGTAAAGGTCATTGCAATGCCATGTGTGGATATTGCAGAGGAACACGGCAATGCCAGAACTGCAAACACTGCACTTTTAGGAGCATTGACCGAATTGGGCGATGTTTTAAAACGCGAATCCTACGAAAATGCAATCAGAGAAATGTTTGCATCCAAACCTAAGGTCATTGATGTGAACATTGAAGTTCTAAAAGCTGGAGCTGAATGGATTAAAAACAATTCATAGTGTGATTTGATGACATATAAAGAAAATGCTGAAAAATATATTGAAAATTACGGTTTGAGTATAGGAGATACCATCAAAGTCAATAAGGAAGACATATCCTATACCGGTATCCTACTTGACAGGCCTGAAGACGCAGATGATGGTTATCTCGTCATAAAGCTGTCAAGCGGTTATAACATTGGAGTGGCTATCGAAGACACCACCGCAGAACTCATTGAAAAGGGCGACAAGCCTAAAATAGGTTATGATGAAACTGAAATTCCACATGACGATTCAAAACAGAACATTTCAATTGTGTCAACCGGTGGTACAGTATCTTCAGTTATCGATTATCGTACAGGTGCAGTGCACCCTAAATTTACCGCATCAGACCTTGTTAAGGCCAACCCTGAACTGTTGGACTATGCCAATTACAATGTAAAGGCATTATACAATATCTTAAGTGAAGACATGAAGCCGGAATACTGGGTAAAAGCAGCGGAAGAAATAGCCAATGACATTTCCAATGGCGCTGACGGCGTTGTGATAGCACATGGTACCGATACAATGCACTATACCTCAGCCGCATTGAGCTTCATGGTCAAAACACCTGTTCCAATCATCATTACAGGTGCTCAGAGAAGTTCAGACAGACCTTCAAGTGATGCCAACATCAATTTAATAGATTCCGTGGTTGCGGCAAAGTCCGACATTGCTGAAGTCTGTGTCTGCATGCACGGAAGCCTTAACGACAAATACAACTACCTTCACAAAGGTACAAAGGTAAGGAAAATGCATACCTCAAGAAGGGACACATTCAGAAGCATCAACGCTCAGCCAATAGCTACAATCGAAAACAAGAAAGTTACTATCAATCCTGAGTACAATTATACAAAACGTGGCGAAAACGAGCTTGAACTGAATACAGGCATTGAGGAAAAAGTCGGATTCATCAAAAGCTTCCCAGGCATTTCCGAAGAGTTTATCGAATATCACATTGACAAAGGATACAAAGGTCTTGTCATTGAGGGAACCGGTCTTGGGCATGTGCCGAATGACCTGATCGATTCATTCAGAAGGGCACAGGACGAAAAGATTCCTGTGGTAATGACCTCACAATGCCTTTACGGAAGGGTCAACATGAACGTTTACTCAACCGGACGTAACATTCTGGATGCCGGAGTAATATCCGGACGTGACATGACCCCTGAAACAACATATGTGAAATTATGCTGGGCATTAGGCCAAAGTGACGATTACGAAAAGGTAAAAGAGATTATGCAAACAAACATTGCAGGTGAATTTGGAGAAAAATCCACAATCAAGGATTTCTTGAACTAAGGTGATAGCATGGAATACGATTATGAAAAATTAGGATTGAAAATGGGACTTGAAATTCACCAACAATTGAACAGTCAGCATAAATTGTTCTGTCCATGTAAAACAGAGCTTGTTGACGATGATTTTGATGAACTTATCCAAAGGAAACTAAGGCCAACCCAATCAGAGCTTGGTGAAATCGACCGTGCTGCACTGCAGGAATCACTCAGAGGATTGAACTTCAAATATGAAAACTTTGCAAAGCACACCTGCCTTGTTGAAAACGATGATGAACCGCCTCACAGCCTGAATGAAGAGGCTTTGGACATCTGTATCACAATCGCATGCCTTATGAACATGCACATTGTTGACGAATTCCACACAATGAGAAAACAGGTCATTGACGGAAGTAATACAGGGGGTTTCCAGAGAACAGGTATGGTTGCAACTGACGGTTATCTTGAAACACCTTACGGCAAAGTGGTCATTGAAAGCTTAGGTCTTGAAGAGGACGCAGCAAGAAGGGTTGAAACCAAGGACGGATTTACCGAATTCAGGCTAGACCGTTTGGGAATACCTCTTGCAGAAATCACAACAGATCCTTCAATGCACCATCCGGATCAGGTAAGGGAAGTTGCATACATGCTCGGTCAGATATTGAGAAGTACAAACGTTAAAAGAGGACTCGGTACAATCAGACAGGACCTGAACATTTCCATTACAGAAGGTGCACGTGTGGAAATCAAGGGTGTGCAAGATTTAGATTTAATGGCGGAAATCGTTAACCGTGAAGTGCAAAGGCAATTGGCATTGATTGACATCAAAAAGGAACTTCAGGCAAGAAATGCAGAAGTCCTTGAGGAAATCCATGATTTGGATGAGCTTCTTGAAGACACAGAATCAAAGATATTGAAATCAGCTGAAACAATAAAAGCAGTTGTATTGAAAGGATATGACGGACTGATCGGCCGTGAAGTGCAGCCTGGAAGAAGATTCGGTACCGAAATTGCAAGCTATGCCAAAAAACGTGGCGTTGCAGGAATTTTCCACTCTGACGAATTGCCTGCTTATGGAATCAAACAGGATGAAGTTGACAAGATTGCCGAATTTTTAAACATTGGCGAAGAGGACGCATTCATCATTGTAGCGCATGACGAGGACATCGCAATATCCGCTTTAGAAGAGGTTAAAAGAAGAGCTCAATTAGGTTTAGACGGTGTCGTTGAAGAGACAAGAAAAGCGCTTGATGACGGCAACACCGAATATATGAGACCTCTTCCAACCGCAAACAGGATGTATCTTGAAACCGACATTCCATTATTCAAGATTACTGAAGACAGAATCGAGCCTATTGCAAACAACCTGCCTGAATTGCCAGATGTCAAACAGGCCAGGATTATTGAAGAGTACAAGCTAAGTGAAGACTTGGCAACACAACTTGTCAAAAGGCAAGAGGCAAACATGTTTGAGGCAATTTTGGCTGATGTTGATGTTGATGCAACACCTGTCGCTTCACTTCTTGCATATGACCTCAGAGAAATCAAAAGGGAAGGGCATGATGTTAATGTCTTAACTTTAGATCATTTCAAAGGAATATTCACATTATTGGCTGACGGCAAAATTGCAAAGGACAGCGTAAGAAAACTTGCAGTCGAAACCATCAAGGCACCTGACACAGAAATTTCAGAAATTGCCGAGAAAAGCAATCTTGTCATGATGAGCGAAGAGGATGTTCATAAAATAATTTCAGACATCGTAGCTCAAAATGAAGGAATGGTTAAGGAACGTCAGATGGGTGCAATGGGTCCATTGATGGGCATGTGCATGAAACAGCTCAAAGGAAAAGCCGATGGTGGACTCGTAAACAAAATCGTTCGTGAAGAAATTCAAAAACTAATTTAAGGAAACTCGAATGAGTTTCCAACAACTCCTTTTTTTAATTCTAGCTAAACAGTGATCCCTCATCCAATGTTCTTATTTTTAAAATCACTTTTCTGGTTAACGGATAGAATATCAGTTCATACAATACCTTGAACACTATCTGACAGCAGATCATGGTCACAATCAATTCATTCGGCAGAACTCCATAGAATGAAATTGAAATGAAAATAACCGAATCGACTGTTTCCCCTATTATGGTACTCACTATAACACGTACAAAAAGCAGATTATGATATTTTTCCTTTAATTTGACAAGTACCTGGGAGTTTAAGAGATTGCCCAGCATGTAGGAAACAAGCCCTGCCACAAATAGCCGGGGAGTTGTTGAGAGAAGCGCTGCAAATGCAGGAGCATTGGGACTGCTTGAAGGAAACATCATGGCAACCTGATATAGGCCAACCGCCACTACATTGATGATAAAACCCAAATAGATAACATCCTTTGTCAGTTTAAAGCCGTAGATTTCAGACAGGATGTCATTAACAATAAAGAGTATCGGAAATGTCAATATCGAACAGGGCAATGCTATGAAACTTATTTCCAAAGTTCGGGTAGCCAATATGTTGGATGCAATCATGCATGCACAAAATATTCCCGCAAGATATGCATATGCCTTAGTCCTGTTCATGTTTCCAAACATTAAATCACCAGTTGAATATTAATCTGTTATTCAGCATTAATTATCTTTTGTATAGGTTGTTAGAAGGATATGGTTAATATATTACAATTATCAGTTTAAATGTAAAAATAATGTTTCTTTTAAAGCAATCCTTAAATAAATGAAATTACAAACTATTTTCACCAAATTAAGAGGTGTCAAATAATGGCGGAAAAGAATATGATAATCGCATTGGTCCTTTCAATCATCTGGTCCGGACTTGGACTGATCTATGCTGGGGATATTCAGAAAGGTATTATCCTGGCAGTGCTTGCAATAATAGCTGAATTAATATTCCTGTTTGTAAGCGCGATTTTTGGTATAGTTGTCTTCATCATATGGGTCTATTCATTGTATGCGACTTATCAGGAAGTTAAAGCGGTTAACGGAGAGTAAAAACCTATATACATCACCATATTTTCTTTTTTTCATCACTGAAAATGGACGTAAACTTTTATGTTAAATTTAGGCATACCTAAAAAAATGCAAAGCTTTATATACTATGGTGACAAAGTAAGTAATAGAGATGAAATTTAGGTAAACCTAAAACACTCTACATTATTAGTCAAAAATACTAATACTCTCCAAACTTAGAATTGTGTTGAATTAGATTTTTCACAATTTTCAAATTTGATACAAGTCGTTGGAAAATTAAAAAAAATCTGCCAATATATAATTTTCCTCAAAAAACACTGGTGTTTAAACTAGTCACTTAAACACCAACACTCTCTCTTTTTAAATCATTGCCAGAAACTTAAATCTTTCCATCAAACAATTACTACCTCCTTGATTTAACGATTGAAAATAGGCATGTTTGAATTAAAAAGCAAGTGAAATATTCATCATTCATGATAGGATAATGAATCATGTTGGAAAATAAGTATGTTGTGAATGGTTAATCTATAGGAATTAATTAAAAAAAATAAAAAAAGTGAGTAACCGCCGAAGCGAGTTACCTTTTAACTTTAGCAGTCTTTTTGACTGTGTCTTTAAGGTATGTTGCCTGATAAGCTACCTTCTTGCCAACTTTGAGCTTTTTCAAGACTGACTTTTTAATGATAACCTTTGCAACACCTTTAGAGTTGGTTTTTGCCTTGTAGGTTTTTCCCTTGAACTTGAAGACAATCCTCTTATTCTTAAGATATTTGCCGTTGACCTTTGCCAAACTTGCAGTCAATACCAATTTTTTGGCAGATTTTTTGATGGATGCTGATTTGAGGCTGACCAGATGCTTTACGACAACCTTATTCTTGGCGCTTGCCCCCTTACATCTGATTTCAATGGAATGTGTACCCGCCTTGAAGTTACTGTCAATTTTAATTGCAACAAATCCGTTTTTATCTGTCTTGAGGTTATGCATCTTGTTGTCAATGAGAACCGCTACGTTTTTCCCTTCACTTTCAGGATTTCCATCATCGCCGATGATTTTGGCCGTATATTGGGCATTTCCCGCATAGTATACTGTCAAGTCATTATTGTTTTCAATGCGGTTTACAATCTTCAATGTCTTTGTCACATTTCCGGCAATCTCTGAAGAAACAAACACGGAATATGTGCCTTCATTCAACTTCGCCCTGACATTAGCAATTCCTTCTTCATCAGTCATTGCATAATATTGATTTGACAGAACAGTAAATGAAATCAATTTGCTTGCAATGCCCTTTCCATCCTCATCAACCAATTTAACCTGATAGTCATAGTCACTGTTCCAGGAGCGAGTCATGTCATATGCATAAAGTGATGCTGATTTGACATGAATGTTGATTTTTGTCTTGTTGGACACATAGTTGTCATCACCGCTGTAGGTTATTTTGGCAGAATGATTGCCTGATTCGAGTTTTGGAAGAACGATCACACAACTTCCGTTTAAAAGTGAAGCTGTATAGACATTATCAGTCAATTTAACTGTTACTGTTCCTGTTGCGTTTTGCGGAAGGACAATTTGAATTTCGGCATTATCATCAGCAGCAAGACTAATATCTGCGACATCCAATGAAACATTTTGCTTATTTTGAGCTTCATGGCTTTCATTTTCAAGTATTTCCATTAATATTCCTTCCCTTACACCATTTTTACAGAAATGAAGATATGTAACGTTGAAATATTCTGCAATTGTTTTTGTAATGATCAAGCCAGGTAAGAAGGTGTTAATCCTTTCCGCATCCACATTGAGAATCTTTTCATAATTCTCCCTGGTTGGCTCGCTGAATTCATTTAACAGGTCATCCAGCATTGAGACCGGAATATAGTTAACATCATCAATATATCCAAGATACTGAAGAACTTTTTTAATTTTTTTAACTGACCCTCCTATACCGAACAGGTCCCCTCTTTGAGTGGAATTATCCACAACAAGTTTGTCAAGCTCGGACAATACCCTATTTTTTATATTAATAATCTCTGTTTGATTTGGAAACATTCCGCTGACATATTCCTGGTAGGAGGACTCTGCACCAATCGGCATGCTTTCAGAAGTTATTATTTGCTTATTTACAAAATCAATTACTTCACAGCTTCCTCCCCCCAAATCAATTACAATACCCTTTTCTGTTGTCAATTCAGTATCCTTTACAGAGTTAAAAGTTGTATTTGCTTCCTTTTCGCCGCTCAACAGATTAATGTCCAATCCGACTTTATTCTTGACTGTTGCAATCACCTCTTCGGAATTGTCAATCTTTCTCAGGCTGGCTGTTGCAAACGCAAATTTTGTTTTGACATTGAAAAGGTTCATGACCTCATCAAAATCCTTCAAAACAGACACCAGCTGGTCAATTCCGTCTTTTGTCAGATTGTTGTCTACAACATAAATTGAAGTCACAGACTTTTCAGATAATGATAATACGGATTTAGGCTTTCCACTATCCTTAATCTTGTATATCTCCAATTTCATACTGTTTGCACCTATATCCACAATACCATACAAGGGGGATTCACCGTCATTTTCCAAAACAGCATCAGATTCCTGTACAGATATGTTTTCATCGTGTGAATTTTCAAATGAATCCTCCGGTGAAACCGTTAAAGTATTATTGTCATCACAAACCGAAATATTATCCGATGCATATATTATCTCTTCATTCTGGTCTTCGGCATTTAAAACATCAAAAGTGGAATTATCTTCAGCACTTACAGCAGAAACGGCCAACAAAGAAATAATGAATAATGCCATCATCATGAATTTCTTATTCATAAAAATTTTCCCTCCTCTAATAAAACATTACATTACAAATATTATGTTTTTAAACAACATATAATTTTTCGATATAAATCTAAATGGAAAGCAAAAAGGGGTGAAATTAGATCGCCAAAAAAAAGAAGGATATCCCCATATTCTTTATTTAAAAAAAATCAAACATATCAATTCTAATCGGTACTGCAGCAACTCAGAAATCTGAAAGCATTAATGGTGATAGGTGCCTTGAGGAGATTACCACAAATCATCTATGATATTTTCCAGATCCTCATCATCGATTCGGTCATATTCCAAATCCTCTAAAGTATAGCAGTAATTCTCCAGTACCCTTTCCACTTCAGCCGCATTATAATCTCTGCCATCGATGGTGACTGTTTCATCCTCTTCTTCATCATCTTCTCCCATGTAGCAACATTCGGGACAGTAAGGTTCTCCTTCATCAACCCAGGACCCGCAGCGCGGACAGATTCCCATAATATCGCCTCAATCAGATCAATTCCTCAAGGATTCTGGCCGCAGACTCAACCATTTTCGGACATAATTCACCAAAGAGATTATTTTCCCGCGCATATTGGACACCCTCTTCAGTGCTGATGTCACAGTCGAGCAAATCCCTGCAGATATAAGAGCCGTTTTCAGATTCAAAATCCTCCAGGAATCTTTTACAAGCCTCATTGCTTTTTGATTTGTCCTCTCCATACTTCAAGCCCAAAACCATCAAAGCACCGGTGCATGCTCCACATACTTCCGCTTTTCTCATTCCGCTTCCAAAGCAGGCACCGATTTTTAGGGCCTGTTCCTTTGAAAGACCAAAATCCTCACTAAAAGCAGCAAATACTGCCTGTGAGCACACGTAACCATCTTCAAACAATTGAACCGCATCTTCTATTCTAGTCATGTTAATTACTTTCATTCAACATATATATTAAAATAACTAAAATCAAAATATAACTTAACAGTAATTGTGAGGCAACAACATGAATGAATATGACATCATTATTATCGGAGCGGGACCTGGCGGACTTACAGCTGGAATCTATGCTGGCCGTCAGGGAACCAGAAACCTGATCATCGACAGAGACCTGGCCGGAGGACTGGGCCGTGAAGTACCGGAAATGGAAAACTATCCCGGATTTGACAACATCTCAGGACTGGAGCTGATTGAAAAGATGAAAGCCCAGGCAACCAGAAACTGCGATTTAAGGGAGATGGAAGAGGTTACAGAAATCACAAAAACTGATGATGAATACAGATTCACAGTGAAAACGACCAAGGACACCTACCGGTCAAAAACAATAATCCTTGCAACAGGCAGTTCCCACAGACGCCTTGAAGCCAAAGGAGAAGATGAGTTTAAGGGAAAAGGTGTGAGCTACTGCGCCACATGTGACGGATTCTTCTTTGCCGGACGTGACATCATCATGGTCGGCGGAGGAAACAGCGCCCTGCAGGAAGCGCTATACCTCAAAAACCTCGGCGCAAATGTGACAGTGGTCCACAGAAGAGATGAATTCAGGGCTCAAAAACACCTGCAAAATCAGATAAAGGAAGCCGAAATTCCAACAATACTCAATGCCACAGTCGAAGAGATAAAAGGAGAAATGCTTGTTGAGTCAGTCATATTAAAGGACACACAAACTGGAGAGCTCACAGAACTTCCTACCAATGGAGTTTTCGTTAGTGTAGGCTACATTCCCCACACTGAACTTGCAAAACAATTGGATATAGACCTTGATGAATCTGGGCACATTATAATAGATAAAAAACAGAAAACCAATGTGGATTATGTCTATGCAATCGGTGATGTCTGTGTCGGTCTAAAGCAATGGGTTGTTGCATGTGGAGAAGGTGCAGTTGCTGCAACTTCTGCCTTTGAAGATTTGAAAAGTTAATATCGTTCCTTTAGGAACATGTAGATGAAAAATGCAATAAGCAACACTACAATTACAGGCAATAACCACATGAATACTTTAAGCAACAATACTGCTGCAAATATAGCAATTATAACAAATATTAAATCTTGAAGTTCCATGTAATTCAAATTTATTAATCTTAATATATAAATTTAGTGAAAAACATTCCTTATAACAGATGATAGAATGAATAAGACAAAAAGAAATCTGCTGATAATAATTGTTTTTATGCTGTTTTTAACTTCCATTGTCGTATTCCTGAATTTTCAAAAGGAAACCGTTGAATTTGAGGACTTTTCAGTTGATGTCCCATTAGGATCAAGCTTTGGAAAAGTTATAGAAAACGACACACTGATAAAAGAGATGTATAGGTGCTATGGGGAAGATCTGACCATTACCTCCTTTGATAAGGGATATGTTGAGGACACATACTACAACAATACCGGCGAAAGAATCGATTTTTCCAAATCAATGATTGAAAACATAAGCGGAAGCGATAACGATGAAATGAAGGAGTTGTCTCCAAATCTGACCCAAATCATCCAAAAAACAGATATGAACGGATATGAGGATACTGATGTCGCCTGCATATATCATGATGATGACCATGTTATCATCATCGAAGGAGGGGATGAGAAATTCATAACCGAAATTGCAAAATCAATCAAAATATTATAAAAAATTAATAAAATATAATAAATAAAAAAGCCAAAAATAATATTATTATATTTTGATGGAGCATAACATGACAATAATAGTAGTTAATAACAAAGGTCAATATAATCATAGAATCGCTAGAAGTTTACAATACCTTAAGATTCCATCCGAACTCGTCTCAAATGATTTGAGCATCGAAGAAATCGAATCTAAAAATCCGATTGGACTTATTTTAGGTGGAGGGCCTTCCCTTGAAGGTGCAGGAAACAGCGAGGAATACATCAAACATTTTGACATTCCGATTCTGGGAATCTGTCTTGGCCATCAATTAATTGCTAAAACATACGGTGGAGAGGTTACCACATCCGATACTGAAAGTTATGCTCAGGTTAAAATTAATATCAATAATGATGAAAACTTATTTAAAGGATTGGCTCCTGAAATGGATGTTTGGTCTTCCCATAAAGACGAAGTGAAAACAATCCCTGAAGACTTTGAAATCCTGGCCAGTTCCAATTTGTGTGATGTTGAATCCTTTAAACATAAGGATAAGGAAGTTTATGGAATTCAATTCCACCCTGAAGTGCATCATACTCCAAAAGGAGAAATAATATTTAAAAACTTTTATGAAATCTGTAAAAAATAGGTGTAACAATGATTGATAACGCTGATGATTTAAGAGATAAAGCAAATGAATTTAAGACCGGATTAAAAAAGCAGTACGTCAACATCCCAATTGGCGATGAAGAATATGGCTTTAGAATTTCTGGTATCGGCCAAAAATCTGTTAAATTAGAAAAATATGTTAAATTTGATGACATTTTTGAAGCTATTGAATCAGGCAATGACAACGGCCTGGAAGCCATGATCAAACAAATAATTGAAGATTACGAAGAAGAAGATGAAGAGGAATAAAATGTTAAGTCCTAAAGAATTTATTGAAGATGCAATCCAAAAAATTAAAGACCAAATTGGTGATGAAAAAGCAATCATCGCTTTATCCGGCGGAGTGGACAGTTCCGTATGTTCTGTACTTGTCCAAGAGGCTATTGGCGATAATCTGACTGCAGTTTTTGTAGACCACGGTCTTTTAAGAGAAGGTGAAGTCGAACAAGTTACCAACACTTTCAAAGACAGGCTAAACTTTAAGTTTGTTGATGCTTCCGATGAATTTATGGATCAGCTTGCAGGTGTTGAAGACCCCGAAGAAAAACGTAAAATTATCGGAAGAGTATTTATCGAAGTATTCGAAAGGGAAGCAATCAAATCCGATGCAAAATTCCTGGTGCAGGGAACCATTGCTCCTGACTGGATTGAAACAAAAGGCGAAATCAAATCCCACCACAACCTTGCTCTTCCAAGCGGAATGGAACTTGAATTGTGCGAACCAATTCGTGACCTCTACAAAGACGAAGTAAGGGAAATCGGTGACGAATTAGGATTACCTGCAACCACCGTTTACAGACAACCTTTCCCAGGACCTGGACTTGGGGTTCGTGTTGTTGGAGATTTGACAAGGGAAAATGTTGAAATCTGCAGAAAAGCAAACAAGATTGTTTGCGATGAAATTGAAGCAGCAGGCATTGATAAGGACGTATGGCAATACTTCGCAGTATTGACCGACACCAAAGTTACAGGTGTGAAAGGAGACCAAAGAGACTTCGGATACCTTGTTATAGTCAGAGTGGTCAACTCAATTGATGCGATGACCGCATCCGTTGCTGAACTTCCTTGGGATGTTGTTCAAACCATTTCAAAAAGAATCACTTCAGAAATTTCCGAAGTTACCCATGTCGCTTTATCAATTAGTGATAAACCACCTGCAACCATCGAATTCTGTTAAAAATACTGAACTCCAGTATTTTTAATTTTTTACTTTTTTTAGAATATTATGAAAACCACAAAAAATGCATATTTAGCCAAACTGACCGAACAAATCCAGATGAAATCTGTTAAGGTCGGCAAAAACCTGGAAGGTACTACACCTCCATCGGTCTTCATCGGCAGATGGTCATATCCCAAGGTCTATGCAGGCCCCATGATGAGTTCCCAAATGGGAGACACACACATAATGGACTCTCCGGAAGAGTGGCTTGGCCAAAACAAAACCCAGGAGGAAATCATTAACTACAGGATGAACCTCGTAAGGGGCAAGCAGCTGGTCAAGATTGATGATTTGGAAAACCCTTTTGTCGAAAAGCTTCAGGACATTTCACTTGCATCCAAATCAATCGACAGTGAAGCCACATTCGGAAAGAGGCCAAGGGGATCAATGCTTTCAGAAGACAGCATGCCACACGGACCGAGTGCCGTCATCGAGAAATTCGACATCGATGCGGTGAGATGGGACAGACAACTGGAAAAGACATTCTATGATACCGATTTGAAGGCAACAGAAGCGGTATTGAACCTGCACAATAAGGATGTTCCATTTTCTGCAATGCAAAAGGCATTTTCTGTAGGCGCAATAGGAACCAAAAACAACAGAAAACTGGTTCCGACACGCTGGTCAATTACAGCATGCGATTCCACACTGGCGGATGAGTTTCTAAAGGAAGTGAGGAAATTTGAAATCCTGGATACGTACAGAGTCTTTGAATTTGGAGCCCTGAACAACTATTACGTAATCATCCTTACCCCTGGAGAATGGGAATACGAATGGTATGAGGCTTTCATCAAACTAATGAAAAACGAAGAATTGATATTTTCGGATTATGAAACCAACGGCGGCAAAAAGGAGTATTCCATTGTTGGAGGTTGCTACTACACCGCCAAAATGGCCGTCCTAGATTACCTGATGAAGATTAAAAAGCAATCAGGACTTGTGATATTGAGAGAAGCCTATGACGGATATGTTCCATTGGGCGTTTTCAATGTTCGTGAAAACATCAAGGAAGCCATGCAACAGCCATATCTGGAATTCGAAACCCTTGAAAAATGTCTGGAATATGCTGGAACCAAACTGAAAATACCTATCAGCAGATATGTGAAGCAGGGAACACTGCTGAATGAGATGCTTCACACAAAACAGACTACCCTTGATATGTACTTTAAAAGTGAGAACAATGTTTAAATTTAAAACCCCTTCAAAGAGAACCTTGGAAATAATGTCTGAAGTTGCAAAAGGCAACGTCGAAAAGGACTATGAGGAAAGCTGCATCAATAAGATTAATGACCTGACCGGAAAGGAGCATGTCAGGATGACCTCAAGCGGAAACAACAGCATCTTCATTGCGCTTTCTGCCGTTGAAGGAGATATCATCATTCCGGATCAGGGAGCATGGCATGGCTTTAAGCAGATTGCCAGATTCCTGAATAAGAACATAATTACTGTAAAGACAGATTTGGGACTCATAAATACAGATTACCTGGACGATTTGGACATTCAAGATTCATCAGCACTCATATTTACAAGTTTTGCGGGTTACAGCGCCGAGCAGGATGTCAGATCCATCTGCAAATACTGCAATGACAGAAACATTACCACAATCGAAGACGCTTCGGCAGGAATCGGAGACGATAAAAACAATCTGGGCAAAAATTCAGACATCATTCTTGCGTCAACAGGTTCACCAAAAATGATCAATGCCGGAAGCGGAGGATTCATTTCAACTGACGATGAGGAAGTTTTCAAAAAAACTGCCCTCCCACAAAAATTAAGCAAAACATCACAAATAGTATGTAGTGGTATAGATAATGAACTCAATCAAGTTAAAGATAATCTTGAAGTATCATTAAATGCAACAGACTATGTAAAAAAACACATACCCGATGCAATACATGCAGATAAAAGAGGCCTTAATGTAATTATACCGAACGATAATGCAAAGTCAATATGTTGGGATTTGAAAAGGACACTGACAACAGACAAAAGCGGATTCATCACAACATGTCCCAACTATAATCGCGTGAAACAAAAGGCAATTTGTGTAGAAATAAAAAATCTTGATTACCCATGCCTGAAAAATGAGTATCTTGATAAGATAATCGATGAGGTCACATGTCGACTGTAAGTTTTGTGATTCTGTCGATAATAATCTCTTCAATAGACATGTTCTGAAGTTCATCATCACTGATTTTGTATATTTCAACCAGATTCTCCTCATTTGGGATTAAAACATCATCATCTCTAGTAAAAATAGAGGACAGCTCCTGAGTGTGATCCTTTGAATTTATCAAAATTGCGCATAGCCCCATATTTCCTTCCTTCAGGCCTAAAATTTTAAATGCCTTCGAAATCTGGCGCTGGGCAGAACACCTTAAAACTATCTCCACACTTAAGTCATTGGCCAAATTCTCACCACGCTCAAAAGCAAGAAAAGCCTGATTGACACCATGAATTATATGATTTTTCGAAACGACCGAATCCGCATTCAGAAGCTGGATAATCTCACCGTCATCCCTAATGGAATTGATTTCATCAAGCACTTCCCCAACAGAATCGATGTTTGCCCTAAATCCCAATATTTGAATATTGTCCATATGCATATTAATCCCTTAATAACCTATTTACACCGGCAATGTAAGCCTTCACACTGGCATTGATAATGTCCGGTTCTGTACCACGGGCTGAAACAACCTTGTCCCCCTGCTGCAATTTAATAATAACATCAATGAAAGCGTCAGTACCTCCGGTGATTGCGTCTACGTGATATTCAATCAAAGCAATATCCTTGAACATGTCCAGGGATTTGAGCGCATTGATTGCAGCATCAACAGGACCTACACCCACTCCCGCATTAAGAATTTCCTCATTATCGATTGTGATTTTAACGGATGCAGTAGGCATAACCTTGTTTCCGGAAACGATGGTTACCTCATCAAGCCTGATTCTGTCTTCATGATTTATCTGCAAGACATTATCGGCAATTGCCTGCAAGTCAACATCGGTAACAGTTTTTCCCTTATCCGCCAAATCCTTAATGTCATTGCAAATCTGATTCAGCTGATCCTTATTGACATTCATGCCCAATTCCTTCAATCTGGAATCAAGTCCATGAGTTCCCATATGTTTTCCGAGGATAAACTTGCGCTTACGTCCGACAAGTTCTGGAGTTATAGGTTCATAAGTGGCGGAATTCTTAATGATTCCATCTGAATGGATTCCTGATTCATGGGCAAAGGCATTTTCTCCAACAATCGCCTTATTGGGCTGGATATACACTCCAGTGGATCTTGCAACCAATTTGGAAATGTCATAAATTTCACCGATTTGAACATTGGTTGAAAATTCGGGAAGCAGTCTGTCAATGCTGACGATACACTCTTCAAAAGAGGTGTTTCCGGCCCTCTCTCCAATACCGTTAACGGTGGTATGGATTTCGCTAGCCCCCGCCTTAACTGCAGATAATGTATTTGCAACAGCAAGTCCAAAATCATTATGGCAGTGCACAGAAAGAGGAGCATTCAAATTGTTTAACCTGCTGAATAAATCATAAGAAGAATCAGGAGTCAATATTCCCACAGTATCACATACGCAAAGCCTGTCTGCTTTATGGTCAATTGCATTCAAAAAGACTTCCCTTAAAAAATCAACATCACTTCTGGAAGCGTCCTCTGCGGATATCTCAACAATCAAACCATGATCCTTACAGTAGTCGATTGCATCATTAGATAAGTCAATGAGCTTGTCCCTAGTTGTATTCAATTTATCTGAAATGTGCAAATCTGAAGTCGGAACAACAAGGTTGACAGCATCAACATCACATTCAAGACAGTAATCTATATCAACATTCAATGGTCTTGAAAAACTTAAGATTTCTGCATTAAACCCCTGTTTGGTAATTTCCTTAATGGATTCTCGTTCACCTTCAGATGTAATTGCGGAACCTGCTTCAATAAAATCGATTCCTATTTCCTCAAGCTTGGAAGCTATTCTTAGTTTTTCCAAAGGGGTTAATGAAACACCAGGAGTCTGTTCCCCATCACGCAATGTTGTATCTAATACTTTAATATTCATAAGAATCACTGAAAAATTTCAATACGGGTATTAAGTAATAAAAAAACAGTCAAAAAAAGTAAGTAATAATTGTAATAGAAGGCTTGCAGCGAAATGAAATTCCCATAGAAAACCATAGTACACAAACAAAACGCAAAAAGACTTCACTACTGGGATCGAAACGAGTCCAGGTATAACCCTCATGCTATGGCCGCAATACCTACATATTACATATGAGTATGAAAAATAAATTATAATTAGTGCAACTTTCACCCTTACTGTTAACACCTAACCAAATTGTTATCAAACTATGTATCACTTGAATAAGTCAATACATACGTTTACTAACAATTAAAATAATGCAAGCGAACAATTGGAAGCAGCGGACTAAACAACTCGGAAAAAAAACCTCGAAGCGTACATCCCTACCCCATCAAACAAGTCTTC
>NZ_SUTK01000063.1 GCF_015062905.1 Methanobrevibacter thaueri
ATCCATCTGTTTTCCAAGTTCAATGTCTGCAAGAAGCTTGTTTGTCACTTCCCTTAAGTAATTTTCCTCATTCAAAAGGGTGGTATTGTCATTCTGCAGCACTTTGCTGCTTTTGTCAAGTGATTCAACGATGTCGGATATTGCTCCTTCAGCCTTTTCATATTTTGCAAAGTATTTTCTGACAGGATTCATCAGGTTTCCAATGACTCCTTTTTTAGTGAAATCGACTCTGCTTGGATCCAAATCCTTCATCTGTTTGTTCAGTTCAATTAGCTGGTCGCCAATATTGTCTGCATCCTTTCCCCCTTTTGTCAAATCAACGAATCTTGTCGCCAGCATTTCATTGTGTGAAGCTGACCTTGACATTTCATTCAAACCAAAATTATCAAGGGGTTTCAGTATTCCTTCCCTTTCCTGAGGATTGTTTAAGTCTGCATCAAATATAGCCTGTGCGTTATCGCCTGCCTGAGTCTTGAGATTTGATTCTTCAAGTTTTTCTTTCTCGACATTTATTGACTTTTCAACATCTTCTTTAATACCGTCTACATCAAGTGAGAATTCAGCCATTTCTATCACCATTAATTTAAATAATCAATTTTGTTTGTATCAATTTGTTCTGTATAAGAATCTATTACTTTTCCACCATTTATAATTTCTACTTTTACATGGTCCGGATCTGGCAATTTATATGTTGTGTAATATCCAAAAGAGATTGAAAATTCGGTGTCATAATAGACATTTTCCAATTTTTCAGTTTCATGACCAATCTCTGAACCATTTGAATCGTAATATGTGGTCTTAACATTATAACCTTTCAGATTACCCGGAACACTGTTGAATATTCCTTCGGTATATAATGTATAACTTTTCTTGCCTGAATCGCTATCCCATCCTCCTACACCAGCTATTGTTAAGTCAACGGCATGTGTAACCTCATCTGTTCTGTCAGGAGCATTGTTATTGTCTCCAGAGCCTGAGGACAGAATGAACACACCGCCAATAATCAATATTGCAACAATCAGAACTATAAACAGTGTTGGAAGCGGAAAGTTGTTCAGTAAACCGCCACTTTCCTGCTTATCAATAGTATATCCGCAGTCCATACAAAATCTTGCGTCATCTGGCAGTTCCTTACCGCATTTTGGACAAATTTTACTCATCGCATCACCTAATAATCCTTTACGGATTCAATTAAATTCTCCATATCATCCAATAGATTTTTAACCTCATCGGTCGAATCGCCTGAAGAGCTGATGTTGATTACCAGTTCGTTTGTCAGATCTTCAATCTGATTGATGATTTTCTTCATTGCTTCGATTTTATTTTCAAGTTCATCATGAACCCTTGGCGAATCTTCAGCCGCCAAATTAATAATGTTTAATGCCCCATCTGATTGCTCATAGAATAACTTATGGCAATGGTCTATTGAGGAGATAAACTTATCATAAGTAATTTGAGGGGGTTCAAAACGTTTTTCGATTAGTTCACGCACTACCTCTTCCCTAACATTGAACAATACGTTTAAATTATTGATTTCCTTTTCATATTTTTTCAAAGATTCCAAACCTGCAGATTCCTCAACGACGGCTGTCTGAACAGGTGTTTCCACTTTTTTAGTCTCCTTAACAGGTTCCTTAACTGTGGATTTTGTATATCTTTTGAAATTGAAGAGATGGTATAGATAAAGCAGAGGCAAAATTACAAGAACCAAAATCAGGTACATTCCAGCAATGTTTTTTGAAAAAGTAACCGGGAGTGCTATGCAAATCAAAATTACATAGTATAATCCTAAAATCCATGGGAGTGACTCATGGACAGATAGGACATCTTTAATACCTCCATAGCCTCTTTTCAATCTGATTTTTGATGCGGACTTTGATTCGGGAGCATACTGCATAATTTCATCATCATTTAGAATATTCTCCTTGGGCTCCAGTATGAATCTCACATCAGTCAAGGTTTCACTACACTTGAGAAGATTTCCCTGATGGTCATAGGCCTTGAAGTCCTTGATTGTCAATGGTGCAGTTAACCTTCTTATTTCAATTAATTTTGGGTTTCCACTAGTCATTTGAATTTACATCCCTTTTTGTAAGAATATATTTAGACATGAATACTTTTAAATATTTGTATTAAACTTGTTAATATCATTCAAATTCCTTTTCCAAAAGAATGGTGACAGGACCATTATTCAGCAGACTAACCTTCATGAAGGCTCCGAATTCCCCGGTTTCAACATCAACAAATTCACTGCATTTTTCAGCGAAATAATCAAACAGCTCTGTTGCCCTATCCGGAGACAATGCCTTGTGAAATGACGGCCTGTTCTTTTTAGTGTGAGCATATAATGTAAATTGAGGAACCAGCAGAAGTTTTCCACCAATATCCATTACGGATCTGTTCATCCTGCCGTTTTCATCATGAAATATTCTTAGCTTTGCAAGCCTGCGGGCCAGATAATCCGCCTCCTTGGTGGTGTCGTTTTCTCCAAAACCTACCAAAACCATTAAACCGTCTTCAATCTCACCAACGATTTTACCTTCCACTTCCACACTTGCTGATGTAACTCTTTGAACGACAAGTTTCATTTAATCACCTTTTGAAAATTCACCTAAATAGTAAACTGGTTCATCATTTTTAGCCCGGGTATAATATTCTGTAGCCGCAGTAAACAGGACATCACTTGCGGAATTAAGAGCTGTTTCGAATGAATCCTGAATAACGCTGATTATAAATCCTACCGCAACAACCTGCATTGAAATGTCCTGACTGATGCCGAACAGCGAACAGGTCAGCGGGATTAGCAGCAATGATCCTCCGACAACGCCTGAAGCGCAGCATGCAGCCAATGTAGTTACCGCACATAAAAGAAGGGCCCATGTTAAATGAACCGGAATGCCCATCGTATGACAGGTAACCAGAGTCATGACAGCAATGGTTACGGCAGCCCCATTAGTATTTATTGTTGAACCTAACGGAATTGTAATTGAATAGAAATCCCTATCAAGACCAAGCTTTTCACATAACTGCATATTGATTGGAATGTTTGCAGCAGAACTTCTTGAGAAAAATGCTGTTATTCCGCTTTCCTTATAGCATGTGAGAGCCAACGGATAAGGGTTTCTTTTTAAAAGCACAAAAGAAATTAACGGATTGATTATAAATGCCATGATAAGAATGCATCCGACAATCAAAAATATAAGCTCTCCGTATTGTGAAAAAATGCTCAAACCGCTTTCACAAACTGAGGTGAACACCAAACCCATTACTCCAATTGGAGCGAATTGAATAATGAAATAAACGATTTTGGAAAACACTTCAGCAATGTCGCTTAGAAAATCCTTTGTTGCGTCACTAGCCACCATTTTTAAAGCGATTCCAATGATTATGGACCAGAATAATATTCCAAGATACTCCCCTTCAGACAATGATTTTATTGGATTGGAAAAAATCTTCAAAACCATTCCTCCCAATATATCAGCAAGTCCTCCGGGAGAAGCCGCTGAGCTTGCTGCGGATAAGTGAATGCTTACAGGGAATACAAAGCATGCAATAGTAGCCACAACTGCAGCAATAAAATTAGCCAGCAAAAATATCGCTATAATAATTTTATATTTAGAGCCTATTCCCGTTTTTGCTTGAGAAATAGCCGAAGCCACCAAAATAAAAACCAAAAGTGGCGCAATGGATTTTAGAGCTTCTACAAATATTTTTCCAAAAAAGCCGATGAAGGACCATTGCGGGACAATTACTCCTAAAACGGCACCGATGACCATTCCTATTATGATTTTTAGAATAAGGCTTGATTCAGTCCACTTTTGAATAAAACTCATTGAACACTCCTATATCTCCAAATTATTTAAAACATCATATGTTGCATCTCTGACTGTGTGTGCAGCTTCAAAGAACTCCTTTTTTTCAATATCATTCATATGAATTGGAACAATCATTGCAACGCCCCTTTTAGTAATAACCGCCGGAACACCAAGAGAAACATCCTCAACCATTTCAATTTCACCGTCCAGATAGCTGCTTACAGTCAATACCCTATGGGAGTCTGTAAGAATGGTGGACATCAGATTTGAAATTGCAAAAGCAGGACCATACTCTGTAGCCCCTTTCTTGGATATGATAGTATTTCCTGCACTTCTTAACTGTTCAACAAGTGCTGAAATGTCCAAATCAACATATTCAACAAAGTATTTTAATGGTATACCACCGATTGTTGTCGAACTCAAAAGAGGAACCATATGGTCCCCATGTTCGCCAATGACCCTGGTATGCACTTCCGAACTGTTGATGTCTATCTGCCTTGAGAAATAATTTTTTAATCTTAAAGAATCCAAGTGGTTTCCAACACCTATGACCTTGCTTTTTTTGAATCCTGATGCCTTAAGTGCAATTGTTGTCATAACATCAACAGGGTTGGTCGCAACCAATATGATTGAATCGGGAGAATATTCTGCGATTTTTTTAGAATAATAGCTAACGATTTCCGCATTGGGAACGGCAAGTTCCAATCTTTTCATGCCCTTTTCCCTGTGAATTCCCGCAGCAATAAGCACGATGGCAGAACCTGTAATATCATTAAAGTCACAGCTTGGAGTTAACCTGCAATCGATATCACGTGCAGCCAGTGCATCATACATGTCATATGTTTCTCCTTTAGCCTTATCAAGACTTTCAGGTCTTGAAAACATAACAATTTCATCAACTGTATCTTCCCTCGCAAGCGTAAAAGCAACGTTTTTTCCTATGATTCCAGTTGATCCAATAATACTTACCTTTACCATAAAGTAATATTGGTTTTCAATATAAAAATAGATTACTAATATAATTTTAAATTATCTGGATAATCATTAAATTACAAAAAAATTAAACTTAATTAATGAAATTTATTCAAATATACTCTTATGTTCATGTTACAATAGATTTATATTTTAAACAAAATATAATAATACCTATGGCAGATGAAGATTTAAAACTTGAAACCAAATGTTATGACGCTAATGAATATGGATATCTCTATGGATTGAACAAAAGAATTCCCGATGAAGAACTCGAGAAGGTAAAGCCATATTTTAGAGACTTCAGAAGAATGGACTTTAAAGAGGGCAACATTCAAGTGACAGGCAGGCCCGAAGGATGGAGATGCCTTGAAAAGGACGTCAGCAAAGTTGAAGAGATTCTTGGAATAACAAATACCTTAGAGTCAAGACAAAACAAAGTAAAAGAAGCATTTGCCGACCCTATTAAAAAAGCGAATTTAATGGACAAGTCATACGAATGGTTGAAGATGCTATTTGAAAAGACAGGCACCAGACCTGAACAGGACCTTTCAAGACTTGCAGTCCACTCAACAAAAATTTATGACCCTCAGGACAGCTTTAAAAAAGGCTATTCAAAAGGAGAAGGGGAACTGTTCATCTATACTCCTCATGGAATGTGGTACATCATAAACAATTCAGGGGAATTTTCAGACAAAACCCTGAACAACGTTAAAACACCTCAAGGCGGAGCAGTGGGTCATAGGTTAATGTATGATGATTTGATTGACCGGCTGATTAGAATATACACAGAAGAGAATCTTTATACCGGCGAAAAATTATATTAGTTAGTAGGTGACCATTATATGCAAAAAATAATAAATTCACATTGTCACATTTATCCAGAAAAAATTGCAGACAAGGCCGTTTTAGGAATTAGAGACTTTTATGATTTGGACATGTCATTAAACGGCAAATTGGATGATCTGATAAGAGACGGAAATGAAGTTGGAGTGACACATTACCTCGTACACTCCGTTGCAACAACACCAAAGCAGGTCAAATCCATAAATGAATTCATTGCTCAGGCAGTTAATGCACATCCCGACCTTTTCACCGGTTTTGGAACCCTGCATCCAGATAGTGACGATATTCAGGGAGATTTTGACTATCTTATCGAATTGGGTTTGAAAGGCGTCAAGCTGCATCCGGATTTCCAGCAGTTCGCAATGAATGAAGAGCGCGCATTCAGAATAGGCGAAGTGGTAAGCAAAGCCGATGTTCCAATGCTTGTCCACTGCGGCGACTTTAGATATAACTATTCAAATCCTGAACAGATCAGTCCATTTCTGGAAAGATTTCCAGATATAACATTCATTGGCGCCCATTTTGCCGGATGGAGCATGTGGGAAGAGGCAACACGCAAATTATCTGATTTTGAAAATCTTTATGTTGACTTAAGCTCAAGCCTATATGCACTGACACCGGAAACCGCCCTGGAACTGATTCATGCATACGGTGCGAACAGAGTATTATGGGGAACAGACTATCCGATGTGGGAGTCTGTCAGCGAAATGGAATACTTCAACAAAATCGATTTGACCGATTCAGAAAGGCAGAAAATACTATACGACAATGCCGCCAAATTACTAAAAATAGAATAATCAAGCTGGCTCAATGCTGCCAACTCTTAAAAATTTTCATATGGTTACAATTTGTAACCATCTCAAAACACCATTATTTTTTAAATGCATTTACAGCAGGTGGAGTCAATAAACCATTTTCTATCATTTCATCGACTTCATCCATGCCAAACCATCCGTATTCATCATGCTCATCGCTTATTGCAACCTCATCACTCTCGCAGGTCACCTTCATGATAAGCTGAATTGACTTGACCTTTTCAGATGTTTTGCATGCAGTATAGTCATTTCTGACAACATTATACAATGAGACAATGTCTATTTCAAGGCCTGTTTCCTCAAGGTATTCCCTTTTAAGAGCCTCATCAAAAAATTCGCATTTCTTGACCTTGCCTCCTGGAATTTCCCATTTTCCTGCATCATGTGCCGATTTGGACCTCACCTTCAAAAGAAGAAATTTACCGTCAAATTCGCATATTCCCCTTACTGTCAATCCCCACATTGTACTCATAATATCACCTGAATATTAACAATCATTGCCTAAAATCAATTAAAAAAAATAAGTGAAAGGGAATTGAATCCCTATTCTTTCATAGCCTTTTCAACCGCAACGGCCACTGCCACTGATGCACCGACCATAGGGTTGTTTCCCATACCTATCAATCCCATCATTTCCACGTGAGCTGGAACGGATGAGGAACCGGCAAACTGGGCGTCTGAGTGCATTCTTCCTAAAGTGTCTGTCATACCATAGGATGCAGGCCCTGCCGCCATGTTGTCAGGGTGCAATGTCCTTCCTGTTCCTCCACCTGAAGCAACTGAGAAGTACTTTTTGCCTTGTAAGATGCATTCTTTCTTGTATGTTCCTGCTACAGGATGCTGGAAACGGGTAGGGTTTGTTGAATTTCCTGTAATTGATACGTCAACACCTTCAAGATGCATGATTGCAACACCTTCACGAACGTCATCTGCACCGTAACATCTGACCTTTGCCCTTT
>NZ_SUTK01000064.1 GCF_015062905.1 Methanobrevibacter thaueri
CTCTAATATTCGGTGGGTATTGCATACGTGCAGTACCAGCTGTGTCTGCTCCTCCATAGGAACACCAGTTGCAACAAAACATTACAATTTTTACATCATCAGCCATAGAGTTTCTCCTCCTCTATAAATATTTTTTTTCAGTTTTAGAAAAACTTATGTCTTTCAAAAACCCAATTTTAAAGTTTTTTAAAAAATTTTAAAATTTTTTTTAAGGAAATACTGTTTAGGTATACCTTAAATTCACAATTTACGTACGTAATGAGCTAGCTCAGCATTACATTATGTACTGATTAATATATATCATTTATAATTAATATAAAGGTTACTTAGAAAAATAAGCCAAAAAGTTTATATACTATAAAACGAGTTTAATGGAACTACGTTTAAAATAAGCGCAATTGTAAAAAAAAGAAAAGATAGATGGAATTACATTCCATCGAGACTCATATCAATCATTCTTTGAGTTTGCTCAGCCAATTCATCAGGAAGTCCTGTGATATCCATGTTCAAGAAACCTCTGACAATCATGGATTCAGCATCCTCTTCAGTGATTCCTCTTGAAGTCAGGTAGTTAATTTCATCTTCGGAAATCTTACCTACTGCAGCTTCGTGAGACATTTCCAGGTTTGCTGAACTGGCTTCAAGTTCAGGGACGGCATAAATGAAACTGTCATCGGATAATACCAATCCATGACATTCCAAGTGACCCTTAACTTCAGGGACGGTACCTGCCAGGTGCCCTCTTGCATAAATTTGTGATTCGTCCTGTGCAACAGCCCTTGAGATAACTTCCCCTCTTGCTCCTTTGGCATTCAACAAGACTCTTGATCCTACATCAATAATGGAATCTTTTTTACCACCTTGGATACTTTGGAAAATTGCCCTTGAGTTTTCACCATCACAATATGCAGTTGGGAAGGATTGGATAGTGCTTACAGGACTGGTTAGAATGTAATTGTTAATGTAAGTTGAATTATCCATTAGTTTGACACCGGTTCTTGGACGAACTTCAACCTGCTCAGCCCAATTATGAACCATGGTAAAAGTAATCTTGGAACCAGGTTTCAGATACATTTCAGATACACCAACGTGCATTGCGGAACCTACATCATCACCAGTTGCACAACCGGTAATCAAATGCAATTCAGAGTTCTCTTCGGCAATGATAACATTGTGAGCGGTCTGCATAATGTCTTCATCACTAATGAACATGCATGCTTGAACAGGCATTACTTCCTTAGTTCCAGGAAGGGACCTTACAAAATAACCGCTTAAAACACCATTTTCCTGTTCATTTAAAGCGGTTTTTGCAGTGTATTTGTCTGCATCAGGTTTTACAACATTCCAGAGATAATCTTCCAACCAACTATACTTTTCCAATGCAATGCCCATGTTCATGACTTCAATGGAATCGGACATTGAGTTGTTTGTGAAAATATTACTTTGGTCAACCTGTAAAAATGATCCTGACCTGTTTTTCTCTTCAGTATCTACTCCGACCTGCAATAAATCCTTTTTAGTCTGTTTATCTAAATCATCCAAATCATCAATCATGTCTAAAGCATTAACTGTTTCATCGGAGAAATTTTCAATAGTAATATCAGCACCTAAAGCTGCCTTTTTATCTTTTGCCCTTTCAGCATCATCATAAACATTGCGCACACTCAACACATCCATTAAAACCATTTTTTCTAATATCTTCTAAAATTTCAGTTGGATTTCCAGAACAAGAAATTACACCATCAATTAAGACGTGCGCCTTATCTGCACTTACAAAGTTTAAGATGTAACCTAAATGGGTAATTAAAAGCCCACTTCTTTTTCTGGAACCTTGTGGTTTATCTTTATCTAATAATGTACCGATTTCAGAAGCTAACAATTCTACATTTTCAATATCTACTCCTGAGTCAGGTTCATCGAACATGGTGAAATCCGGCATTTGGGCAAGCAACTGTAAAATTTCGGAACGTTTTACTTCCCCACCAGAAAATCCCAGATTAACATCTCTGTCCAAAAATTCGTCACTGAATTTTAGTTGTTTTGCTAATTCTTGCATTCTAGGATTTAAATCTTCATCCATCTCTTGATGAGACTCGATTTTGAGCAAATCTCTTACAGACACTCCTCTGATTGCAGGAGGAGTCTGGAAACTTACTCCAATACCTAACTTTACTCTTTCAGCAGTAGACAAATTAGTAATATCTTGACCTTTGAATTTTATAGAACCTTCAACCACATCATATTGTGGGAATCCTAAAATAGTTAAAAATAATGTACTCTTACCAGCACCATTTGGTCCTAAAAGAACATGAGTTTCTCCTTCAGCAATTGAAAGATTAACATCTTTTAAAACTCTTTTTCCGGCTACTTCAACAGCCAAATTTTCGATTTCAAGCAACATATAATCACCTTTTATGAATAAATATGAATTTGTTATACTATAATAAATATTGATTTACTAAAATAAATAGTTAACAGTAAATAACAGAAAAAATACAAAAAAATTAAAATAATAAAAAAAAGAGTATAACTGAAATTATTCAGTTACAATAATAAATTCGCCGACTTTTTCAACTTTAGCAAAAGGAACTAATAACAAGTCGCCATTCCTTTTAGCGCCTTTAACATGAATATTACGATCACTTTCAATTCTGATAGCGATATCGACAATTTTACCGGTTTTCTCGTTGATGATTAGTTCATCTAAAACACCAAGGATACGTGCATTGTTGGTAGCTACTTGATAGTTTTTGATTTCACTCCATAATTTTTCTTCTCTTTTAGGAATTTGTTTATTATCCATTAAATCACCATAAAAATTATTTTAGTTATATAATTATTATAACTTCATTATATTTAAACGTAATATTTGTAATATAACTTTTCTGCAATTTCACTGTCAGGAATCGTATTAATATTTAATGCCAATTCCACTTTTTTAAGCACCAGCTGAGTTTCCTCCTGGATGATATTTTCACTTCTGAGAATATTCAACCCTGACGGAACACATCCATTAAACTCATAAGAATATTTCAAACCCAATTTTTCAAAAACTTCAACAGGAACAATTACTGACAGGGCATCCTTATCATTGCCCAAATAATAATCTATGACATAATCTATGGTTTCTGTAGAAATGAATGGCAAATCGGCATTGATGAAAAGCAAAATGTCCTCTTTAGATTTATTTTCAAAGTAATCCAAAATGTAAGATAGATCCTTAAGATAATCATCGCCTGATGTGTCCAAAATAATAAAATCATCATTGAGGGATTCCAAGTATCTGGTAGTTTCCCGGGTATTCGGACTGACTGCAATAACGATTTTATCAATTAATTCTGATGCATTCAAGTTGTCAATGACATATTTGATTAAAGGCTTATCATGCAATTTGAAAAGAGGTTTTTCTTCGGGAACTTCAAGCCTGGTTCCCATACCTCCTGCCATCAAAATTGCATAAATCATGATAAACCACGGACATTTAAGCGAATTTTCCGCCCATCATCTTCATACGATCTTTAAGAATGCATCTTCCACCTTGCTTACCGCCAATAGGCACCCTAGGTGTTCCCATTGAGTTCATACAACGGGCCATGATTGCGGAACCTAATGCAAGACCGTCTTCAACAAATACAACATTTTCAAATTTGTCCTGAACTGCCTCTAAAATAAGTTCAGGCTTACGTCCTGTAATTCCTGCCCTACCGGTAATACCTAAAGCGGAACCCGGAACGATGACATTTTCCTTAAATGCTACATCAAGCACTCTTTTAACAATATTGGTACTTACATAGTCAAGAGTTGAAAGCAGAGTTGGAAGACCGTCGGCATCATAGAATTGAGCACCCAATTCCATCAGTTCACCTAATTTATCACCATTGAATCCTACATCACAACCAATTAAAGTGGTTCCTGCCTTTTCAGCAGCTTCAGGATTAACAGGCACGGTACCGAATCTGTCAACATCCATAGGCACTTTAGTGATGTTGACCAACTTGTGAGCTTCCAATGCATTGGCTTCAGCCTTCTTATGGTCAGCCTTTTTCATTGCCTTATCTGAATATAAGTCCAATGCAGCACCGTTTTTCTTATCAATCATGCCGGAACCCCTGGCTAAGGAGTCGCTTACAACACCTGCAAGACCCAGGAAGTTACCTACAGTATTTGCATAAGGTTCATTATCATTAACGATACGTCCTGCCAAAGTGGAACCAAAGTCAAGGGAAACACATGGGTTTCTGTAATCCACATCAGTCCATTTAGCACCTAACTTAATACCTGCAGTTACAAGTTCCCCTTCCATTTCATTTGCAACTGTTTCCTTACCTTGTGGAGGAACTACACTTACAACAGCACCGTCAAACATGATGTTTTCCAAAAGGGAATGTTTCTGCAATCTTTCAGGAAGCTGTGAAATAGTCATTGCAGGAGACATTTTCCTTGGAGGAATATCAGCTTCAAGACAACCGTCAGCCAAAGCGATAATCAATTGACCTGCCTCTTCGGCAGTTGCGAAACCTGCAGTTACACCGGTGGATCTTACAACAAAATCCAAGTCCTCATCCTTATCGACTTGACATTTTCGTAAGGATTCCAAAACGGTATCCCTAATGAGCTCTGTTACAGATTCTTTTGAAAGTTCTATACCCCAAACGGTTTTACCGAATACCTCTTCATTAGGTTTAGGCGGGCGTATATCACGAGTCATTTTAACTGTCTTGTTCAATAAATAAGACTCACTTGTGTTTAAATTAGTGGCCATTACAATGGATTTTGTAGTGGTGTTACCTAATTCAACAGAAGCAGTTACATAAAAAGTATCAGGCTTTTGAACAGCGCCAGGACTTGCAGGACCTGCCCTTTGAGCTCTTAAACTTGCCAAATTGCCTTCTTTGGAATGAGCAATGATAGGCTTAGGACCTCTATTAAAAAGTTTACTTAAAAAAGACATTATCTAACCTCTCCAAAAATATTAAAGTTAAATAATAATATCTTTTTAGAATAATATAAATTTTATTAAAAGTTTTGAAAAAAAGTGAAAATAAAAAAATAGATTAGATGAAATGAATCATCTAATCGGGACCCCTTTAAATTATAATAATTTGTTAATTGGGTGGTCTTCTACAGGTTCGGTACCGATATCTTTTGCTGCTTCAGCAATCATGATATCAGCCATACCACATGCAGGGAATGCAAGTCTGGAGTTTTCGATAGGTCCGAAAAGAACGAAGTCTCCACCAGCCATTTGTTGAACGATGTTTGAACCGATATCACAAACAGGCCATGCTTCTTTGTGTTCTTTTTTGTATCCTCTTAACCAGTCCCATGCGGAAGGTACGTTGTGAATACCAGATCCTACAGGGTATCCCCATTTAGCTTTTACTGCGTAAGCAGTTCTTACAGCAGGTCCTGCACCTTGACCTAATGGAGTTACAGCTACGTCCATCCATGGTTTGGTAATTCCACATTCGTCAGCCATTTCAAGAATACCTTGGTCGATTACAGCACCACCAGTTTCCCAGATTTCGATTTTTCCTTCTACACCAGGAGTCATTGGGTTGAAACCTAAGAGAATGGATGCGTCGATGTCTGAGTTTTTAACAGCTTCGATTTCACCAGGTTCTGCAGCCATACTTAAAGAGTTGTAAACAGCTCTGTCAGCTAATCCTGCTTCTTGAACGTATTCTACACCTGCAATTTTAGCAGCAGCTGCGGTTGAATCTATAAGGAAAGGTTTGTCACAGATGTCTCCTACAAATTCTAAGTATTTTACCATAGCTTCACCGGTAGCACCGAAAGTTTGTACAACACAAGGGTTTCCGGTTACATCAGACATTTCTTCCATAGTTTTAATTAATCCATCAGCAGCGTCTTTATCAAAGTCACCTGCTTTTTCATCACTAATAATTTTGTGTCCGCCGTAGAAGATAGTTCCTGCTAAAACGGTAGGGTATTCACCAGGTTGGCCCCCCATTTTTACTCCATTCATATCTACAACGAGTTGTTCTTTATCAAATCTAAACATAAGTATAAACCTCCTATAATAAGGTAGATAACATTGAAGCTACACCGAATTTTATAGCTACAATTAATATAATTAATCCAAGTATAATACCATACAAAATACCAACATCTCTACCATTTTGTTGGCCTAAACGTTGGTAATATTCACCAACAGTGAAATCAACTTTTTCTTCTGCATCATCTAATTTTGCAGCGACTTGGTTGAAATCATCTGCGGATACCATTACTTGAGGTATTGAATCTTCACTCATAAATAACACCCCTTAGAATCCTAAAGCTTTTGCAATAAAAGGAATGATCACGATAAAAAGTAATGCTATGCAAGCACCGATAGCAAATCCTTTAAATCTGGTTGCAAGTAAACCTGCGAATAGTTTACCTTCTCTTGCAAGGAGTTTTGAACTGTATTCAGCATCATCTGCTGCAGTTTTCATCCCATTTATGTTTGGTTTATTTGAAATTTGTACCATATTCATCTCCTCCTTAAATCAAGAATAGAACTCCCACTATTAAAGTAAAAGCTAATCCGATCATTATACCTTGGACTTTACCAGCATAATTACCTGCCATGTTTCTTTGAACAGCACCGACCATATCGATTTTAGTGTTTATATCCCTAATTCTAGCTTCGATAAGAGCAGTTTCAGCAGAAACAACTTTCATTGCTTCTCCTTCTTCTTCGTCGCCACCATCTTCATCAACAGAGATAATCATAGCTTCTTCTTCAAAAGCACCTGGATCTTTTTCTACACATTCATTGATTTTTGATTGAATTGCTCCAATATCTTCAGTATCGATTAAGTCAACAATTTCTAATTGTTGTTGGAATCTTTCAATACCATCGAGAGGAACATTTTCTACGAAAGGAATAGCTCCAGTAGCACCGATAATTTTCTTTTTATCAGGGTCTGCACCATTATCATATAATGCTTGAATACTTTGACCGGTAATGTGGCCTTGTACTTCAGCACCCGCTAATATTAAGAAACGGATATTAGGGTTTGAGATAATGTTAGCAACTACTTTTTCAATTCCTAAGTTTTCTGTTTTACATGGGCCTGCAATAGCAGCACCGGAAAGTTCAGCTTCAATGTGAGAAGCTAAAGTTGTAACTGCAACTGGGCTTTCTGGATCACCGACAATGTAGTCTCCACTGATAACCGGCCAGCCGTCTGCAGGAGCTTTTTTATCAGCCATCTATAAAACCCCCATCATTTGTAATAGTGGTAATGCAGCAAATATAATAAATGTAGCTAATAAGAATCC
>NZ_SUTK01000012.1 GCF_015062905.1 Methanobrevibacter thaueri
ATGCAATTTTTGCATCATCACTAATTCTTTGTGCGCCAGCATTTTTTAAGATACGACCGACTGGTGCGATTGGTAATTCACTCATAATTACACCTCCAATTAAATGATAGTAAACAATAGTATATAAAGGTATCGGTAAAAACTGAATAATAATCGCCCATATTATACCATAATAAGTTATACAATATGCTTTTGAAAATTAAAAAAAAATATAGATAAAATAAAAAATTAAAGGATACATATTAACAGTAATGTCAAAATAAGAATTGTTATAAAATTAAAAAATTTATCTTACAATAATTCGCTTTTTAGATAAGTCGAGGTCGCTTCAGTTATTTTCACGTCAACAAAAGTTCCCAATTCAACATTATCAATAATCACAGGAATATAAGAATCTGTTTTTGCTATATATCCCCCTTTGGAACCTTTTTCAATAACCAAAACTTTTTGAATAGAATTGACTAATTCTTCGTTTTCTCGTTCGGTTATTTTTTCTTTGATTTGAGACAGGTATTTTGATCTTTCCTTCATGATTTTGCGAGGAATTTCTGTTAGTGATGATGAGATTGCACCTTTTCTGTGCTGGTATTTTGACAGATGTATCAGGCTTGGCCTGATTTCCTCAAGCAATTTTACAGTTTCGCCAAAATCTTCATCACTTTCGGTTGGGTATCCCACAATTATATCAGTGGCCAATGTTACATCCGGAATTTCTTTTTTGAATTTTGATACAATGCTCTTGTATTGATCTATTGTATGGCCCCTTCTCATGTCAGACAATACCTTATCACTTCCACTTTGCACAGGCAAATGAATAAAATCATATACCTTCGGATGTTTCATTGCATCAATTATTTCATCAACATCGTTTAAAATGTTTTTAGGATGCATCATTCCAACACGAACTCGGAAATCTCCATTTAAATTAGCCACTTCTTTAATTAAATCATATAGTTTTTCACCACTGTCCCTTCCAAAAGCGGCAGTATCCTGTGCAGTCAACTGTATCTCGCAGGCCCCATTATCAATGGCTTTTTGTGCTTCAGAGACTATATCAGCAATCGGATAACTGTTTAGCGGTCCTCGTGCAAAACGAGTACAGCAGAAGGTGCATGCTCCCAAACAACCTTCACAAATCTGCAAAATATGAATCAGACTATCATCACCCACTTTAGGAACGCAAACTTTGGACTCCTTTGAAAATCCGGTTTCACGAATAATGTCCCCACAATATGTTGCATTAACAACGCTGGCGGACTTATTCAACTGATGAGGACCGATCCATGAAATATCAGGCCCAATCTTTTCCAGTTTTTCAGGATCAATTTCAACCATGCATCCCCCAACAATGATTTTCTTGTCAGGAAATTCCTTCTGAAGCTTTTGAATCCTAAATGTCATCTTGTCTTCGGTGGGCAGCTTAACATAGCAGGTGTTTACAATAATCACATCCGCCTCGTCAATATCATCAACAAGTTCAATGTCATTGGCTTGCAGATTGCCTGCGATAATCTGTCCATCAGCCTGGTTGAATGTACAACCATAAGATTCAATAAAAACTTTCATCTAGTCACTCTTTTTTGTTTTTTTAAATATGTTCTTGGTCAAGTCATAATCATAACTGTTAAATCTAACAGGTTTTGAATAAACCCTCTTTATGACTCCAGCCTTTGCAAATCCTGAAGTCAATTTTCTCTCTTGAGTCTTGATTACATGCACCTTAACAATATGGTTTTCGATTTTGACGACATCTCCCGGAGCAATTTCAAAATCCCTCTCAAGATCAAGCTTATATGAATCGACTTCACCATGCAAGTCAACTGAAAATCCGATACGTGCCGGAATTTCAACAGAAGATGCCCAAATGGTGGTCACATCTTCAAGATTGGATTTATCCACCCTTTTGTCTCCAACTTCGATGCTTGTAACTTCAACCTGACCCAATTCGGTCAATAAAGTATCTCCAGTTTTAAGCTCATCGCTTGGAGACAAATCTATAGTTGTCTTGTGAGATTTGTCCTGCTCAGAAATAATCAGCCTGTAAGGCCTAGGCTTTTTAAGGGAAATAACATTTTTATAAACGTGACCGCAATCCTCGCATTTAAGCAAGTATTCTTCAGTAAACTTTTTCTTTGTTGTTTTTTGTTTTGAATTCAAAATTTCAATATCATCAGAACCACAAATAGGACAATCCATTTTTTTATGCCTCCTTAATCAGAATTATTTAGATAATGGTTAACCAATCCACCATCTTCAAGAATAGATAACATGAACTCTTTAAACGGTTCAAAAGTCTTTGACTCACCAGTTGTTTCATTGACCAAGGTTCCTTTTGATAAATCGATGTTAATAATATCTCCATCCTTGGCTTCAATATCTGAAACGATTACCGGCAAACCGATGTTGATTGCATTTCTGTAGAAAATCCTTGCAAAAGATTTGGCAACGATTGCACTAACTCCAGCTGTTTTAATGGCAACAGGTGCCTGTTCTCTTGAAGAACCGCAACCGAAGTTTTCATCTGCAACTATTATATCGCCAGACTGGACATTCTTTGTAAAATCCGGCCTTTCCCCTTCAAGAACATGGTCTGCCAAATCCTGCGGATTGAATGTTCTTAAATACCTTCCAGGTATAATTACATCTGTGTCGATGTTTTCCCCAAAAGTCCATGTTTTTCCTTTGATAATATCCATAAATATCACTAATAAATCTCAATTAATAAAAAAATGAAGTATTCAGGAAAACTCCCGAATACAAGAAGTAGGTGATTTTTTTGTAAGTTTAATTTTTATCTGCTTTGAATGGTCTTGAAAACTCTTGTTCCACACCTTCACGATACATTGAATTGAATGTACAGAATGGAATGATTCTTCCATCAGGTGTTGCATAGTGAATAACGCATTTTTTAACTCTGTCTTCATCAAAGTTAAACGGATCCATGAAGTGCATGCATGAAATAAGCATGGAATCTTTGGAAAAGTCTCCTAAAGCATCATAATCTCCTTTAACAAAAACATTCAATAATATCCTTTTGATATCCAAACCTTTAGGGGATCTGCTAGTGTGGATCATTTTAGTAAGGTTTCCAGTTAAACCTGCCATAACCCTCTTACGAGAACCGAATTTACCATTTTTGAGTTTTTCATTGTATTCTTTTAATTTGTTACCCAAATCATCAACATCAATGAAATCTGTGATTGGAATCAATTTGTCTTTTCCATCCCCTTCAGTCTTTTGTCTGAATACATAAGTAGCTATTCCACAATGCTCATGACAGTTCAAAGTCACTTTTGCAGATTCTTCACCATCTAACAAGGAAATGAACTCTGCAATCGGTTCAACAAAAGATGGCGGATAAAATGCAGAAGTTGGAACCTGACCATCGGTTTCTTTTTCAATGATTTCAACAAAGTCAGGAATGGTAATCCTCTGTTCCTCAACATGTTCAGAAGGAGTCCTTCCGGAAAATGAAACTGGCTGGAAGTTTACGCCGTAAATAATGTCGTTATTGTCAAAAGCGAATTTGATGATTTCGCCAACTTGATTATCGTTGACTCCTTTGACTAATGTAGGCACTAAAACCACTCCCAAACCTGCTTTTCTACAGTTTTCAATAGCCTGAAGTTTATCTGGAAGCAGATTCCTTCCTTTATTTTTAATGTAAGGTTCTGGAGTTACACCTTCAAAAGAAAGATAAACAGTGTTTAATCCTGCATCCTTCAATTGTTTTGCCAAATTCTCCCTTTTGGCTATTCTAATACCATTGGTAGCAATCTGAACGTGAGTAAAACCTTCTTCCTTAGCCATTTCAATAAGTTCAACTATGTCCTTTCTGACAGTAGGCTCACCACCAGCATATTGGATAGCCGGACATGGGTGAGGTTTTAGACTCCTTAAGTTCTTAAGCATCTGTCTGATTTCCTCTTTTGTAGGCTCATACAGATATCCTGCAGCTGCTGCATTAGCAAAACAAACAGGGCATCTTAAATTACACCTGTTTGTTACATCAATCAATCCTAAAACGGTAGATGTTTCGTGTTTTGAACATAAGCCACAATTATCAGGACAAGGAGCACTGTCCTCCACACAAGGATTATCTACGCCAGAAATGGTAGGGACATATTTACTTGCGCGATCATATAAATCTTTATCACTCCAATAAGTGTTTACAAACTCTCCATGCTCATCACAAGTTTTTTTGATATAGACTTTGCCGTCTTCCTCAAAAACTTCAGCCTCAAGAGTTTTTCCACACTCTGGACATAAACTTTTTGTACCTTTTAATTTCAAAAAATCACCTTTTATAATACTAAGCAATATTAGTATAAACTTACATAATATTATATATTTAAAACAATTTAATATTTAAATATTATTAGTGATATAGTTTATATAAATCCAACATGATGTGGAGTAAAATTTAAATGATAATCGATTTTCAACAAATACTAGTGATATTGCTAACAACATTATATTTCATTCTTCCAGCATACTTCTCAAACGGAGGTGCACTCCTGTTTGGCGGAGGAACACCAATTGACTTTGGAAAAAGCGACTCAAATGGCGTTCGCTGGATTGGAGATGGAGTTACCTGGAGAGGTTTGGTTGCCGGAACAATAATCGGCGTGATTACAGGAGCCATTCAGGGATACCTCGCTCCAATGATTACCCCATATGTTGGAAATTCTCTAATCGTCCCTATGATAACCAGCATTCCTAACGGAATATTAATTGGATTTTTACTCGGTTTTGGGGCTCTTATAGGTGATGCATTAGGTAGCTTTTTAAAAAGAAGACTTGGAATTGGCAGAGGAAAGCCTGCACCAATTCTTGATCAGTTAGATTTTATAATAGTTGCATTGATTTTTGTTTTGCCAGTCATCAAACTTAATTTAATTTTCGTTGTTTTGGCTTTGCTTTTGACACTGGTTATCCATTTACTGGCCAACAGCATTGCATATCTGCTCGGTTTGAAAGACGTATGGTACTAATTCAAGTATTTCTCCATCATCACGGCAGTTCCAACAGCCGGTGCAACGGTACACTCATCATCAGTTAAGATATCACCCATAGATTTGACTTTTAAACCTAAAAGCTCTGCTGCCTTTTTATCAAGAATATCTTTTCCAAGGCCTGTTGTTACAATCAAATCCAAATCTTGGGTTTCATGAACCTGTTTTAGACCATCCGCAATTTGCTCAATCTGTTTTTGGTGAATGAACTTGCACATCTCAACGACATCATCCATTGACAGCATTTCCAAATCGGCACAGACCACACGCGCAATCCTTTTTGCACAGTCAAATTTGGATTTGCCTTCACCGTCAAAGGTATCGCAGATATAGTCATCTTCAGTGATCAAATCCAAAACGGTATAGACATCTGCAGTTTGTGCAAAGAGCTCACTGGCTACGCGATACTCCTTTCCATTCAGTTCAACCTTATCAAGAAAGCTTGCAAGATTGGTCCTCAAAGTACCTGTGTAAACCAATTCGCCAGTTGCTGACCTGTCAAAATCAGATTTGCCAATAGCGCATTCCCTACCATCTTTGATAGGAATGATATCAGTTGTTGTGCTTCCAGTGTCAATGAATATGCAGTTGTCGGAAATCAGTGTTGCAATTTGAGCGGTCGCAATCCAATTGGCCGCCGCCGCCTTAAGTGGAGCCATTTCAATTTCATCCTTAGACAACATCCCATCAATGCCAACATAGGCGATAGGGCATGAGAATGTCTCTTCACATTTTTTAACAACATCCAAAACTCCATCCTTTTTGGTATCATACGCATCCACCAGTTCCGCAGTCATAGAAATGCCGACCGCATCAATTTCAGATACAGGACAGATATTTTCAATCAATTCCACCAAAACACGTGACAAGTCGTCATTGTTGCTCCACATCGGCAGATATGCAAAATCAACCTCAATGTTTTTAATCTCACCGTCTTCAAAGTCGATTACGGCCAAATCAGTGTTTGCACCGCCAATGTCGAATCCTGCAATTCTCATAAATCACAATCTCCTAATATCTAATGAATCGGCAGATTTTATAAATTCAACTTTGCCATTTAAGGAAGTGTCCAAATCATCAATGCTGGCTTTTCCGTCAATAAGCTCAACAATGCTCTTACCGATGTTAAAATTACAAATTTTTCTCAAACCGACATAAGGTGTTGTGAATCTTGAGTTGATTTCCAAAAGATAAACTGAGTAAACATCCTTTTCATCAGCATTTATCAACAAATCAACGCCAACAAAACCCTTAATGCCGTCGATAGCTTCAACAGCTTTGGTTGCTATTTCAAATGCCTCATCCTGATATTTGCTTTCATAAGGTATCTTTCCACCGAAATATGTGCCTTCAGCATTTCCAATAGAGACAAATTGCTCATTTAGACTAATAGGAACTGCTTTTTGACCATCTGAAATCAAGCTAACGCTTATATCAGTTCCCACAATATATTCCTGAACGATTATCCTTGAACCAGGTGGAAAAATCTCTTCGAGATCATATGACAAATCGCCGATATCATTGATTATTACAATGTTTTCACAGTCCACACCAATCAACGGCTTGATAATCAATTTGAGTGGAGTCAACGGATCTTCAGATTGCCATTTTTCATGAAGATTTTCAATAGCCCTTTTCCAATATCCTTTTGGATCTATCTTAAACTTAAAGGACCTAGGTTGCGGAATATCCATTGGAAGGGCATTGTAGGTTTCAAATTTATTGGAAGTCTTAAAACAAGCCTCAGCAGAGGAAGTGTATGTTTTGACATTATTTTCCTCTAAAATCCTAGTGATATTGTATAGGGCATTATCCATCTCAGCAGCAATGAAAATAGCATTTTTAAAGTCTGCAGCATTGCCTTCAAGCCAGTCAACAATATTCTCATCAATCAAAATCGGATTGACATTATTGAAATCCTTCACCTTATCCTCATATGATTTGTTAATGACCAAATCAACATTAAAGTCTGATAAATCATCCAATAATGCAAAAATCAATTCTTCCGCTTCGGAAATTATGCTCTTTTCCTTTTCGCCGGAAGCCGTAAAATACTCAAATACCAATATTGAATCAGTTTCGTTTATCATAAGTAATCATCATACCATTTAATTTTAAATCATCTGCTGGAAAACGCATCTTCTCTCCATCGAATATCATATGGATTAATGAGTCATTTTTATCTTCAAACTCCGCTACAGTAATGTCCTCATCTATTGTGGCCATTTTCCTTGTAAATGAACCCATAATGTCTTCAGGAGCCCTGATGTCAAGAAGTCCCCTTTCATAATAATCTTCAATAGCATCAACAGTCAATTTGGCTGAATCGCCAATACCATATGGGTTTGGAGCGTTTTTCATTTTGTCAGCAAATTCCTTGTCATTCAAAATCCTGTTTGCATTTTCCAAAATTACATCCTTATCAGAACCTACAAGAATATTTCCTCCGGCAGTTACTGTTTCGGGACGTTCAGTATTATACCTTAAAGTTAATGCGGGCACATCAAGTGTTATTGCCTCTTCCTGAAGGCCTCCTGAATCGGTTAAAATCAGTGTTGACTTTGAAGTCAAAAGTAAAAAATCAAGATATCCCAATGGCTTGATTATATGAACATGATCCAAATCGTTCAACTCGTCGAACAATCCGAAGTTTTCCAGAGTGTTTTTTGTTCTTGGATGAATCGGGAAAATGATGTTCATGTCGCTCAATTCCTTTAAGGCGCCGATTATATTTGTCACTCTTTCCCTAACATCAACATTTTCGGCCCTGTGCATTGTCAATGTCAGGATGTTATCCATATTCTCAATATCCAAATCAGCCAGGGACTGCTCTTCAAATCCTCTTTTTTTAGCTATTTCCAAATGTCTGAAGCAGGCATCAACGACAGTATTTCCTGTGATTATCAGGTTTTCATGTGAAAATCCTTCTGCAAGCAGATTGATGGCGGACTCTTCAGTCGGAATGAAATACATTGCTGAGACGATATCAGCGACACGACGATTAATCTCTTCAGGCATTGTCATGTCAAATGACCTGAGTCCCGCCTCAACGTGACCTACGGCAATGTGCAGCTTACCTGCCACAAGTGCCCCTGCAAGTACGGCATTGGTATCTCCCTGAACAAGCACAATATCCGGTTTTTCCTCAATAAGCACTTCTTCAATGCCTTTCATCATCAATCCGGTCTGCTTTCCATGAGTTCCTGAACCAACTTGAATATTATAATCGGGAGTTGGAATTTCCAAGTCTCTGAAGAAATTGTCAGACATCTCTTTATCATAATGCTGGCCGGTATGCAAGACTATTTGGTCGATGCCCCTCTTTGATATTTCGTCAATGATTGGAGCCATCTTAATAATTTCCGGCCTTGTTCCTAAAATTGTCGCTATTTTCATGATATCCCTTTTATTAAACAAATTAATAAGCAGTACTGAAATTGCCAATTGCTATTGAGCAGAAAACAAATCCAAAGGATGCGGAAACTGCAACTACAGCCAAATTTAAAACAAACACTCTTATTACAGAAATTATATTGAATTCAACACTTTTATCACGCATATTAGCATAATATCCGCCCACTGCTGATATCAATGTAAGTATTAATGAGGTGAAAAAAACCCATTGAACTAATATAAGCCAAAAATTCAAATCATCATGGTCAATGCCCAGATAGATTCCCAAGGCAAAACCCACAATAATTCCAATAATCATTATTTTCTCATTAACTTTTTGTACTTTATCCATAAGCATCCTCATATTAATATTTGTGTAAATCATTTAAACTTTTTATCATTGATTCTCGAATTGCATATTTTTTCTGTAAATTGCTAAGAGAATCAACCAAATCACGTCTAAATCTCTCACAGGCATAATCATCATATGTGAATTTGATTCCGTCATACTGAATATCCATCAGAATCAAATAGTCGGGTTCTGTGACCTTGATATATGCTCTTGGCTCATCGGCTTCAGGATTAAGCAATCTTTCAACCTCATCCAGGGTCATCTTGCCAACTGCAACATCAATGAAAACCCTCATCATCTTCCTAACCATGTTCCATAAAAATGATTCACCGTAAATATCAACGAATATTGGAGATAATGTATCATGGAGATTAGGAAATTCCCTTTTGTGATAATCATCCAATTCAACTTTTGAGATTTTAATGTCATCGATCGTACGGGTGGTTGTTTTCTGAAACCTTTTTGTAAAATTAGTGAAGTTATGGGTGCCCTTAAAGACTTCAGCACACTCATTGAGCTTGTCGATATCCAAATCCTGGAAAAGCATATACCGATATTGTCTCATTTGGGCATACCTCGGCTTAAAAGCATAGCGAACAGGCGCACTTGCCAATATTTGAATATCATCCGGAAGAGAATTATTGATTTCGTTTACCCGAACTTCCTTTTCAGACTGAAAGCTGATCACATTGCCCAAGCTATGAACGCCAGCATCGGTTCTTCCTGCAATTCTGAACCTGGACTTCTTCAAATCGTCAATGTAGTCCAGTTTACGCAAATGGTAAATCAATTCCTCTTCGACCGTTCTGAGGTTAGGCTGCCTTTGAAAGCCATGAAAATTAGTTCCAATATATCCGATTTTAAGTGCAGTTCGCTTCATCAATATAATATTTGGTTTAATATAAAATAAGTTTTTAGAAAAAATGAGGAGGAAAGCAAATAGCTTGATGAAAGCTATTTGCCTAAAATTATATGGCATACTATTGCGAAGTAATCATAATAAGGAATAAAATTAAAATTATTTGAAGTAGTTATATTGTATAATTTTAATTATCCAATTACTCAATAGTAATATATTTAATAATTATAGTAATACTTATTTAAAATTTGTTAAAAATTATTACTAATTAAATTCAATAAACCAAGGAAATAATAGCACTAAAACCAATATATCCAATAATTAGCAATTTTTAGAAATTTAATCCAAAAATAAAATAAATACATATCCTAAAATTATTCGAGTAATAATTATCGGATTATTGAATTTTCCATAAAATCATTAAAAATCGACTGTTAGACTCTTTATTAAAAAAATGAAAGCATAAAATCAGTTTTTATAAAAAAATTTCCAGTAAATCAGATAAAATAAAAAAAGATAAGAATTCTGTAGAAAAAACAAGTATTACTTTTCTTAAAAAATAATACTACCATTCAACACAAATATTTCACCATATGAGTTGTCTCATCATAATCATCTTCCTCAATTGTGATTTCATAACCTACAGATGTCCAGAAGGGAATTCCGGAATCCAAGTATCTGTGAGTGTGAAGATAAATCCTATCATATCCGACATTCTTGGCAAATTCCTCCATAATATCCACTAACTTTCGGGCAATTCCATGTCTTCTGTAATTTTTATCCACCATTAATCTCCAAATGCTTGCAGTGTCCTCTTTTGTATAAATGCCTCTAAATAATTCATTATCAAAATCATAAGCTCTGATGGCTGCAGTTGCAATAATTTTATCCCCATCCAATGCAATGTAAAAATTATTGGTGGACGGCAAAAGATAATACTCTTCCATCCCATCAATATCATAATGGAATTTTGGAGTGGGACCTATTCCATAGACTTCCATAATCTGACCATATAAAAAGTCTTTAACATTAGCAATTTCCACAGAATTATTTTTAACTGCCCTAATTTCAATATCCATAATATTCCCCTAAAAAATAAAAATAAGAATAAGAATTTATCTTATTCCTGTGCAGTTTCAGGATTTAGCAATTTTTCAACATTCTCCCCAATGAAGTCAAACAACAATACAACAATCAATAATGACATACCCGGGTAGAATGCCAACCACCAATAACCTGAAGATAGATAATTCATTGATTCGGCTAATATTACACCGATTGCAGGCTCGTGTGGAGGTAAACCAAATCCTAAAAAGGTAATTGCCGCTTCGTGCATGATTGCATGCGGAAACATTAAAATAACTCCAACAATGATTTGAGATATAATCAAAGGTAAGATATGTTTTGTAGCAACCCATATCTTTGATTTACCTAGGTTTTCAGCTAAATGAATGTATTCCTTGGTTTTAATTTCCTTAACTTCAGATCTTAAAACCCTTGCAAGAGGAGTCCAATGAGTCAGACCAACACCCATAATTACCCCGAATACTCCTCCACCAAACATGATGGAAACGAGGATAATTAAAAGAATATGAGGTATTGAACCGAACAGATCAATAATTCCTGCAACACATTCGTCTGCAATCTTATTGAAACTTGAAAACAATCCTAAAATTATAGAAATAATTGTACTTACAGCAGATGCAATGAAACCCACCATAATACTTAATCCAAGCCCGGCAATTGTACGCTGAAACATGTCCCTCCCCATCCAATCTGTTCCGAAAAGATGTTCTAAAGAAGGCATTTGATTAGCATTGACAAAACTTGTTGGAATGTCTCTTATAAAATAACCTGAAATGAATATTGATACAATAACTATAACTGAAAGTATGATAATGACAAGAGTCTTTGTCCTGAGATTAGCAGGGTATAAAAACCATTGCTTCTTATCGTCAGTTTCCTTTTTTCTAATCATTAAATTCACTCTCCTTAATTCTTGGATCAATTAGGTAATAAGAGATATCGGCAAGTAGATTTCCAACAAATACAAATACTGCACTGAATACTACAATTCCTAAAAACAGAGGAACATCATTTTGAAGACCTGCGACTACAGCCGTTTGACCTATTCCAGGATATGAAAATACCTGTTCCACTAAAACAGCTCCTCCAAATAATTCACTGAATGATAAAAACTGCAATGTTATGGCCGGCAACAGTATATTTCTTATTCCATGATTCTTTACTAAATCCCAACCTTTTTCACCTCTTGATTTAGCGAATAATACATAATCAGAGGATAAAACTTGAATCAGTTCATTACGGGTGTACATGGCAATCGGTGCCAAACCGACCAAACTCAATGTTAAAGTAGGAAGAACAAGTCTTGATGCCCATTCCATAAATGTTGCATCAGTACTTTTAACTCCAATAGGAACACCGAATCCAATCGGGAACCATCCTAAATAAACCGCAAAAACCATTAAAATAAGTATACCTACCCAGAAGGAAGGTGCAGATTGAATTGCATAACAGTAAACCTTAACTGCTTTGTCAATCCATGACCCTTTGTTTTTACCAGCTACAACTCCTAAAGCAAAACCCAATATTCCACTTAACAGCCATGAAATCGCCATTAACACAATTGAAGCTAAAAATTTATCAATAATAACATCTATCACCGGCGCACGATAAATTAAAGATGTTCCAAGATTTCCTTGAGCCAAATCAAGCAGCCAATGATAAATTTTTGTAGTTAATGGAACATTAGTGCCAAAATATTGTTGTAAAATTTGTCTTTGTGCTTCTGATACTGCAGCTCCTTTCAAATAAGCATTAACCGGGTCAATAGGGGATAAATCTAATAATACAAAACTGAATATTGCAACAGCAATCATCAAAATTATGAAACGTATTAACTTGTAACTAAAAAATTTAATTAATTTTTGTTTATTCAATGAAACTAACCCCCCTTAAATTTTAAAAAAAAAATAAAAAAAGGAAAAAATGTTTAAGCTGTGGAATTGGTTCTAGTCCAATCACAGATATTAATTAAAACATCGTTTCCTAAACCATCAGGTTGTTCACCAATGTCGATTCCATCTTTAATGAAATAGTTGTAGTCGTAGTTTACGAGCCATGCGAATGGAGCGTCACCAGCAGGACCCCAACCTCCACCATTTACAAGAGCGGATTCAGCCCATAATGTGTCAGCAGTATTGAAGTCAGTTGCATGCATTGCGTCTTCCATCAATTTGTCGGATTCAGTGTTGTTATATAAACCAGGGTTCATATAGAATTCATCGGCATCTTTACTGTGGTATTGTTGATAGATTGATTTATATGGATCTGGAGAAGTTTGTTGCATTAATGCAGCTGAACTGTACATGTTTGCATAGATGGTATCCCAATCAGCACCTTTAAGATTTACTTCAATTCCAATTTCTTTTGCTTGTTCAGCAAATACTGTGGATAGAGATTGTCTGTCAAGATAATCCGGTGGATAGTATAAATCGAATGATGCTTTTACACCATCTTTTTCAACGATTCCATCTCCATTAGTATCTTCCCATCCGCCTTCTTTCAAGATACGTTTTGCCTCATCGATGTTTCCATCCTGAACTTTTGCAGCTTGATTTGCATAATCTCTTGTATCGACGCTTGTGTATTCAGGAGTTGCGTGTCCTGCGAATACTTCATCACACATTTTTTGACGGTCAACACCAACGTTTAAGGCTTGTCTAATCGCTTTATCAGCAGTTACATTGTTACCAATTTTCCAACCGCTTTCATTAGTTACGTTACCAGTATCTTCAAGATAAGGGAAGGATACACCTTGTGCCCTACCTGCAGATTTTTCAACAAATTGATATCCGTCAACTGTTTGATTTAATGCAGAAGTTGCCACTGGCACTACATCTACTTGACCTGATTTAGCGAGTTCCAACCAGGTTGATTCTTCAGGGAATAACAAGGTAATTTGAGTAAAGTATGGTTTGTCACCGTAGTAGTTATCATTAACTTTGAAAATAGCTTGTTGACCTTTATCCCAATGGTCTAATACGTAAGGTCCAGTACCAATAGGGTTTTCACCATAAGTGTTGTTGTCATACTCTTCAGGAACAATACCAACATATCTTAAATCATAGATAAATGTTGATCTAGGTTCAACCAAAGTAAATTCAACACAAGTATCATTTTTAGCAGTTACTTTCTCAAGATTTGTTAAATCCAAATCAGTTTCAGTTTCTTTTGCAGTGTTGAATGTAGTTTCTACATCTTTTGCATCGAAAGTTGAATTGTCTGAGAATTTAACATCATTTCTTAAATTTACAGTCCATGTTTTTCCATCTCCACTGATAGAATAATCAGTAGCTAAATCTGGAACGATTTCTCCCTTCTTATCTGTCTTAAATAAACAACTTTGTACTAAAGGATTATAGTTTTGGTGCCCACATCCCCAACCGGTAAGCGGATCAAAACCGGATTCCGGTTCTTTAATGTTACTGTGTGCTGCAACTGTCAAATGTGTCGGATCATTATCAGTTGATCCACCCATCAATGCAAATGCAGCGACAGCAATAACAATGATTGCTACAACAGCACCAATAATCATCATTGTCTTTTTTTCCATAATTTCACCATATAACAATTCTATATTAAAACAATAGTAATACTTTTTAATCAATAAATGCTCAATAAGTAATACTTATATAAATTATTTTAATATTAAGTAATATTTAGGACATATTTATATAAAAAGATATTTATTACTTTTAAGTTTTATTTGAAAAATTATAAGAAAAATAAAAAACGCAATATAAAATGAACGAGTAGAGCAAAATAACATTACTAAATTGCCTAAATAAAAAAATTAAGAATGCTGAAAATAAATAAATGAATGTAAAAAATCATCATAAAAGTAATACTTAAATACATTTAAATATTATTATGACAAGATATTTGTCCATGGATTTGTCCACAAAACTTAAAGGGTATTTAAAGAAAAAAGGTGCAAGCGAAGTGGGCTTTGCAGACATCACCAACTTTACGCCAAAGCCAGGATTAACTTCAGGCGTTATTTTTTATATCGCTTATCCTAAAGAAATTATCAGAAATATGCAGAATGCACCAACACAGGAATATCTTGAGGAATTGATTAGTTTAAATACACGATTGGACGCACTTGGGATGACATGCGAAGAATTCCTAATAGATGATGGATATGATGCATATGCCCAAACAAAAAAGAGATTGGGAACCGATTTTGGTGAGTTCAATTCCTTTGAATTGCCCCACAAAACAATAGCCACCCGTGCGGGGCTTGGATGGATTGGCAAGTCCGCATTGTTTACAACATTGAAGTTTGGATCAGCATTAAGAATGTCATCGGTTTTAACAAATGCCCCCTTAGATTATGGAACCCCTATCCTCAAATCAAAATGCGGAAAATGCGAATCATGCAAGGATGCATGTCTTGGAGGAGCAATAAGCGGCAAGGAATGGAATTATAAACTCAAAAGAAATGATTTCTATGATGACCGAAAATGTGAAAAATATGCGCTGAAAGTTTCAGAAGAAAACCTGGGAAAAGCAGATACAGTATGTGGAAAATGTATTTTCGCATGCCCACATACACAACGATACATTAAACGATTATAGTTTTACTGCATATCTAAAATCAATGGATTGAGGATTAATGTCCAAACATTGAATTTGTTTGTCCATATGAACTGTCAAGAGTTCATCATTACTATCCAAAACAACAACAAACCCCATCTTTGTCCAAAAATGAAGGGCACCCTCCAAATTTTTATGAGTATGCAAATAAATGTCACGATACCCCACTTCATTTGCAAAATTTTCGGCAATGCTGAACATCTTTGAAGCCAAACCGCAACGCCTGCATCGCCTATCTACGAATAATCTCCATATACTTGAAGTGGTGTCATTAGAATACAAATGCCTAAACTCAGGGAAATCTTTATCATAAGCCCTTAAACCAATTGTAGCAATTATTTCTCCAGTTTCTTCAGCATAAGCTACAAAAAAGTTATTCATTTCAGGATCAATATAATACTCTTTCATATTCACGATATCTTGATGCCATTCAGGAACATAATCATAACCGAACTCAAGCTTAATCATTTTAAATAAAAATTCCTGAACCTCTTCAATTTGTTTTGAATCATCACTTAATTCCTTAATTACAACATTCATATTAACCACTTTTCAAAAAAAGTATTACATTTTACCCTAATTTTATGCAATATGTAATACTTTTTATTAAATTTTGAATAACTTTAATATTGATAAAGTACAAATTAGTATATAAAATTTATCATTTTAATTTAATAAGGTGATTAAATGGAAAAATTATTAGATGTTGAAAATGTCTCAATCTCCTTTATACAATATACAAAAGGATTGAATCAAAGAAATCTGAAAGTAATTACTGATTTAACCCTTGATATATCTGAAGGAGAAATATTGGCCGTATTGGGTTCAAGTGGTTCCGGAAAAAGTTTACTAGCACATGCGATATTTGGAATCCTGCCTGAAAATGCAGATTTGAATGGAACAATAAAATTTAAAGGAAAAGAATTATCCCAAGAAGATAAAGAAGAAATCAGAGGAAAAGACATAGTTCTAGTCCCTCAATCCGTGAATTTCTTAGATCCCCTAATGAAGATTTCAGACCAAGCAATCGGTAATGTAAAAAGTGAAGATGAAAAGAAAAGCAAAAAAATAAAACAAAGGGAAATATTTAAACATTATAATCTCGGCCCTGAAGTGGATGACATGTATCCATTCCAGTTATCCGGAGGAATGGCTAGAAGAGTACTCGTATCAACAGCATTACTATCAGATCCGAAACTCGTTGTAGCAGACGAACCGACACCCGGACTTGATGAAAAAACAGTAGAAGAAACATTAAATCACTTCAGACACATGAAAGACGATGGAATTGGAGTGCTCTTAATCACACATGACATTCATGCTGCACTAGAAGTGGCAGACAGAATTGGAATATTTTATTCAGGTTATGTAATTGAAATTGCCTTAAAAGAAGACTTTTCAGGCGATGGGGAAAACCTACTCCATCCATATACAAAATCATTATACAAGGCGTTGCCTGCAAACGGATTTGAAATAATAAAAGGCCATCAACCGTTGCATGGTGAAATACAAGAAGGATGCCCGTACTATGACAGATGTGAAATGAGATTTGACAGATGTAAGGAAGAAAGGCCTGAATTGATTGATTTAGGAAAGAAAAAAGTTAGATGCTTTAAATATGAAAAAGGTGTAGAAAATGAAACTTAAAGCAACAAATATTTCATTTAAATATCCCTCCGCTAAGGATTATCTATTAAAGGACATTAATCTTGAATTGGATAACAAGAAAATCATTGGATTGATCGGAGACAGCGGTAGTGGAAAATCAACATTATGCAAAATTTTATCCGGATATGTGACCAAATTCGAAGGCAGTGTAACACTCGATGGTCAACCCCTCCCTAATAAAGGATTCAAACCAGTGCAGTTAATTTATCAACATCCCGAAAAAGTAATGAATCCAAAATGGAAAATGAAACAAGTATTAGAAGAATCTTGGAATGTTACGGATGAAGCATTATCAGAATTTGGAATTCAAAAGTCCTGGCTTACCAGATTTCCACAGGAATTGTCCGGAGGAGAACTTCAAAGGTTTTCAGTATTGAGGTCCCTAAATCCAAATACAAAATTCCTTATTGCGGATGAAATGACAACAATGCTCGATGCAATTACACAAGCCCAGATTATCGATTCTGTATTGAAAATCGTTAAAAAAAGAAACATGGGCTTTTTGCTTGTAAGTCACGATATGCCATTAGTGGAAACCATATGTGACGAAAAGATATACCTTAAAGATATTAATGGCGCTTAACCATTAATATTCATTAATTTTTTTATCTGCCAATCTGCCCAGACCATAGTAATATTATTGGATACGACTTCACCTAGAACAATGCCCATCCAGGCTCCCCAAACACCATAACCTAGAATGACACCCAATAAAACCGCAAAAAATATTGTAAAGCCGGTTTCCCTCATAATTGTTTGAAACATTGCAGTCAAACCTTTTCCAATTCCCTGGAAAACATAGGTTGATGCAACACCAACTGCCATTGTAGGATAATAAATAACAATCCAAGAAAGAAATGCAGTCAGTTCAGGGGCAATTCTGACACTGCTTCCTGATGAAGCGAACACCGAAGCGATATCTCCTGCAAAAACATTGGTTAAAATCATTACAATTACTGCAATGATTATTGATACCTTCATGGCATACCTATGGGCAATTTGAATGTTCTTATATTTTTTTGCACCATAATTGGCAGCGATGACACTGATTAAAGCTGTCCCAATAGCTAAAAGTGGAGTTGTTCCGATTGTGACTATTCTCCAGCCTGTCGAGTAAACCGCAACTGAATCTGTTGAGCCCACATAAGCCAAAAGCGCTGAAAAGACTGCGGCAAAGAATGCATTGTTTAAAAGCTGAATGCTTGCCGGAATCCCGACTTTGACAATGTCAATTGAAATGCCCCTTTTAAAATCAAAATTGTCAAAATTTGGCCTTAAGAATGTATCCCTTTTAACATAAAACCAATACAGTAAAATTAAAATCACGAATATTGATGAGATTATAGTTGCAATAGCCGCACCTTTTACGCCCAAATTCAAATTATAAATGAAAATGGGGTCCAAAATCATGTTTAAAATTGCTGATGCAATCATGGCATACATTGGACGGGTGGTATCGCCTTCCCCCCTGAAAATTCCATATAATGCATTTGAAAAGATTATGAAAACTGATCCCAAAAGGATTATCACTCCATAATCAGATGCATAAGCGATAGTTTGACCTGCACCCATTGCATTCAATATTGGATTTAACAGAAGCAATAAGATTAGCGTTAGAATCAATGAAACCACAATATCCAAAATTATAGAATGAACTGAAGCGTTGTCTGCTTTTGACTTATTGTCCTCACCCAGATATTTTGATATTGCAAAGGCAGCACCTGAGCCCAAACCATTACCAAAGCCTACCAAAATCATGAAAACAGGTGTGAAAAATCCTACGCCAGCAAGCGCATCGGCGCCAAGGCCTGAAACCCAAGCAGCATCAATCAGATTATAAAAACTAGTAATAAGCAATGAAATAATCAATGGAATTGACATTTTGATTAATGCCTTTTTAGGATTATAAAGCATTAAATCAACACTATTTGATGAATCATTACTTAACATAAGTTAATATTAAAATTTATTCAATATATATTTTTAATTTTTTAACAAATTTTCAACCCTTCAAATTATTAAAACAGTCAAAAACTAAAAATAAAAAAAAAGTTGCTGCAAAATTGCAACAACCTAAAAAAAGGGAGTAAGAAGATGAAATTAAAAAAATGAAATAAATAATAGCTCAAATAAGAGCTATTCTAAAGATTATTTATCTCATCAAAAAACAAAATGTCATCACATATCACTTCAAGCAATTCATGGTCATGGCTGACAGCCAATATTCCTATGTTATTCGCTTTGGCATGATTGATGAGCTTTTCCCATATCTGCACTTGTGTAACCGCATCAAGCATTGTGGAAATCTCATCTGCAATGATGAATTTTGTTTCGGGATTGATTGCCCTCAATATGCTGAAACGCTGCAGTTCTCCACCGGAAAGTTCGTTAGGCCAACGAGTCAACCATTGATCCTTAAGGCCAAAAGTGTCCTTCAACTCCTTAGGAGGAGTCCATGACTCATTCAATATCTTTTTCATTTTCCATTTAGGATTCATGGTTTTTTCCGGATGCTGGAAAATCAACTGCACAGGATAAAAACCCTTATCTGGAATTTCATTGCCATCCAAAGTCACTTTTCCAGAATAATGAGTGATATAACCTGCCAATATTTTACATAATGTTGATTTGCCGCTACCACTATCCCCCATCAGACCGATAATCTGATTACTATTGATTGATAGCGAAAAATCCTTCAGTATCTGTCTTTTCTTATTATATGAAAAAGAAATGTTACTTGCCTTAAGCTCCATCGTTAACCTCCTCAAAATTGAAACATCTAATCATTATTCCATCATGGTCAACAAGTTCCGGCTTATTATCCTTACATTTATCCAAACGGACCGGACAGTTTTCCCAATAAGGACATCCAGGAAGATCCTCCAACGGTTGAACACCCTCCGTCAAGTTAAATCCGTTTTTAGGTAAAGAATTGATTAAAGCTTTGGTGTAAGGATGCAAAACATTATCCACATTTTTGAAGTTCTCTACAGTGTTTATTTCAATAACATAACCTGAATAGAATATTGCAATCCTATCAGCAGTTTTTAATGCAACATCAATTTCGTGAGTAATCAGCAAAACACCTTTACCCTGCTCTTTCAGATTTCTTATATCCTCAATAGTCTCTTTCACGCTTTTTGCATCAAGCCCGGGTGTTGGCTCATCGGCAATTAACAAATTCGGGTCTCCAACTAAAGCGGTAGACAACAATACTTTTCTGGCCATTCCTCCTGACAATTCAAAAGGATATAAGTCATCAACACTTTCATCCAAACCGTATTTGCTGAAGATTTCCCTTTGCCTTATTTTTTTCTCTGCATGTTCCTTTTCATCCTTGCATTCACCGATTGCCTGTTCTGACACCTTCATAAGAGGGTCCAGGAAATTCACGGATTGAGGAATAAGGCAAATTTCCTTACCTCTTAATTTTTCCTTCAATTCCTGATCCAGAACATTTCCTTTATATTTGATTTCTCCTGTAACATGAGAGTTATACGGCAAAATACCTAGAATTGAATGAGCCAGGAGACTTTTACCTGAACCACTGGAACCTAAAACCGCAACGATTTCACCTTCTCCGACATCAATTGTCAAATCAGATATCACCTTTGTATCGTGCCTATTCAATCCCTGAACGTATTGCGTAAAAGATATTGATAAATTATTTACTTCCAATAATTTTTCCATAATATCACCCATTCTAGTTATTTGCCTGTGAAGGGTCTAACAATCGTTTCAGATTATCCCCTATAATATCAAACAACAGTACAACTATCAGTAATGCCAGACCTGGGAAGAATGCTAACCACCAAGCCCCCATTGCAAGGTAAGTCATTGATTCAGACAATATGATACCAATTGCCGGCTCGTGTGGTGATAAACCAAATCCTAAGAAAGTTACACTTGATTCATGCATGATTGCATGCGGGAAAACAAGCAAAGTTCCAACAAATATTTGAGATAACACTAAAGGCAAAATATGTTCTTTTGCTATCCATAATTTGCTTTTACCAAATCTTGCAGACAATGCAACGTATTCGGATGTGTTGATCTGCAATACTTCAGCCCTCAATACTCTTGTCAGGTTAACCCAATGCGAGAATGCGACTGCCATTATAACACCGAAAGCCCCCTTACCCAATGCGATGGATATCATCATTATCAATAGGATATGAGGTATTGATGCAAACAAATCAATCAACCAGGACACAAAAGAATCACAGAACTTGTTAACACTTGCAACGAATGCCAAGATTGTTGCAATGATACTGGAAATTATGGATGCGCCTATACCAATCATGATACTTAAACTTAGACCCTTAATTGTCCTAATGAACATGTCTCTGCCCATCCAATCAGTGCCGAAAAGATGTTCAAAAGATGGAGGCTGCATTTTAATACTAAAATCAGTTGGCAAATTAGCGTTAATCATCATTCCACTAATGAAAATTGCCAATAAAAGCAATCCTGTAAGTGCAATTGTCAAAAGTGTTTTTTGCCTCAAATTCAGTGAACTGAATAAACCTCTATTATACCATGGTAAATCACTCATCGTCCTCACCTTTTAACCTTGGGTCCACGTATTCATAAATCATGTCTGCAATAAGATTTCCCACAAATACAAAAATGGTACTGACTATAACAATACCCAACAATAACGGAACATCAGACCTCAATCCCGCAGCTACTGTTGCCTGACCGATGCCCGGATATGCAAATACCTGTTCAACAAGAATTGTTCCACCAAACAGTTCATTAAATGACATGAACTGAATTGTAATTGCCGGAAGTAGAATATTCCTTATTCCGTGATTTTTGATTATTCCCCAGAAGCTTTCACCTCGGGCTTGTGCAAACAGGAAATAATCGCTTCTTTTAACATTAATGAGCTTATCCCTAGTATACATGGTCAGAGATGCAATTCCAACAATACTTAATGTAAAAGCAGGTAAAATTAATCTGTATAACCACTGCCAAAATGTTACAGTATCAGATAATTGTCCGATAGGAACTGAAAGCCCGATAGGGAACCAGCCTAAATAAACTGAAAAAACCATTAAAAGAACTAATCCTATCCAAAAGGTAGGAGTGGATTGTAATATGTAACAATAAGTTTTAATTGCCTTGTCTACCCAGGTACCTTCTTTTGCACCTGCAAGAACTCCTAAGCCAAAACCGACAACAGCAGATATGACCCAGGAAACTGCCATAAGAGTAAATGATGCAGTAAACTTCTGTACAATCACTTCAGTTACAGGCACCCTATAAATCAATGAAAAGCCCATGCTTCCGGATGCTAAAGTTGAAAGCCAACCGAATACTCTTTCTCCTAAAGACAGGTTTGTTCCCCAATATTCCCCCATGATAGCTAATTGTTCTTGACTGACAATTCTTTGTCCAAGATAAGCTTTAACAGGGTCAATTGGTGATAACTGTACCATTATAAAACTGATTGCTGCAATAACAATTAATAAAATTAGTAATCTAATAGCCTTATATCCTAAAAATTTAGCTAATTTTTTATTGTTAATTTTAACCATCTCATATAAATTTGTTTTAAAAAAAAAGAATTAAAAAAATGATTTATAAGAATAAACCACTTTAATAATTAATTATGCTTCAGTTTCGTTGACACGTTTCCAATCGTAGATGTTACCCCAGATATCTCCACCATGCGGATAGATGAGGTGAGTGCTGTTGGAAATGTCCAAGTCATCACTTACGAAGTAAGTGTAGTCTACTGTTCCAATCCAAAGGTATGGATAATTGGAAGTAGCTTGTTGAGCAGCTTGAGACCATGTACTGTAGGATGCATTTAAATCTTGAGCCATAGCGGAATCTATTAATCCATCAACAGCAGAGTCATTGAGACCTTCAGAGTTGTCATAACCTACACAAGCAACTCTGGAATCATATTGATGCTCAATTTCATATGGATCAGCTGAACCGAATCCCCATACAACTCCTTGTGAGTATTTGTTAGGGTCGATGTCATCCCAACTTCCACCTACTGGAGTAATGTCAATACCGATTTCCTTAGCTTGTTCTGAAACTGCTACTGCAATTGCTTGTCTTTCAGTTGCTTTTGAGTTATAGTATACTGAAAATGCTGCAGGTGTTCCATTTTTCTCTACAATTCCATCACCGTTAGTGTCTTTCCATCCAGCATTTGCAAGAACTTCTTTTGCTTGGTCAACATTACTGTCATTGAAAGTGGATTCGAATGCCCAAGGCAATTGACTTGCTACACCATTGTAGGACGCATTACCGTATCCGTTGAATGCACCATCCAATAATGCTTGTCTGTTGATACCGATGTTCAATGCTTCTCTGATAGCAGGATCACCAGTTACATTGTTACCAATAGTGACATTGTCTTCACTTACTTTTCCGGTGTCCATTTGAGTAGGTAATGAAATTCCACGTACATCAATAGAATCAAAGTATTCTAAGTGGTATCCATCTACGGTTTCATTTGCGTATGCAAGTTGTACTTCAGCAATGTCAACATCACCGTTTTTAACTGCTGCAAATGCCGCATCAGGGTCAAGGAATAAATTGGTTATCTTTTCAAAGTATGGTTCTTCACCATAGTAATCAGGGTTTTTCTCCAAGATAAATTGTTGTCCTTTATCCCATTGAGCTAATTTATAAGGTCCTGATCCGATTGGATTTTGACCATATGTCTCATTATTGTAACCTGCTTCAGGTACGATGCCCACATCAGTCAATTTGTTGATGAAAGTTGAATCCTGTTTATCAAGAGTGAATACTACTTTATTTCCATCAGCCTTAGCTTCTTTCATGGAACTTAAATCTGCCCCTTCACCCATTTCTTTTGCAGTGTTGTATGAGAATGCTACATCTTTTGCGGTTAATTTTGAACCGTCAGTGAATTTAACATCATCACGAATGGTGACTGTGTATGTTTTAAAGTCATCTGATATTTTATAATCTGTAGCCAGATCATTTACAAAATTATTGTCCTTATCTCTTTTAAGTATTGTACTTTGTATAAGTGGTTCTGTTCCGGAATCGTGGTATCCCCATCCATGCATAGGGTCAAAACCAAATTCAGGCTCTTCTCCGTGAGCAGCAACACAAGCTACCAATTCATTCGGAGCATGCTCTGTGCTTCCGCCTCCCAAAGCAAATGCACCTATACCAATTATTGCAATAACGGCCACAATTGCGCCTATAATATATTTTGTTTCCATTTTCTTTTCCTCATTAAAAAATTAAATCCAAAGTAATATCCATAGTATTACTTTTTACTGAATTATTAATTAATTAGTAATACTTATTAATAAAAAGATATTACAATTAATACTTATCAAAATATAACTATATAAAAATTTCTATAAAACCAAAAATGAGCCCTAAATGAGTATTACTTATCTTAAAATTAATGCAAAAAAGTATTACGTTTGAAATATCGCTCAAAGAAAAATAGAATGTATTAAAAAAAATAAGGATTAGAATAGTGGATCTTTCACCATTCCAATTCTAAATGAGTTCAGGATAACAAACAATGTCAGGCCCAAATCCCCAAATCCAACAGACATCATCAATGTGATAATACCTAAAACCGCCAAGACTACACATAACAATTTGACCGCAATAGCCAAAGAGATGTTCTGTTTGATAATGCCCATTGTCTTATGGCTTAAGCTGAATAAATACGGAAGCTTTGAGATATCATCCTGCATAAGAGCAACATCCGCTGTTTCAATAGCCACATCAGAACCTGCCGCACCCATTGCAATACCGATATTCGCACGTGCCAAAGCCGGCGCATCGTTTATACCGTCACCGACCATTGCAACATCTCCAAATTTGTTTCTGATTGTATCCAGAATATTTAACTTGTCTTCAGGAAGCAGATTTGAGAAAACATGCTGAATACCTATTTCATCAGCAACCTTACGGGCAGCCATCTTGTTATCTCCGGTAAGCATTACGGTTTCAATGCCCTTATCTTTCAAGTCAGCGATGACTTCACTGGCATTTGACCTGATTTTATCGGATACTGTAATTAAACCAATTACATTTTTAGCATTACCCACGAAAACGATTGTTTTACCTTCAGATGAATATCTGTTTATCTCATCTCTGGAGATATCAAAGGAACTTCCTTCAATTAGGGATTCATTAGCAGCATAGAATTGCTCTCCTCCAAGGTTTGCAACAATTCCTTTACCCGGAACATTTTTAAACTCATCAATAGCGTCAAAAATTATATTGTTCTCATTTGCATAATCCACAATAGCCTGAGCGATCGGGTGGGAGGATTGAGACTCCAAAGAAGAGGCAATCCTAACAATATCTTCGTCAGAATAACTTTCATCCAAAACCTTAACGCCGCTTAATGCCAGTTTACCCTCTGTTAGAGTACCTGTCTTGTCAAAGATTACCGCTTTTACATTACGCATTTCCTCAACATAGGTACTTCCCTTAATGATAACACCATTTCTGGTTGCTGAAGTAATGGCGGACACCATTCCAACAGGTGTTGAGATCAAGAATGCGCAAGGACATGAAATTACCAATAGGGAAAGCGCTTTATAAACCCAATCAACCAATGGCTGGCCAAACAATAACGGTGGAATGAATGCAATGCAAATTGCCCCTATCATCATTATAGGAGTGTAATACTTAGCTATCCTTTCAACCAGGGTTTCAGTTTCAGACCTGTTGAGCTGTGACCTTTTAACCAAAGTTACGATTTTTGAAATAACTGAATCCTTAGCCTCAGAAGTTACCTTAATTTCCAGATATCCATCTTCATTAACGGTTCCAGAGAACACACTGTCTCCAACTTCCTTTAAAACCGGCACACTTTCACCAGTGATGGAAGCCTGGTTAATTGAAGAAGAACCTAGAATTACTTCACCGTCCAAAGGCACCTTGTCTCCAGGTTTTACAATTACAATGTCACCAATGTTTACTTCATCGACATTTCTAATTTCTTCCTTGTCCCCTACTTTGACTCTTGCAGTGTCTGGGGCAATTTCAACCAATGATTTGATTGAACGTTTTGCTCTATGTTCAGCATAGTCTTCTAAAAATTCTGCAATATAATAAAGGAAAGTGACTGCAGCACCTTCTTCAGGATGCCCTATAATAAATGATGCAACACATGCAATACACATTAACATTGCAGGGCCAATGGTATGTCTATTGACTAATGACTTATAAGCCATAATAGCTATTTCATAACCTGCAATTGCTGCGCCAATCATATAGGTAATGGTTACAACTGTAGGGTCGAATGACAACAATTCAAAAACATGCCCTAAAACAAATAGTATTCCGCTTGCAACGATGATTTGTATTGGCCTATTCGCAATTAACGGTTTTCCTTCAGCCAATAATTCCTCATCCCCATGTGAATGTTCATGTCCGTGGTCATGTCCATGGTCGTCATCATCTGCACAATCAGGACAGCCGCACAAACTGAATTCGACATCATCATGGTCGTGGTCGTGATCATGACAACCACAATCATCATCACTACAAACATCCTCATGGTCATGCTCATGCTCGTGATCATGACAACCACAATCATCATCACTACAAACATCCTCATGGTCATGATGATGCTCATGCTCGTGAGAATGCTCATGATGGTCATGGTCATGATGATGCTCATGCTCGTGAGAATGCTCATGATGGTCATGGTCATGATGATGCTCATGCTCGTGAGAATGCTCATGTTCATCATCTGCACAATCAGGACAACCACAAAGGCTTATATCAACATCTTCATCATAATCAATTTTTTCACTATGATCATGGATACTTAAATCAGTTTTTTCTTGATAATCTCTTAATAACTGTCTATCATAATGATCAGGATTTTCACAGTGAATTTCATCACAGTTCGGATCCAAACAGATGTAGTTAAAATGTTCCGGATTGTGACAGTTTTCATCAGCGCAATCCGCATCATAACATCTATTTTCAACCATTTTATCACCAATTAAAAATTATTCTAATATATGTTCCAAACCCACTTTGTAAATCATTTCTATGTGAAGGTCTGTGAGTGAATATCTTGCCATCTTACCTTCCTTTTGGTATTTGACAATATTATTTGCACGCAATATTCTCAATTGATTTGAAACTGTTGTTTGGTTTAAATCAAGTGCTTCGCAAATATCACAAACACATAAATCCTCAATACTAAGCAGGGAAATAATTTTTAATCTTGTTGGATTTCCAAATATTTTAAAGAATTCTGATAGCTCAGCGAATTCAGTTTCGTCAGGTATGCGTTCACGTACACGGTCAACAACATCTTCATGAGAGTTAAAGACCTCACACATATCATCGTTTTCGTTTTCAAGATTATTTTTTTTCATTTCCATCACATATATTATATATTTACATATTATGATATGTTTATGTATTTAAATGTTGTCATATCATGATATCGTGATATATTAATTTAAAAAAATAACTCATAAAATAGATTATTAAAATTTAAAAAAAGAGTGATAAAAAACAATTCTAGATATAACAAATATCTATTTTAAGCACCGCCTCCAGGAATATCCTCAATATCTTCTTTCAAGTAATTTATATTTTCAACAAGCAAAACATCCTTAGGATATTTAATATTACCTAGAGAATGAGTCTCCAAAACGTTGCATTCAAAAATTTCATAAATAAAAACATCTGTTGCATAAACTGAAGGAATCCTGCTTGCATCCTCCTGACTCATAATGACGAACATACCATCTCCTGAGAAAACTGACTTATTTCCCAAGGATTTCATCCAGGCCAATGTGTCATTATCATAACCCTCATAGTAGGACTTGTTTTCAATATCCTCTATCAAGTCAGGCAATGGAAACGGCCCCTCAGAGGACACATTCAATGTTGTTTTATTCAAATCATCGGATGAGTTATCAATTGCATACAATGAAAAAATTCCCAAGATTGCCACAAGCACAATAATAATTGCAATCAGTGACTTGTTCATTTAAGCACCTCCAAATTGATACGTTCAATGCTTGATATTATATTGTGAAACTTCCTTCAAAAACTTTATTCTTTAACTCTTCATGGGGCTTATCCAATCTAAACTCAAAAGTGTCCGGATTTGCGACATACATATGTGCCAGGGCGATGCCCATGTCAATCTGATTCCACGCTTCCATTTTCTTATTCAAACGGAGCCTTTTCCTATTCCTATATAGATTATAGCTGCCGCCATCATCATGTGTAAAGTACCATGTCTGCGTGTTTGCGGCTGAAGGAGCATATCTTGCAGGCATTAATCTGCTGTCGCGCTCGTCTGAAATCTCACATATTATTTTCCTTTCAAACTGAGAGAGTTCACGATAGATTTCGCCGTGAGGCTTGCCGAATATCATCATGATTACAAAATCCTGTTCAGGATTTGGATTTTCATAATTTTTAGGGCTTCCAGCGCCAATCCAGCATGATCCGATTCCCCTGCTTTGAAGGTACAAATCAGCCTGCTGAAATATGAAACCTATATTTTGCAGATAATTTTCCTTACTTTCTGAAAATATCAGCAAGCAATGAGGAGACTTGAATCTCTGCAACATCCTGAATTTTTCAGGCCCCACAATATCATAGCTCCATTCAATGTTGGGATTCAATACTTTAGCATTGTCTATAAACCGTCTTAATTCATTTAAGGTTTCTGCATCCAATGGAGATTTATCATAATTTCTGATTGACTGCCTTTTGTATATCGCTTCTTTAAGATCCATATTATCAATTGATTAAAATGATTCAAAAAAAAATAAAAAAAGTTAAGTAACTGCCGGAGCAATTACTTTTTAACTACCAATTTTGAGCTAGCGGTTTCATTTTTGTAATGAACACGAACTTTATATGTTTTGCCAAGTGTAACTTTAGCGGTTTTCTTGTTAAATATGAGTTTCATTATTGTCTTTTTAACTTTAACCGCAAAGGTGATTTTAGCAATACCCCTTTTGTCTGTTTTTACAATAAATGATTTGCCGTTGATTTTGAAGGAAACCTTCTTGCCTGCAATTGCCTTTCCATTACTCCATTTGAGTGTTGCCTTTAAGACCAATTTCTTTGCGGTCTTTTTAACAGAGAAGGACTTTTGAGTTTTTAAAGTATTTTTAACCTTAATAGTGTTTTTGAGAGTAGTTCCTTTATATGTTGAAGTAATAGTATATGTTTTTGGCTTTAAGTTAATAGGCAAGGTTGCATAACCATTTTTATCAACTTTGACTGCATATGTAACACCATTCACTGTCATTTTTACGGTCTCGCCTGCAGCAGGATTCCCATTGGCGTCGAAGACTTGGATTTTGTAATTGTTTCCAAGATAATCCATTACCAGATCCTTTCCGAACAATGTAGGCAGACAAGTGATTTCAATGGTGTCCTGTACAGTTCCTATTACTGCAGTCACTGTACCTGTATTACCGCTTGAGGAGAATTTGATGGCATCTCCAAAAGTGACAACCTTCTTGTCGACATTGCCGTTTGTTGAAACGATTGTTAAGTTAACAGGTTCCAAAAGGGTGTAATCACATTTGCCAACGACAGATTTGGTACTGTTGTCGTATACAAATAGAGTGAATACTATATTGGATGTACCCATGTATGAAACTGAATCAGGGTCTGCTATAGCATTCAAAAAGAGCCAATTGTTGAATTCGTAACCCATAACTTTTGGAGAATCCATATAATTGGTTGCATTATGACCAAACCAGTTATTGTCAAGGCATAATCTTTCCCCATTAGCCACAATATCATAAACACTATCGGAATCCAGGAAAATGTTATAGGTTATGTTTGTACCTGATGCGGAATCAACCGAAAGGACTGAATTTTCTGCAGTGTTGTTCATGAACAGGCACCCGGATATTGAATCTTCGATGCTTTCACCACATAAATAAACAATTCCGTCAAGCACAGCACCATTGGTTATGAAGTTGGAATTGAACTTATTCTGGAGTGATGTTCCATTGATAAGAATTGCTGCACCCAATCCTGCAACATTGCCTAAGAAGTTGGAGTTGAATGTGTTGTTTTTAACAGCACCTATATAATCCTGGTCAGAAACAAAATCTAGTGTATAAATAAGTAGTGCACCTCCTGCCTTGGCTTTGTTAAGTGCAAACTCACCAGTGAAAATAGAGTTTTCCAGAGCTCCAGCAATACACATTGCACCGCCCAGACGGGTCGGCAAGACAAAGCCACCATATTCTATTTCTTCACCATCATCAACATCATAATCCAATACGTTGTTATTTATGAAATTAGCATTTATTTGAGTATTATTAATGTAGACTGCCATAATAGCACCGCCTATCGCAGCAGTGTTGTTGGCAAAGATACCGGAAATAGTGGAGCCATTCAAATATGGGGCATCAATTGCACCACCAATCTTTGCGATGTTATGGATGAAGTAACCGGAAATATTGGAATTTATTACAAAGTCAATGCCTCCTATCGCACCTCCTAACTCATTAGCCATGTTTTCGACAAAATAACCTTCAATACTGGAATCCTTCAAAATTCCGTCAATGCATATTGCACCACCCCATGCAAGCTTATCAGCGCCGATTAAATCTTCATTATTAATTGCGAGATTTTCCATGAAACTGCCGTTTATAATAACATTTTTAACAACATTAGCAAAAATTGCGCCACCTTGCACAGCGTAACTACTGCTAAATTCTCCAATAATATTGGAATATTCTACACTTGAAAGCCATAACGAACCTCCAATTCCTGCATGGTTATGTGTAAAGTTTCCTACAATATCATCTTTAATGGCAAGCCCTAAAACACAAAGGGCACCACCTGCAACAGCACCATTGTTATCTGCAAACTTACCTACGATAGCAGAATTTTCTACAATTCCAACAACAGATATGGCACCGCCAAAACCAAGAGGCATATCGTGTTCTTCAAGGTACTGTCCAATTTCTTCTACCAATGTAACATTGTCAACATATTCCCCAATAAATGAAATAATACGTTCTAAAACATACTCCTTAACTTGCTCATCATGACTAAGGGAGAAATCTGCAGTATTGCCTATGAACTCAGAACCTATTTCAGTTCCGTTAACAATTCCTGTAGAGATTGCACCACCTATCAAAGCGACATTAGTTGAAAACTCACCGTCAATTTTAGATTTCATTATAATTGGAGCATTTATTGCGCCACCCATCAAAGCATAGTTCTCCTTGAAAGTGCTTGTAACATTAGAATTAAGCATTTCAGCGGCAAATATGGCGCCACCTAAATTAGTAGCCCCATTTGATAAAAAAGAGCCTGATATGGAGGAATTTTGTAACACTTCCTCAACAAATATTGCGCCACCGCAACCTAATAATTCCTCAACTGACCAACTCTGGTCTAAACTGCCTGCAGTATTATTGAAGAAATCTCCATCTATTGTAGTATTTATAATAGAGGGAGCAAAAATTGCACCTCCCATTAATGCATGGTTATTGGCAAAATAAGCAGAAATTATGGAATTTTCGATAATCCCCTTGATCAGTATAGCTCCGCCAAGAGGGGCAGTATTATTTATAAAGTCGCCGCCAATTAAACTATTTTTCAAACCGTTCTGAAAAATAAGTGCGCCTCCACAATCATCAGACATTCCATTTTTGAATGTTATTCCAGTAATCTTAATTTCTTCAGCATAAATATCAAAGAAGTTTTTTTCACCCTTTGCATCAAATATTACTTCACCAAAGCCATATTTATCAAATGTTAAATTATTATTGATAGCCAATCCTATATTACTCCCAATACCAGTATATTCTCCAGCAGCAATATGAATTATGTCTCCATCTTTCCTACCTTCTGCATTTAAAGCGTTATATAAATTTGAATATGGATTTTCATAAGTACCATATTCATTACCACTATAACTGGAATTAACATAACATTCTGACACATCAGTTAAGATTTCTTCATTATTTGACGCTGCCAGTGCATCATCGCTTTCATCATTCACAGATAACTTTAAAGTATCATCCTGTATTTCGTCTGTCGCTATATCATTTGTTATTGCATTTGTTTGTGTATTATTTTCTATGGCAGCAACATCGCCCGCATCTTCAGCTGCACTAACGCCAGATATTGCAACCAAAGCTATGAAAAATATTGCCAGCACCATCCATTTCTTGTCCAACATAAAAGTATCATCTCGCTTACTTTTAGTTGATAATAGTTTTATTTTAAAGTATATTTATTTGTTGCCATAATGCTAAATAATGCTGAATATTTTTTATAAAAATAGCGAATAATTAATGTTGGTTCGAAATATTAAAATTCCAGTTGTTCAGCAATGCACATCTTGCAAACCGCATTCGGAGACTCAAGATTGGCATCCTTGACCGGACAGTAGAATTTGCCGTCTTTCTCTTCAACATATAGAGAACCTGGAAATGGAGTGCCCACCGGGTGGATGGGTTCCTCAAGAATAAAAGTAGTGTAAATTGAAATTATTCCATAGATTAATGGAAATTTGGTCTTTGAAGTGACTGATTCGTTAATATGATATGACTTTAAAGTTGATATGGCATCAATAAACTCCTCTTTGTCAATGTCATGTCCATACCTGTTATTGTCGCTGTGAACATCCTTGATACGGCCTAAAAAGTATTTGACATAGACACCATGACTTTTTTGTTTATAGTTATCCTGCACATATTTGCTTTCCTCAATCATTTCCGCATTGACCGCCATCAAATCAAATACTGAAATGGTTCCCGCATATTCCTTCAATATATCTAAAACGGATTCTGTTGAGATGCTTTCCTCATTTGAAACAACGTTTGAAAAATCATCATACATATTCACTGAATCATTCATAAAACCATCTAAAAGATATTATATCTATTAAAAAATAAAAGGGTTTCGGCAAGACATTGATCATTCAATTCTCAAACCATCTAAACCGCATCGAATACGCCTTCTCAAAAATTCAAAAAAGATAAATAGGAATTTCAAGAAAGAATTTAATTGATTTTAATTTTGAATTATATGCGGAAAATGATAGCTATGAATGAAAATTACATGTCAACAAACAGATTGGAAGCGTTTTATGATGCAATTATCGCAATTATTGTAACAGTTTTGGTTTTGGAATTGCCACAACCTGCCACTGCATCAATTCAATCTATTTTAGCACTTAAAACTGCATATTTTGCCTATTTGATAAGTTTTTTAGTTTGCACCAACCTATGGCAATATCATCATATAATTTACAATCATGTTGAAAGGATCAACGCAAAAATCATTTGGCAAAATATCCTTTTGCTATTGATTATTTCATTACTTCCTTATTTAACCACATTTGTTGCAAATAATCCTTTTTCTTTACTTGCCGAAGTATTATACGGATTAGATTTCATTATAGTCAATATCATATTATTTTGGATGGCAAAATCCTTGCTGGAAATTAATCCCGACCAAGAATATCTATCAGAAGCTTTAGCTGTAAAAAATGCATTAGTTGTTCCATTCATACTTTTCATTATCGGTTTGGTAATTGCATTTTTAGGATATCCCTTTACAATCAGCATCTGCTGTTTGATATCAATCATAAGGTCGATTATTTATTCAATTAAAAACTGATTATAATGCCTATTCAACATCTTTAAGTGCCTCAACCATATTCAAATCATTTATCTTTTCAGAAAACAGCAAATTGACACCGATTGAGATTGCAAAAGTTATGGCTGCAGACAACAATATGTTTCCCCAGGTCAAGGTAGGAACATAGTAAAGTGAATCCCCTGCAGCATTCATCATGAGCGTCATGAAGTAGAATCCCAAAGGAATTCCCAAAATAAAACCTATGGCTGTGAAAATCACGTTTTGAGTCAGCAATAGCTTTCTTAATACATTTGTCTTGAAACCCAAAACCTTCAATGTGGCAATTTCCCTTTCCATTTCAGTGAAGGACAATATCTCCAGATTGTATAAAACTAAAATAGCCAATGCCACCGCCACAAATGTCACCACATAAACCATCATCATTACAGCTGAAGTCATCTGGTCCCAGCTTTCCTTCATTCTATCAACGCTTGAAGTGGATTTTATTGAATCGAAGTTTTCACCGAATTTCTCATCAGTGATAATGTTTGTAGGAGTGAAATTCAATCCCTGATCCTCCAAGGTATCAGGAGACATTATCAGACCCTGTGAGATTGGTTCTGCATGTATCTGGCCAATTTTTGATGTTACCCACTTATCTTCACCAACAATGTGCCATCTGATTTTATCTCCAATTTTCAGATTGAACTTTTCAGCCAGTTTAGTTGAAATTGAAACATCCCCTTCATCGATGTCAATTGGATTGCGATTGCTATCCGTGTATGATATCAAATCTGTGTTGTTTGATACCAAAAGCCCTACCGTGTCTTCTCCACCATTGGCCTTCATTTCAATTGATTGCTGCATTATAAAGCTGCCATCTGTTTCGTTTAAAATATAATACAGCTCCATTGGATTGGCATCATTTGAAAGCAGCAATTTTGACTCATAATGATTGATGTCATCATATTCCCATGATTTCAGCTCATTCATACTGTCATTCATTCCGAATGCCGCAATCAGCAGTGCCACGCAACCCATAACTCCAACTATTGTCATCAATGCCCTGAAGTTGTTTCTTCTTGCATCACGCCAATTCCATCTGAAATTGAAACTCAAACGCTTCCAAAACCTTGATTTCTCGATAAAGGTGTTTGAAGAGTTATGGGGAGCTTTTGGCCTTAATGTATTGGCAGGATTCTCCTTTGAAATTCTTCTGCATGAAAAATAGGTCACCAATACTGACAATGCAACCATCAGCCCTGCAATGTAGATGAAACTAATGTCGAACCCCGGATGCCAGCTAGGCATACTGTAGCTTGTCATCATAGTCGGATAAAACATACGCGGAATTATAACTGGTCCAGTAACCAATCCAAGGAATGCACCAGCAAGAACCGGCAAGAAAGCATATGAAAGATAATGTAGAATGATTGTCTTATCCTTAAATCCCACCGCTTTGAGAATCCCGATTTGATTGCGCTGATGAGTGACAATTCTAGTCATTGTAGTTAAAAGAGTCAGGAAAGTAACCAAAATAAAAACAATCGGAAAAACATCACCAATCATCTTGTGTTGTACCATCTCATCAGAGAATTTGGATACACTTAAATGGTCCTCTTTTTTAGTGACTGACAGATAATCTATTGAATCGAGTTTATCCTTAAAATCATCATAAGACGAATCATATTTGACAAGCAGAGTATTGTATTCTAAATCTTTCGGATATGCTTTGGCAGAAAGGTATGCAAATCCCATTTGATAAAAATCGGGAGTTAATGAACTTGGAGACACTTCGTAGATGTATTCAGGAGAATAGCCAAGTCCCCTAATTTCTTTTGTTATTGTTTGATTGTCAAACTCAAGGGTTATCTTATCCCCCACTTTTAAATCTCGAGCATCAGCAAAACGGGCATCCAACCAAATGCCTGATGCATCATCAGGATTAAATTCCTCACCTTCAGTGGCGTAAAATTTGGAAATCGTTCCATTTTCTATAAAGTGCAGCTTGACATCAGGCTTGTTATCAAGCTTAGCTTGTGATTCAATGGCTTCCTGCCTGTCGGATTGGGTTGTGAATTCATTGACCTTATCCAGTGAAGCGTCATCAAAATCAGTGCCGTAAATCCATGCATCAGCCATGTTCGTATCGGCGTAAAACCCGTCGGAAGTCTGCACTAATCCATAATATTCCGCATAAATTCCAGTATATGCAAAAATGCCTAAAAATGCCATTAGGAATATCGCAATAAATTGTGCTTTGTTGATTTTTATATCCCTTAGCATTTTTTTAGATAAAGACATGATATACTATATGAAAAAAATAAGATTTAAATTTAAAGGGCAACTAAAACATTCACCATTCCAAATCCGTAATCTTTTTCGGATTTTCATTGATGACAATACTTTCAATTTGGCCGTTTTTAATCCTAATCACCTTATCTGCGGCTTCGGCCAAAATTGCATTGTGGGTTACGATGACAACAGTGGTTCCCTTGCTGTTGCTCATGTCCTGGAGCAGATTCAGAATTAGAACACCCGTCTTAGAGTCCAATGCCCCTGTTGGCTCATCACATAAAAGCATTGTGGGCTGTTTGGCCACTGCCCTTGCGATGGATACCCTCTGCTGTTCACCGCCAGACAATTGTGCCGGAAACTGATCCGCATGGCTTTTGAGATCAACAGATTCCAAGACGTCCAATCCATTGATATTGAAATCAACAATGTCACTCATGAGCTCAACATTTTCAAGGGCAGTCAGGTTTGGAATCAGGTTATAAAACTGAAATATAAATCCCACGTTATTTGCCCTGTAATCTGTTAGTTCATTATCATCAAATTCCTCCACATGATTGCCATTGACGATAATCTGACCTGAAGTAACAGTGTCCAGACCTCCCAAAAGATTTAGAAGGGTTGATTTGCCCGCACCTGAAGGACCGAGAATTACAACAAATTCCCCCTCATCTATTGTGAAGTTCACATTGTCCATGGCTTTAAGAATGTGGTCTCCTGTTTTGTAAATCTTATCAACATTTTTGAATTCGATAATTGTGCTCATTGGTTAATATATTATATTCTAATCAATAATAAATTTTCAACTTGAAAGCGAAAAATGAAAAAAACAATAATTATAAAACACTTCAGAACTAAAATTATATTATAATAAAATATTACAGGAAAAATCCAAATGTCATTTAATAAAGATGAAATGTTAATTATGCCTGCAGTAGACATCAAGAACGGTAAATGTGTCCAGCTTGTCCAAGGCGAACCTGGAAGTGAAATGGTTGAAATAGATAATCCTGAACTTGTTGCAAAGCATTGGGAAGATTTGGGAGCTAAAAATATCCATGTAATTGATTTGGACGGAACAATCAATGGAGTGGCCAGCTTTGACATTATCAAAAGAATCCTAAATGAAGTTAGTGTCCCTATCCAGCTTGGAGGAGGAATAAGAAGCACAGAATATGCCCGTCAATTGTTAGACCTTGACATTGAAAGGATAATCATTGGAACAATGGGGATTCAGCAACCGGAAACAATCACTGAACTTTCAAACGAATACGGTTCCGACAGGATAATGATTTCACTTGACAGCAAAGACAACAAGGTGGTCATTAAGGGATGGCAGGAAAAAATTGACAAAAGCCCAAGTGAAATTGCAAATGACTTTAAGGACCATGGTGCAGGAAGCATTCTGTTTACAAATGTTGATGTCGAAGGGCTTTTAGGCGGATTTTACACAGAACCTGTAGAAAAACTTAAAAAAACTGTAGACTTGCCTATTGTCTATTCCGGTGGAATAACAACAATAGATGACATTAGAAAACTAAATGAAAGTGGTGTGGAAGGAATTGTAATCGGTTCTGCACTTTATACTGATAAAATTGATTTGACTGAAGCTTTAAAATATCAAAAGAGGTAATTGAATGAAAGTAATGGCGACCGGAACATTTGACATACTCCACCCTGGGCATGGAGTTTACTTGGAAGAGTCCAGAAAGCTCGGTGGAGAAGATGCTGAACTTTATGTTGTTGTTGCAAGAGATGCAACAGTTGAAAGGAGAAAAAGAGTGCCCATCGTTGGAGAGGACCAACGTTTGGAATTGATTAAAATGTTAAAACCCGTAACTGACGCTTATTTAGGTGATGCAAATGGGGATGTTTTCAAAATCGTGAGAGAAATTGACCCTGACATCATTACCGTTGGGGCTGACCAGAACCACGATGTCGGAAAGCTACAGCAAGCCCTTGACAAAAGAGGATTCAAGGCAAAAGCTGTGCGCATTGAAAAATATCGTGATTGTGAACTTGACAGCAGCTGTAAAATAATTAGAAAAATTGAAAATACTGATTTCGAAGGAAAAATTTTAGATCATTGTGAAGATTAAGGAGAGTATAATATGTTTAAAGTAGCAATAATAGGAGCAAGTGGATATACTGGGGGAGAGCTTTTAAGAATGCTTACAAACCATCCTGAAGTTGAAATTACAGAAATCACTTCAAGACAGTATGAAGGAACTCCAGCACACAAAATCCACCCACACGTTAGAGATTCAGGACTTGTATTCGAAAACAAAAGTCCATCCGAATTGGATGCAGACGTCGTATTTACCGCAACACCTCATGGTGCATCAATGAAAATCGTGCCGGAAATCCTTGAAACCGGTGCTAAAGTAGTTGATTTAAGCGGGGATTACAGATATCGTGACACTGAGGTTTATGAAAAATGGTATGGCATGGAACATACAGACAAGGAAAATAAAGGTGTATTTGGACTTCCTGAACTATACAGGGATGAAATTAAAAAAGCAAATCTTGTTGCAAATCCGGGATGTTTCCCAACCGGCGCAATCCTATCCTCATATCCATTGGTTAAAAATGATTTGGTCGACAGAATTATAATCGATTCAAAAACCGGAGTTAGTGGAGCAGGAGTTAACCCGTCAGCAACTACACATTACCCTAACATTGCAGATAACGTAAATCCATATAAGATTTCTTCACACAGACACATGTCTGAAATCCAACAGGAATTGCATGGATTTGACGATGTAAAAGTATCATTTACACCACATCTTGTGCCTGTTAACCGTGGAATTCAAACTACCAGCCACAGCTTTTTGACTGATGAAAACCTAGACATCACACCTGAGGAAATCAGAAAATTATATGAAAAGGAATATGGTGGAGAATTCTTCATCAAACTCATGGATGAAGGGGAAATTCCTCACTTGAGTTCAGTTCGCGGATCCAACTTCGTACATATCGGAGGATTTGAAATTGATGATACCGGAAGACTTGTAATGTTATCCGCTATCGACAACCTTGTCAAAGGAGCATCAGGCCAAGCTATACAAAATATGAACATCATTCTAGGAATTGACGAAACATTAGGCTTAAGACACTTGGGTCTTCATCCTTAAAATTATACAAGAAGGTAACAACATGAAAAGAATAATTATATATTATTCAAACGGAGGAACAACGGATTTGGTTGCTAAAACACTAGCTAAAAACTTAAATGCAGATTTAGTAAGAATTCATGACTTAAAAAATCGTGATGGATTCAAAAACAGATTATTTGCGTCAATCAATGCGTTTAGAGAAACAAAAACAGACATTATTCCCGCCAAAGTAGATTTAAGAGGATACGACACAGTATATTTTGGAACTCCTACATGGAATGGAAATCCTACTCCAGCAATTTTAACAATTATCGACAGATGCGACCTTAGGGCAAAGGATGTTGTCATATTTGCCACAATGGATGTCAACCGTGGCGAATCCAATGTCAAAAGACTTGAGGAAAAAGTAAAATTGCGTGGAGCCAGAGTGATTGAAAGCTTTACAATTGCAACTAAAGACAAAAACCCTGAAAAATTAGTTAGTGATACTGAAGCAATAATTGAAATAAAAGATTTGAAAATGTATTAGGTGTTGATATGGTAAAATCTGAATTAAAAATTAAAGCTATTGAAAACGGCACTGTTATAGACCACATTACAGCAAACAAAGCACTGCACATTCTAAAGATTTTAGGTCTCCCAGATGATGAAACCACTAATGTGACAGTGGCGATGAACGTATCATCTGGCCAAATTGGAAGAAAGGACATTGTGAAAATTGAAAACAGGGAAGTTGACCATAACGAACTCAATCAGATTGCTTTAATCGCTCCAAAAGCTACAATCAACATTATCAGAGATTTCAAACCTATCAAAAAAGACAAAATTGTTCTTCCAAAGAAGATTACTTCAATAATCAAATGCACAAATCCAAAGTGCATTACAAATTTTGAAAATGAGCCTATAACACCTATTTTCAATGTCGTTAAGGAGTACCCTCCAGTGGTCAGATGCCATTACTGTGAAAAATTAATAAAAACAGAAGATATCGATAAGCAATTCGAATAATCTTCTATTTATTTTTTAAATAATCAGCCAATCTTTTGGATAATGCAAGTATTGTTAATATTGGAGGCTTACCTGGAGATATCGGCAATACGCTTGCATCACAAACAAAGAGATTGGAAACTTTGGTTTCCAGATTACTGTCAACCACATCACCTATTTTTGCAGTCCCTCCAGGGTGTGCTCCCCTGTAGACTGTTGAGCCAATCGTATTTGGGTCAACACCCGCTTTTTCAAGAATGAATCCTGCTGTTGCGACACCTTCAGCCAGATATCTTATATCCTGTATGGTATTTGTCTTATAAACCTCGCCATCGTCATCAATATATCCTTTACATTCATCAGGTGTCTTGACCATGATGCTCAGTATGTCATTATCAGTAACTGAATCATCAGGAATGTTTGCACGAATGAATGATGAAAAGTGAGGAGACAGAACAAAGTTTTCGCCTATGACCAAACCGGCCATCTGCACTTCAGTATTGAAGTTGATATCCTTTAGATACCCTCCAACTGATACGAACGGATCAAAGAATATTTCACGTCCCGCATCGATTCCGGAACGTCTTAAAATCAAAGCTGAGGATATCGCACCTGCAGACAATATCACATAATCGCCGAGCAGCTCTTCTTCATTACCGTCTTTTATAAACTTGACTCCTTTGATTTCATTATCCTCAATGATCAATTCTGTCACTTCAGCTTCGGTGACTAATTCCGCACCAGCTTCAACTGCCTCATCAACAAAGTCCTTTCCGGACCATTTTGCATCTGCAGGACAACCAAATGCACATTTTCCGCATTGAATGCAGTCCTCTTCACGTATTGCCTTTGGCATCTTCAAGGTTTGAAGTCCAAGTTCACGGCCCGCATCAAGAAATGCCTGTGTTCCGGCACCAATGTGTGAATCATCAAGCTGGTGAACACCCACCAAATCCTCAACGTATTCATATGCATCGGTCAAGTCGATATCAAACTCATGCAGTTCCTCGTCCAGTGCCCGTACCATGTTAGACATTGACACGATTGTCGCTCCGCCGATACAGGTGGTGGTCAACAGGTCTACTGAGCTGTTGTACTTATCATAATAATTAAAAGCATCCTTTGATTTAATATACGGTCCCTTTTCCAGAATTGTTACAGGAAGATTATTCAATGCAAGTTCCCTTGCAAGAATTGCTCCGCCTGCACCAGTACCTACAATTATAAACATTCAATCACCAAAAATTATTAACGATTGTTATATTATACATCCTAGTTAATAAAGTTTTTTTAATAGATAATATAAAATTAGTATTGTATAAATCTTTTTGAGTGATAAAATGGAAGAATATATAAATCTATTTGAAAATGTTATTGCAAAAACTAGCCCAAAAGTGGATTACATAGATATCAGATTTGGAATGGGCGATAATACTTCCATATTAATGAAAGATGGAAATGTAGATGAAATCAACACAGGAATGAGCTTAGGAGCAAGAATAAGAGTGTTGAATAATGGAGCATGGGGTTTTGCATATACAACAGACTTATCAAAAATCAATGAAATAACTGAAACCGCTTTAAAATTATCAAATTCACTTAAGGGAGATGTCGAATTAAGTGAAAGTGATGTTGTCAAGGACAAGGTGGAAGTGGATGTCAAAATACCTTTTAAGGACATATCCATTGAAGAAAAAAATGACATCATGAAGCAGGCCAATGACGCAGCCACTATCGACAAGGTGAACAGTACCACAGTAAGCTACGGTGACAGCGAAGTCAATGAACTGTTCATGAACAGCGAAGGCAGCGAAATTCAAGTGAAGACATCAAGGGTCAGAATGGCATTGAATGCCTCTGCAACCGATGGTGAAATAATTCAATTTGGACATGGAAGCCTTGGAGGAGTCAAAGGATTTGAAGTGATTGCTGATGCCGACATTGAAGAATTCGGAAGAAAAATCGGTGAAAAGGCAGTCAGATTACTTGATGCAAAACCTGCACCATCAGGCCAATTTCCAGTGATAGCAGACCCTGAACTGACAGGAGTTCTAATTCATGAGGCATTGGGACATGCAGTTGAAGGCGATTTAATATTGCAAAATGATTCTATCCTAAAGGACAGAATCGGCACACAAATCGCATCAGACATTGTAAACATCTTTGATGACGCAAGCCTGAAGGACGGCTTTGGATATTATCCTTATGATGTTGAGGGAATAAAAACAAAACCTAATCAGCTGGTCAAGGACGGAAAACTAATTTCACTTTTAAATTCAAGATCAACTTCATCAAAGCTTGGAATGAAATCCTCTGGAAATGCAAGATCAATCATTGCAGACCAGCCGATTGTCAGAATGAGCAATACATTCCTGCAACCAGGAGATATGGAAGTCAGCGAATTGTTTGAAGGCATTGATAATGGAATCTATCTTAAAGGTTCAAGAGGAGGCCAAGTAGATACAGGGAAAGGCATTTTCCAATTCAATGCAGCTGAAGGATACATGATTGAAAACGGCGAAATCACAACACCTCTAAGGGACGTGTCATTATCCGGAAACATTCTGGAAACATTGAAAAACATTGATGCAATCGGCAATGACTTTAAGTTGAGCGTTGGATTTTGTGGAAAAGACGGTCAAACTGCACCTGTAGGTGATGGCGGACCACATACAAGAATTTTAAATGCACTTGTAGGAGGAATGGGATAAATGATAACTGATAGAGCAGGAGACTATTTAGTCGATGTTGCAATGGCATCAGTCAAATATCACCTGGATACGGGAAAGACATTAGTGAAACCTGACGATTATCCGATTGAATTAGATGAGAAGTTGGGAGTTTTTGTAACAATAAACAAGAATAACAAATTAAGGGGATGCATTGGATATGCAGAACCGGTCAAACCGGCAATTGATGCAACAATAGATGTTGCAATAGCTGCAGCATTCGAAGACCCAAGATTTAATCAAATCAGCGAAAAAGAATTCGAAGAACTGGAATTTGAAGTTACTGTTTTGACAAAGCCTGAAATGATTGTCGTTGCACACCCTGACCAGTACTTTGATGAAATAGAAATCGGCCGTGACGGACTAATAATACAGAAGGGA
>NZ_SUTK01000065.1 GCF_015062905.1 Methanobrevibacter thaueri
AAACTCAGGAGCAACCATCGGAGGAGAAGTCACAATTAAAAAAACCAAAGCAACCGAAGCTAAAAAAGTTGTTTTAGCACCAATTGAAAACAACATTCGTGTACAGGGTGACGTTCGTGGCCTGTTTGCAGGAAAAGTAATGGTTCAGGGAGATATCATAGGATCACAAATAAGAGCCCCAAGACCAAGGATGGGCTTTAACAGTCTTTTTGATGAACTGATGGACTATACCCCTGCCATGAAAGAAATCAAATTTGCAGTAGTGTCCACAAATCCGAAAGACATCGTTATTGTCGGCCCGAACACTGAAGTGCAGTTACACGAAAGTCCAGTGGACGTAAGCAAAGTCGAAGGTGTCGGAAACCTTGTTGATGTAAGCTATGAAGACATCGGCGGTTTAAAAGAAGAAGTTAAAAAAGTAAGGGAAATGATTGAAATTCCTTTAAAAAGGCCTGAACTCTTCGAGAAATTAGGAATCGCACCACCAAAAGGAGTGTTAATGCACGGACCACCAGGTACCGGTAAAACATTACTAGCTAAAGCAGTAGCTAGTGAAAGTGATGCCCATTTCATCGCAATCAATGGGCCTGAAATCATGAGCAAATATGTGGGCGGATCCGAAGAGAACCTAAGGGAATACTTCGAAGAGGCTGAAGAAAACTCACCTTCAATCATATTTATCGATGAACTTGATGCAATTGCACCAAAAAGAGAAGAAACCAATGGAGAAGTTGAAAGAAGAACCGTTGCACAGCTTCTTACATTGATGGACGGTCTTAAATCCAGAGGACAAGTGGTTGTAATCGGTGCAACCAACAGACCGGATTCACTTGACCCTGCACTCAGAAGACCTGGAAGATTCGACCGTGAAATAGAAATCGGAGTACCTGACACCGAAGAAAGAAAAGAAGTTCTTGAAATCCACACAAGAAATATGCCTCTTGCAGACGACGTTGATTTGGACAAAATCGCAAATACCACTCACGGATTTGTCGGAGCTGATCTCGAATCATTATGTAAAGAGGCAGCAATGAGAGTAGTAAGAAGAATACTTCCTGAAATTCAGAATGACGAAGAAATTCCAAAAGAAGTAATGGAAAAAATTGTTGTAACCGGCGATGACTTTAAAAATGCTCAAAAGGAAATCCAACCTTCCGCACTCAGAGAAGTGCTTGTCCAAATCCCAGACATCAAATGGGATGACATAGGAGGTCTCGAAGATGTTAAACAGGAACTTAAAGAAGCTATAGAATGGCCTTTAAAACATCCTGAAACATTCCAACGCTTAGGAATCAGACCACCTAAAGGAACATTGCTTTACGGAATTCCTGGAACAGGTAAAACATTGCTTGCAAAAGCAGTGGCAAGCGAAAGTGAAGCCAACTTCATTTCAGTCAAAGGCCCTGAACTTCTATCCAAATGGGTAGGAGAATCCGAAAAAGGAGTTAGAGAAGTCTTTAGAAAAGCAAAACAAGCTTCCCCAACAGTGATCTTTTTCGATGAAATAGATGCAATAGCCAGTGCACGTAGCGGAAATGACACTGACAGCGGCGTTACAAAAAGAGTTGTCAACCAACTGTTAACAGAAATGGACGGTTTGGAAGAGCTTGAAGACGTTGCAATTATTGCGGCAACCAACAGACCTGACATTCTGGATGCCGGATTAATGAGACCTGGAAGGTTCGACAGACACATAGAAGTTGGCGAACCAGATGAAGAAGCAAGAATATCCATCTTTGAAGTGCATACCAAAGGAATGCCATTAGCCAAAGACGTGGATCTCAAAAAATTAGCCAAAAACACTGAAGGCTATGTAGGAGCAGACATTGAGGCTGTTTGCAGAGAAGCTGCAATGCTTGCCCTAAGAGATGACCTTGAAGCTAGTGAAATCCCATATAAATACTTCAAAGAAGCAATAGACAAAGTGAAGCCAGGAAATATGCAAAAAAATGATGAACAATTAGTTCAGTACATGTAGGGAAGAAACTCCACTTCCCTATTTCCTCCCAGTTATATATTTAATTTCTAACCATATTTTAACCTCGGGGAAAGATACAGAAATCTTTCCCAACCTCCATTATATTGACAAATTTCTCTACCGTTTGGGAAGATATGGAATCTTCCCATCAACCTCTATTGAACTTTTTTTATATTAATTTAAAAATTGATTTGAGCCCATAAAATTTTATTTTAACCTAAATATTGATTTACCAGCATAGTTTAATGAATTAAGGAGAGTAATAAACTTTATATACTTTTAACTTCAATAGTATTAATGTGGCAGGCAAAATAAGAAAGAAAACTGGCGAAAACATGATAGAATATTTGCAAAATGGTCCGATTATGCCTTCTTGTGAAAGCAAAGTTGTTCAAAATGACGAATTTCTAAGCAAACTTGAACAGAAACTCATATTACTAAGTGAGAAATATGGTTTAGGCGAAGTATTATTTAGAGAAAAAAATCCGCTAAATAATAACTCATTTGCTTCATTCTATATCAGAGCACCAAAAACCTGGTCAAATCAGGAAATCTTTGATGTATGGGATTTAATTTCCGAAGAAGTGGATGCTTTTGCTGCAAAAGAGGGCTATGATAACTTGATGGAAGTCTGTAATGTTGCCGTCTCTGACAGGTACTGAGGTATGATTATGGTTCATGCATTTGTACCCCAACATCTATTAGACTTTGCAGAATACATTCAAAATCAAGAATATTCGGCAGAACACTACGATTTGCAATGCATAGATCGAACTATTATTAACAGAGCCTATCTGTCAACATATCTTCACGTTCAGGAATGGATTTTGAATAATGGTCCCTGCAATGATGTGAAAGATTATTCCAAACATGACGTTGGATACCATGCTGCAATTTGCATTGCCTTAAACGAGTTAAACAAAAAGGCAATGAGCAAAAAATATGCGGATTTCATCGAATTAAGAGTCGATGCAGATTACAACATTGTAACTATCATCACTCCAAAAGATGCACAAAAAGCATTGGATTTAGCTTTTCAAATCCAAAATGCATTGCAGTAAAAAAACTATTTTTTTTAAAATCCCGATTCAAGTTAAAGGCAATATTTACCTGAACCTACTTTTTAGGCAAAATATCATCAGGCTCCACAATCCTTTTATTAAAATACTGTCTTTTATATTCAATGAATGGGAATTTAGGCCCACTTACGCCCCATTTAGGATTATATCCAAAAACATTAATATATTCAACCAAATCATCACGTTCATTTTTCAGTGCTACAGTTACATCATATAATGCCTTTGTATCATCGATTGCCCTGTGGAAATTGACCTCTTCGATGCCATAATACTTAACCGCATCAATCAGCTTATGAGGAAACTCTTTACGGTCCTTTAAGACTGTTACTGTATCAATCCAGTTAAGATTTGACACTATATCCTCAGCTTCATCAGGATAATGCCTTTTTAAAAGCCCATAAACAAATGTCAAGTCGAATTGGCAGTTATGTGCAATCATCAATGTACCGGGAGTCAAATGACTTTTCAAATCCTCTGCAACGATTGCTTCACTTATGCCTTCAGTTATTAGCATCTCATCTGTTATTCCAGTTATTTCAGTGATTTTAGACGGCAAATCAAAACCGACATTGATGAATTCATCATATTCCTCGATTTTGCCGTCTTCAACTATCAGCATTGCAAGTTCGATAATTCTTGATTCCTTAAAATCCAAACCTGTTGTTTCAGTATCAAAAAATATTACCTTCATATTTACACTCTAAATCAGTTTATGTGGAGCATCGCTTTTGTCCCTTGGATAATCCTTGGTTGTCAACGGCTTTCCAATATGCTCAAGCCTTACATCCAAGAATCTGCGCCCTTCCTCACTTGCACAGAAAATCGGAACCTTCACTCCATAGTAATATGGCTCTATCTCATCTGCATATCCCCTGACCTCCTTGGATGCACATGCGGTTACTATGTCTCCGCATTCAAACATCATTTCGGCTTCGGCGCGTGTCACACCGGTTGTGTGCGCAACAAAGATATACACATTGACGTCATCATCGACAGGGTATTCCCTCAGCTCCCTGATCATCGGGGAAGGTATTACTGTTATTGCAATGTTTTTGTATCCCTTATCCAGTGCAATCTTCAATCCCTCAAGCTGGTTCAGCTCGGCAGTTTCAGGATTTAGAATTATGCAGTCCTTTTCCTCGAGATTTTTAATGACTTCCGGAATCGGTGTTGTGCTTACAAGGCCGGACACTCTTCCTCCAACGCCCTGAACAACGCGGGGATTTGTCATGAGAAGTGTCCCTGCACCGTCACATGCGCCGACAACACAGTCGATGTTTCCCTTTTCCATGTTGGTCTTGAGGATTTCAGAAATGCCCACAGTCACCAGGTCATCCATCTCGATTACCCTTTGCGGTGTGCACATTCCAAAGTCCTGGATTCTGAAATTGATGTTTTTTCTTATGAATTCCTCGTTGAGCTCATCCACCTTGTGCATCGCATGAAACATTGGGCAATATTTCATTTCGGATTCGCCAACTTCTGTTATTTCGCCGTTTTCGATTACTACTCGGACTTTTCCTAATGTTTCTATGACATGTCTATCTTCTACCATATGACCACCATCATGTATTAGTATTTGATGACCCATATAAAAAAAGATAATGTTTAGAGAAAATTGAAAAAATTCTATATACTTTAACGAAGATAACTATTATTGATTAGTCAACATGAGGGATAAATTTGACTCAGAAAAGTGAAGCGCAAAAAGGTAACATCACTCCCGAAATGGAGTGCGTAGCTCAAAATGAAAACATAGATGTGAACAAACTAGCTAAATTGATTGACAAGGGACTGGTTGTAATCCCTAAAAACGTCAACGGCCATTCAAAACCCTGTGGAATCGGGGAAGGCCTTACAACAAAGGTAAATGCCAACATAGGCTCATCATCCAAGATTGATGATTTGGAACTGGAAATCAACAAGGCAAAACTGGCCCAGGAATATGGTGCGGATGCCCTGATGGACCTCTCAACAGGATCTGACTTGAAGCTTTTCAGACAGAAGATAATGGAAGCGGTGGATCTGTGCATCGGAACCGTGCCTATCTATGAAGCCGGAGTCATTACATTAAATAAAAATAAGGAAATCATTGACATGGACCCTGACGACATATTCAAGGCCATCGAAAACCAGGCAAAGGAAGGGGTGGACTTCATGACCCTCCACTGCGGAATCACAAAGGACCTGGTCCAAAAGCTCAAGGCGGCCAACCGTATGATGGGCATAGTGAGCCGTGGAGGAACATTCATGGCATCATGGATCAACCACAACGATATGGAAAACCCGCTGTATGAGAATTACGATTACCTTCTGGAATTATCCTATGAGTACGACATTACCCTGTCACTTGGTGACGGCCTGAGGCCTGGATGCCTGGCTGATGCAAGCGATATCCCTCAAATTCAGGAACTGGTCAACCTGGGAGGCCTGGTGAAAAGGGCACAGGACGCCAACGTGCAGGTGATGGTGGAAGGTCCGGGACACATGCCTTTAAACCAGATTAAGGCAAACATGGAAATCCAAAAGACAATATGCCACGGCGCTCCGTTTTATGTCCTGGGGCCTTTGGTGACTGACCTTGCGCCTGGATATGACCACATTACCGGAGCAATCGGAGGAGCCATAGCCGCAACAGCAGGGGCAAGCTTCTTGTGCTATGTTACTCCTGCGGAGCATTTATCCCTGCCTAGCCTTGAAGACGTGAAGGAAGGAATTGTCGCATCCAAGATTGCTGCTGAAGCAGCAGATGTTGCAAAAGGATTGCCGCAGGCATGGGAACGTGAAAAGGCAATGGCAAAGGCAAGAAGGGAATTTGACTGGGAGGCACAGTTTGACCTTGCCCTTGACAAGTCAAAGCCTCGAAAATATCGTGACAAATGCGAACTGGATGACAATGAAATGTGCGCCATGTGCGGAGAGTACTGCGCAGTGAAAATAGCCAAAGGAGACTTTTAAATGAAATATCAGGAACTGGTTGATGTCTACTCAAGTCTTGAAGCCACCACAAAAAGGCTCGAAAAGACAGACATCATTGCAAATTATCTCAAAACCCTCGATTCCGACACAATAGAAAAGGTGGGACTTCTGATTTTGGGTACCGTATTTCCCGCATGGAGCTCAGAGGAAATAGGTATCGGAGGAAAACTTGTGGAAAGGGCAGTCGCAGAAGCCGTGGGAACAACACCGGCAGCAGTCGAGGACGCAATCCGTGACGAGGGCGACATCGGACTTGCATGCATAAAGCTCTATGCCAAAAAGTCACAGATGACATTCTTCTCACAGCCTCTGACAATCGATTTCGTATTCAACAGCCTGAGAAAATTATCCCAGATTTCAGGATCAAGGTCAACCAACAGAAAGATTGCTGTTCTTCTGGAGCTGCTCTCACAGGCAAGCGCAACAGAAGCCAAATATCTCACCCGTACAATCACAGAGGAATTGAGAATCGGCGTTGGGGACGGAATTGTCCGTGACGCGATTGCACAGGCCTTCAATATAGACAAGGCAGTTGTTGAAAGGGCACAGATGCTCACCAATGACTTTTCAGTCGTTGCAAGAACCGCCAAGGATGAAGGCGAAGCAGGCCTTAAGAAACTGAACCTGACACCCGGAACCCCTGTCAAGCCTATGCTCGCACAATTGGCACCGCCACTGGATGAAATCATTCCGGAAATGGGCAAGGCATTGTGCGATACAAAATATGACGGCATAAGGCTGCAGGTTCACAGGAACGGCGATGAAATCAACATATTCACACGCAGGCTGGAAAACATAACCAACGCATTGCCTGAAATCGTCGAGCTCTTCGACGAACATCTTCCTCATGAGGACTACATTGTAGAGGGAGAAGTCATTGCCACACGTGACGGCAAGCCTCTGCCTTTCCAGAATGTCCTTCACAGGGTCAGAAGAAAGCACAATGTGGAAGAGGCGATGGAAAACGTGCCGTTAAAACTATACCTGTTTGACGTGATGTACTATAAGGTTCCGATGATTGACGAACCTCTGTACAAGAGAAGAAAGACCCTGGAAAGCATCGTTGACACATCAGTTGACGAGATGAACCTGAGCACAATGAAAGTGGGAACCCCTGAAAACATTGAAGAGATTCAA